>NZ_JBEWQE010000011.1:0-231200 GCF_040538975.1 Flavobacterium sp. UW10123
GTCACAAATAGTGCAAAATTTGTCAACTAAGGTAAAGAACTTTTTTGCGAATTAAACATTTTTATATCTTTAACAAAAAATTATCGAAGCGCAAATTTTTAATAGTTTCGGAAACGGATACAGATTGACCAAAAATCCAGAATACAAAGAAATTATTCTAAAAACAGCCGATACATTAGCAACGCTTTTTAACCCAAAAGTGGGAACAATCCAATCTTGGCCTCATAATAAAATGGGCGGTCACAATACCATTATTGATAATATGATGAATTTGGAGCTTTTGTTTTGGGCTTCAAAAAATGGTGGAAATAAAAAGTTATATGATATCGCTGTAAAACATGCCGAAACTACAATGGCAAATCATTTTAGACCAGATAATACTTCTTATCATGTTATAATCTATGATTTTGAAACGGGTAAAAAAATAAAAGGAAGAACAGCTCAAGGATATAGTGATGATAGTATGTGGGCGCGCGGCCAAGCATGGGCTATTTATGGTTTTACTATGACTTACAGGGAAACAAAAGACACTAAGTTTTTAGATTTTGCCCATAAATTAGTGCGTGTTTACTTGGATAAATTAACGACAGAAGATTTAATTCCGTATTGGGATTTTAATGCGCCAAACATTCCTAACGAACCAAGAGACGCTTCGGCTGCTGCGATTGTATCTTCTGCACTTTTAGAATTAAGTTCTTACACAAAAGACAAGAATTTAAAAGCTGAATATTTGACAAAAGCGAAGAAGATGATCGTTTCGCTTTCAGATAATTATCAAAGCCACGATGTGAATTCAGCATTTTTATTGCATTCAACAGGACATAAACCAGCAAATAGTGAAATAGATTGTTCTATAAATTACGCAGATTATTACTATCTTGAGGCATTATTAAGACTTCAAAAACTAAAATAGAATATTATGCTAAAGAAAATAAGCCAAGTTGCCTTTGTAATAGTGATGGTAGTAACACTTGTAAGCTGTAAAAATACCAAACAAAAACTTCAAGAGTATGTTGTTACATACAACAAAAACATTGCGCCAAGCTTTAGAGCCGATAATGTAACACTTACCACGGCAAGAGGTTATATTAATGACGATAAAATTGAATTGCGATTTGAAACTGATTTAGAGCAAAATGAAGCTAACAAATCGGCAGCTGTTATTTCTTTTCCAAAATTGATAAAAACAATGATTGGCAAAGACGAGATTCCGAGGCAATTAATTGAAGAAGGGGTAAAGTTTGATGTTTATTTTCTGGCAGACGATAATACCGTTTTAGATAAGGAAACCTTAACAGGTGAATCTCTTAAAGATTTTTTGAAATAAAAGATTGAGTTTTTGCAGAAAACAAATTATTTTAATTCTTACATATTAAAAGTCTCTTTAAAGTTTATTTAAAGAGACTTTTTTGTATTTGCAGTTAAAAGTTAAGTGTAAAAGAAATATTTTATTCTTACAAATTATATTGTTTTAAGATTCTAACCGGTTTGTTTTCAAAGAATTGGAGCCTTGTTTTTTGTAATTGAATGTTGGTTTTAAGTTATAAATTAATTATGTTTGAGTTAAAAAATAACTATTAAACCAAAAATTTATGAAAAAAATTACCCAAATCGCATTTGCGTTTGCTTTTGCATTATTTTTAGTAAGCTGTAAAAATACCAAGCAGAAAATACAGGAACATGTAAGTAATTACAATAATTCTGTCTCGATAAAAGGTAGCGGAATTACGAGTACATCGGCAAAAGCTTTTCTAAATGACAATAAAATCGAAATTAGAATTGAAACTAATTTAGAAGAAAACGATGCAAACAAATTAGCCTACAAAGAATCTTTCCCAGACTTATTAAAAGAGATGATTAAAAACGATCAGATTTCGTCTTCTCTTATTGCAGAAGGAGTAAAGTTTGATGTGTATTTCTTAGCCTATAATAATGCTATTTTGGCTCAAGAATTAGTAGATCAAGATGAGTTAGCAGTTTTAGAAGGAACTGCAAAAGCAGGAAAAGAAACGGCAAAATTATAGACATAAACAATTCTTAATATTCCGTTAGGAATATCTCATCGGTAGAAAAAAGGTATTGTTTTGCATTGTGTCCTGTAGGGACACCTGTTTTTTATGTTGAATATATGTATTGTTAATCAAACGTTCCTACGGAACGTACGCGTAAAAATAACTCAAATTTAATTCTACCAATGAGACATTCCTACGGAATGAATTTCGATTATTTGATTGCCTTATTTCAAATAAACAAAAAGCCTCTTCAATTTTGAAGAGGCTTTTTGTTTATGAGAATTGAGTAACGTTTTTAAGATTATCTGGGAAATAGAGTTCTGATAAGTTGGTAAACTCATCTCCGCGCATAAAAATATTGATATCAACATCTGCAAAAGATGTTTTTCCGGCTGCAGCCAAAAGTTCATTTGCAGAATGAAGTGTGTTTTTATGAAAGTGAAACACTCTTTCTGATTTATCCGTCACAACTAAACCTTTCATAAGCATTTTGTTTTGCGTTGCTACTCCCGTTGGACATTCGTTATTATGGCAGCGTAAAGCCTGAATACAGCCTAAAGAAAACATAAATCCTCTTGCGCTGTTGCACATATCGGCACCCAAAGCAATTGCATGCAGAATAGAATAACCAGAAATAATTTTTCCACTTCCGATAATGCGCATTTTATCGCGAATACCTAAACGTACTAAAGTTTTGTTTACGAAAATTAATGCCGGTTCAAAAGGCATTCCGACACCATCTGCAAATTCAAGCGGAGCAGCCCCTGTTCCTCCTTCGGCGCCGTCAACGGTAATAAAATCTGGGTAAGTATCATCGTTAATCATTTCTTGACAGATAGCTTCAAACTCAGCGGTATTTCCAATACATAATTTAAAACCAATTGGTTTTCCGTTAGATAAATCACGCAATTGTTTTATGAACTGAATTAACCCTTTGGAATCAGAAAAAGCATGATGGCCTGGAGGAGAAAGAATCATTGTATGAGGCACAACACCTCTAATTTTAGCAATCTGTTCCGTGTTTTTTCGAGCTGGAAGAACACCTCCATGACCTGGTTTTGCACCTTGAGAAAGTTTAATCTCGATCATTTTTACATTTGGAAGATTGGCTTTTTCTTTGAAGTTTTCAGGACTGAAATTTCCTTCGGCATCGCGGCATCCAAAATACCCTGTTCCAATTTGCCACGTAATGTCTCCACCGCCTTCAAGATGAAATTCAGTTAATCCGCCTTCTCCTGTGTTTTGATAAAAATTACCTTTTTTTGCTCCAATATTAATGGCGCGAACTGCATGTTCGCTCAATGAACCAAAACTCATTGCCGAAACATTAAATAAAGAAGCAGAATAAGGCTGTTTGCAATCTTTTCCGCCAACGAGCACACGAGGCAGTTCTTCGTTTACTTTTGCAGGGAAAATAGAATGTTTAATTCCTTCGTAATTTTCTGTATTTAAGTTTAATTGCGTTCCAAACGGAGTGCTCGAATCAATATTTTTGGCTCTTTGGTATACTAAAGAACGTTGGTTTCTTGAAAAAGGTTTTCCGTCTGTAGATCTTTCAATAAAATACTGCTGAATCTCAGGCGCAATCATTTCAAATAAATATCTGAAATAGCCCAGAACAGGAAAGTTCCTTAAAATAGCATGTTTTTCTTGAGATGCGTTGTAAATACCCACAATTAGCAAAATTGGGATAATAATAACGAGTAAATAACCTCGTCCTGTGTAATAGTAAATTGCTGCAACAATTAGAAACAATAAGAATCCGTAAATAAAGAATTTCTTTCTCATGTTTTTAAAAAATTAAATAGGTAATAAATGCGATAATTAGTTGAATCTTAAGCGTACATAAACGTGCTTGATTCCTTTTTTATCCGACTCTCTCTCGTCAATCTCCAGAATATCGGTTAATGATTTAAGCATTGGAGTCAGTTTTGAATAACCATAATTTCGAGGGTCAAATTCAGGTTTTTTCTTCACGATTAAATTGCCGACATCTCCTAGAAATGCCCAGCCATCATCATCTTCAATATCTTCAATGGTAGATTCAATAAGTTCAATGGTTTGTTTGTCAATTTTATGAAGTGCTTTTTCAGCAGGTTTTTCAACTGGTTTTTTAGTATCTGCGGCTACAGCTTTTGGTTTTTTCTTTTGAGTTGCACCATCCAAAACTTCAATATAAATAAAACGGTCGCAGGCTACAATAAAAGAGTTTGGCGTTTTCTTTTCTCCAATGCCAATTACTTTCATTCCCGATTCGCGAAGTCTAACCGCAAGTCTTGTAAAATCGCTATCGCTAGAAACAATGCAGAAACCATCTAATTTTCCAGAGTAAAGCAAATCCATTGCATCGATAATAAGAGCCGAATCTGATGAGTTTTTCCCGACCGTGTAACTATATTGTTGAATAGGAGTAATGGCATGTTCCAATAAAACGCTTTTCCAGCCATTTGCATTCGGTTTCGTCCAATCGGCATAAATTCTTTTCGTAGTTGGCGTTCCTAGTTTTGCAATTTCTTCCATCATGCCTTTTACATTGCTGTAGGGCACATTGTCTGCATCAATAAGGACTGCCAGTTTTAAGTCTTTTGAATTGCTTAAAGGCATTTGTTAAATATTTAAAATTTAATACTCTCAAAGTTAAAATTAAAATTGGTTTTTATAAGAATTGAATGATGAATATGTGTTTTTACTAGCGCTAATTAGTTTCATTATAAATAATATCTAAATGCTAAAAAAATAATTAAAGATAAATTTGTCTTTTATTTAAAACCTCTCTATATTTGTATGGAATTAATAAAGGATGTATGTTTTCAAAAGCATGTGAGTACGGAATAAGAGCTTCAATATTTATTGCAACCAAATCGTCTAAAGGAATTAGGGTTGGAATAAAAGATGTAGCTAAAGAAATTGATTCGCCAGAACCATTTACAGCCAAGATTATGCAGATTTTAACCAAAAGTGGCATAATTCATTCGGCAAAAGGAGTAGGGGGCGGATTTGAAGTTTCGCCAGAAGCATCAAAAACAATAAAATTAATTCAGATTGTGGATGCTATTGACGGAAATAAAATATACAGCGGTTGTGGAATTGGATTAAAGGAATGCTCAGAAGAACATCCTTGCCCGGTTCACCATGAGTTTAAGAAGATTAGAGGGTTGCTGTTAGAAATGCTTAAAAATACAACTTTAGAACAGTTAGCTTCTGATGTCAAATCGGGAGATTTCTTTCTCAAGGCAACAAATTCGAACAATTAATATTATTAAATATCTTAAAAATGAATACAAAAACCAAAATTTCAGTATTAATCCTAATGGGATTTTTAGCAGTTACTTCTTGCGGTAAAAAAGAAACAACTCCAGCTGAACCGACAGAAACAATTGAAACGTCTACTGAAGGCGAACAAGCTCCAGCAGTTGCAGCCACAGAGGAAAATGTTTTAGTTATTGAAGGAAATGACCAAATGCAATTTAATGTAAATGAATTGAAAGCTGTTGCCGGAAAACCAATCAAATTGACTTTGAAACACGTTGGTAAAATTCCAAAAGAAGCAATGGGACACAATTTAGTGATTTTGCAAGAAGGAACAGACCAAGCAGCTTTTGCTTTAAAAGCGAATGATGCGAAAGCAACTGATTATATTCCAGAATCTGAAAAAGCTTCAATCATTGCACACACTAAATTAATTGGTGGTGGAGAAGAAGATACAATCGAGTTTACAATTGATAAAAAAGGATCATATCCATTTATTTGCTCTTTCCCTGGTCACGTAGCCATGATGAAAGGCGTATTAATTGTTGAGTAAATAATCAAAAAGCTCCAAATGCTGTAACGGGCTTTGGAGTTTTTTTAAAAACTAATAAAAGACAAAAATATCTTTTATTGAATAAAAAAAGAATGAAAAGAGAAAAAAAATTATGGCTGGTTTTTGCATTGGTAATGAGTATATCATTTGCAGTGCTGGGCTATTTTGGTTACGAAATCTATCAGCAAGCACCACCAGTCCCAAAAGAAATTGTAACCGATTCTGGTAAAGTTGTTTTTAGCGAAAGCGAAATTAAAGACGGGCAAAATATCTGGCAAAGTATAGGTGGCCAGGAAGTGGGATCTATCTGGGGGCACGGCGCTTATGTGGCCCCAGACTGGACCGCAGATTGGCTGCACAGGGAAGCCGTTTTTATCTTGGATATTTATGCTAAGAAAGATTTTAATCAAAAATATGATGAATTAGACGCCGAAAAACAATCGGCTTTAAAGATTCGTCTTCAGGAAGATTTAAGAACCAATCGGTATGACGCAGCAACAGGAGTGCTTACCATTTCTGAAAATCGTTTGGCTGCAATTGAGCATTTAAGCGAATATTATAAAGGTCTTTTTACAAATGATCCGCAATTTGATAAACTGAGAGAAGAATATGCCATTCCTAAAAATTCTATCAAAGATGTAGAAAGAATGCATAAAATGAATGCCTTTTTCTTTTGGGCAACTTGGGCAACAGTTACCAATCGTCCAGATGGAGACATTTCTTATACGCACAATTGGCCTTCAGATGAATTGGTTGGAAATACTGCAACAACAGAACTTTTAGCTTGGTCTGGAGTTAGTATTATTTTATTGATTTTGAGTGTCGGAATCTTAGTGTTCTATCATGCAAAATCGGGTGAAGAAGAAGAATTTCCGCTTCCAAAAGAAGATCCGCTTATTAAGCAGGGAAAAACAAAATCTATGGGATTGGTTACCAAATATTTCTGGATTGTGAGTTTGCTTATGGTTTTACAAATGGTTTTCGGAATCATCACAGCGCATTATGGAGTAGAAGGACATGGTTTGTACGGAATTCCAATTGATAAAATTCTGCCTTATGCCGTAACACGTACATGGCACACACAATTGGCAATTTTCTGGATTGCAACAGCTTGGTTGGCAACTGGATTGTATATTGCTCCAGCTGTTTCTGGCAAAGATCCTAGATTTCAGTGTTTTGGTATTAATTTTCTCTTTATTGCCTTGTTGATTATTGTTTTAGGTTCAATGGCTGGACAATGGTTTGGAGTAATGCAGAAATTAAATTTAGTTCAAAATTTCTGGTTTGGACATCAAGGTTACGAATATGTTGATTTAGGACGTTTCTGGCAGATTTTTCTTTTAGTGGGATTGTTTTTATGGTTGGCTTTAATGATTCGTCCGTTGCTTCCGGTTTTAAAGAAAAAAACAGAAGAGAAAAACCTAATCATTTTGTTCTTAGTTTCTTGTACTGCAATTGCCATGTTTTACGGAGCTGGATTAATGTGGGGAAGACAAACCAATCTTGCAATTGCTGAATATTGGAGATGGTGGGTAGTTCACCTTTGGGTTGAAGGTTTCTTCGAAGTATTTGCTACAGTTGTAATTGCGTTCTTGTTTGTTCGTTTAGGATTATTAAAGACTAAAACAGCAACTTTAAATGTGCTTTTTGCAACCATTATTTTCATGTCTGGAGGTATTTTAGGAACATTCCATCACCTTTATTTCTCAGGAACACCAACTGCAATTATGGCTTTGGGGGCAACATTCAGTGCTTTAGAAGTGGTTCCGCTGACTTTAATCGGATTTGAAGCGTATCAAAACTATAAAATCTCAAAATCAACGCAATGGATCGCAGACTATAAATGGCCAATTTATTTTATGATTTCTGTTGCCTTCTGGAATTTCCTTGGTGCCGGAATCTTCGGATTCATTATTAATCCGCCAATCGCATTGTATTATGTTCAGGGATTAAATACAACGCCTTTGCACGGACATACGGCTTTATTTGGAGTTTACGGAATGTTGGGAATTGGTCTGGTATTATTTGTATTGAGAAGTTTATATCGAAATGTAAGCTGGAACACTAAACTGCTTAAAATCACTTTCTGGTCTTTAAATATTGGATTGTTCCTAATGGCAATCTTGAGTTTATTGCCAATTGGCGTTTGGCAGGCAATTGAAAGTATCAATCACGGAATGTGGTATGCTCGTTCATCAGAATTAATGCAACAGCCAACAATGATTACTTTAAAATGGCTTCGTGCTATTGGAGATTCTATTTTCGGAATAGGATTTATTACAATGGCTTGGTTTGTATTTGAGCTGACGTTAAAAAACAAAAAAATTAAACACAAAATTTAAAATTGATTATCATGGAAAATTTAAAAAACAAAACTATAGGATCATTTGTAGCTGAGGATTTTAGAACAGCTGCCGTATTCTCTAAATATAGAATAGATTTTTGCTGCAAAGGAAACCGAACAGTAACCGAAGTATGCGAAAAACAAAATATTGATGCAGATGCTTTATTAGAAAATGTACTGCAAGTGGTACAATCAGAAAATAATGGAAGCATTGATTTTAATTCATGGCCATTGGATTTATTGGCAGATTATATTGAGAAAACACATCATCGTTATGTAGAAGAAAAAACAAACGTTTTGCTTCCGTTTTTAGATAAATTGTGTAAAGTTCATGGAGCAAATCATCCAGAATTATTTAAGATTAATGAATTGTTTATTGGCTGTGCAGGAGAATTATCTCAACACATGAAAAAAGAAGAATTGGTTTTATTTCCATTTGTAAAAAGAATGGTGAAAACGAAAGATACAGATGGAATTTTACATCAGCCATCTTTCGGAACCGTTTCCAATCCGATTGCGATGATGATGCACGAACATGACAATGAAGGGGAACGCTTTAGAGAAATTGCCGAATTGACCAATAATTACACTCCACCAGCAGATGCCTGTACAACTTACAGAGTGACTTTTGCGATGCTGAAAGAGTTTGAAGCAGATTTGCACAAACATATTCATTTGGAAAACAATATTTTATTTCCAAAAGCTGTGACTTTAGAAAAAGACTTTGTAGAAGTAGAATAAAGGTTAATTTTAATAGTGGAAAAAGCACCGATAGAATATCTAAACATGATAATTATCGGTGTTTTTTATTTCAAGAAATGCAATTTTAGCTGCTGAGCTTTACGGTAAAGTTTGTCATTTCGAGGAACGAGAAATCACACTCGGAAATCGACAAAGATTGAAGAAATACTTTGTGGAATTTCTAGTGTGATCCTTCCTTCGTCAGGATGACAAGATTGTGTAGAAAATAAAAAATCTATGTCTCTATGTGTTTTAAAAATATTTCTAAAATGAATTCTCAAAAAAGTTGGATACTTTGTTGTTTTTTTAATTTTCTGATTGCCTGTGTTTTCGGATTGTTAATGCGGTTGATGTATCTGTTTCCTTTAGATTTTCTAAACTATAGTTTTCTGCTTCATGCGCATTCACATGTTGCCATGCTAGGCTGGGTGTATTTGATTGTTTATGTTTTAGTTGTCCATTTTTTTATTCCGAAAGAAAAAAGTCAGAAACCAATTTATAACCGTTTATTCTGGCTTACGGAGTTTTCGGTTGTCGGAATGATGATTGCTTTTCCGATTCAAGGATATGCTTTGTTTTCGATTGTTTTTTCGACCATGCATATTTTGCTGAGTTATGTTTTTTGCCGTTTGGTTTGGAAAGATTGCTCAAAAGATAAATCGCCATCGCAAAGGCTTTTATTGACTTCAATTTTATTTATGGTTTTATCGACTTTCGGCGTTTGGTGCCTTGGCCCAGCCGTGAGCACATTAGGAAAACAAAGTGCTTTTTATCAGATTGCGATTCAGTTTTTTCTGCATTTTCAGTTTAATGGCTGGTTCATATTGGCAATTCTAGCTTTGTTTTTAAAACAATTTCAAAATAAAATTGATGAGGTAAAGTTTAAAAAGTTTTACTTTTTGATTATTGTTTCTACACTTTTAACCGTTTGTTTTCCTGTGCGATGGTTTGTCGAAGATGATGTTTTGAGTTATATCAATGTTTTGGGAGTTTTAATTCAGTTGATGGCTTTTATTTATTTCTATAAAATGCTGAAACCGCAAATCAGTGATTTCAAAAACACATTAAATAAAACGACTAAAATAGTTTACGGTTTGGCTTTGTGTTCTTTGTTTTTGAAAGTCGGAATTCAATTACTGACTCTTTTTCCAAACTTAGCTGAAGTTTCGCATCAAATCAGAAATTTTGTGATTGGTTTTATCCATTTAACCACTTTGGGAATCATAACAGGATTTTTATTTGGAATTTTACTTCAGAATAAAATGCTTTCTGTTCACTCTCGAATATTGAAAATAGGAGTGAAGTGTTTTATTTTAGGATATATTGCAACCGAAGTTTTATTGTTTCTGCAAGGCTGGTTTTTCTTTTTTGGAGAAGGAACTCTTCCTGGATATTTTCAAAGTATTTTGATATTGAGTATTCTTTTGGTTTTGGGATTATTTTTAATGATGAGTTCAATAATTAAACGAAAATCATATTGTCATAGTAGTTAAGTCCCTGCGGACGGCATTTTTATATTAGAGGGATGACATATTGTAAAGCTTCGGAGAAGCGAAATATTTATAGAAAACGTTTGGCGAAGATAAAAAGCTCCAGCGGAGCGATATATTTATACAATCATATTAGGATTATAATTTGTTAACCTGATAAATATTTCGCTCCGCTGGAGCTCTCTATGTAGATGATTTAGATTTTTCTATAAATATTTCGCTTCCCCGAAGCTTAACTTGGCTTCTTATATAAATAAAAAACAAGAGCCGATTTTATCATAAACCTGCTCTTGTTTCTTACTAATTAACCTATTTAAATATCTATATTTTTGCTGCTTCTTGATTTATGGTTTCGATTGTTTTTTCATTATTTACACCTAAACCTTCTTGCTGAAAAACCAATTCTCCTTCTGGATTAAAAACGCTAATAATATTAGAATGCGAAAAATCTATTGGTGAAATTTGTTTGTAATTGACAGCCAAAACTGCCGCAAACTCTCTTGTATTTTCTTCAGACGAACGAAGGAAAATCCAAGGATCTTGATTCATTTTATTTTCAATTGCAAACGATTTTAATCTTTGCGGGGTATCTGTTTTCGGATCAATACTAACCAAAATCAATTTTACATGCTGTTTTGTTTTTTTCTCGAGTTTTGATTCAATATCACGCATATCGGCTACTAATCTTGGGCATGCAGCTTTGCAGCTCGTATAAATCATTACCATTACGAGAACATTTCCTCGAAGTGATTTCAATTCGATATCTTTTCCGTCTTGCGTTGTCCATTTTGATGGCAGATTATAAATCGATAAATCACTAATTTCTTTATTTGTTTCTACTTTAGCTTCTTTTTTATCTGCTTCTTTACAGCTGTAAAATGAGAATAGGAGAAGAAAAGCCATGGCTATTTTTTTCATTGTAAACTAATTTTAAATTAGATTTTCGGTTTTGTTGTGCTGGCACACCTAAAGCCAAGATTTCGAGTTGAATATTGCGCTTTTAAACTTCCTCTAAAGGCGTAGCGCATAAAAGCCGCATAATCCATTAAATCGGAAGCATTTACTGATCCGCTTCCGCAGAAAAGATTTTTGTCTGTACTTTTATCTTTTCTAGATTCTCCTGATAAAAAGATGCTGTTAAAGTCAGATGTCCATTCCCAAACTAAACCGTGCATATCATAAACGCCCCAATAGTTTTTGAACGTTTTTCCAATCTCATTTTCATAGGTTTTAGATTTCTCGTACCAGGATAAAATGTATTCGTTGAATTCTTTTTTGGTTCGTGCATCAATTTTTTTGGTGTCTGCCATTGCCACATATTCCCATTCGTCCATTGTTGCCAAACGTTTTCCTTGACATTCGCAGTATTTTTTAGCAGCAAACCAAGAAACGCTTGTTACGGGTGATTTAGGCTTGGCACTTCCAAAATCAAAATCATTTGTCCAGTAAGAGAGATAACTTTTATCGGCAAAAATTCCTTTAATTTTTGATTTTTGATAAGAAGGATTCTTTTTGACAAATTCTAAAAACTCACTATTTGTCACAGGATAAATGTCTATATAAAAAGATTTTACAGCAACAGGTTTTTGAGAAACAGCTCCATAAAGAGGGACATAAGATCCCTCTTTTATGAAAGCCATTCCTTTTTCCTGAGCTTTCATGACACTAAACACAGAGAAAAAGATAGTTAGTATGAAAATGTATTTTTTCATGCTGATTGTTTGCTGTTTATCTTAATGCTTTTACCATTTCTGGCGTAACTTCAGTTTTATTGTTGCCCCAACTGTTATAAATGTAGGTCAATACATTTGCAATTTCATCGTCAGATAAATTCTGAGCAGGCATTACGTTGTTATATTTTTTTCCGTTAACCGTTACTTCACCAGTTAAACCATGAAGAATTGTTTTAATGGCACGTTTAGAATCGGCATTTAAATAATCTGATTTTGCCAAAGGAGGGAAAGTACTCGGAATTCCTTGTCCTTCAGATTGGTGGCAGGCAAAACAAGTTGTTCCGAAAATCTCTTTACCAATATTAATTTTCTCAGCAATTGTTCGTTTCGGAACTGCTGTTTTTGCAGTCGTTCCGCCCGGCATTTTCTGAATTGTTCCACCTTCAGGCAAATAAATTCCTTCCTGAATAGTTCCAGAGTAAATATTTTTGTTTTCTTTTCCTTCAACTTTTAGCATTCCTAAAGCGCCTTTATTAAATGCTCTAAAAATAGAGTGATCAACCAAAATAAAAGTTCCTGGAGTTTCAACTTTAAAATCTACAATTGCAGCACCACCAGCAGGAATTAAAGTCGTTTGAACATTTTTATTTACAGTACTTCCGCCTTCAACATGCACATTGTCAAATATTTCTCCAATCACGTGAAAAGAAGAAACTAGATTTGGTCCACCATTTCCAACAAATAATCGAACTGTTTCTCCCACTTTTGCTGTCAATTCATTTCCATTGGTTAAAGAACCAACTTTCCCATTAAACACAACATAATCAGGAGTTTCTTTTACGGCTTTATTCATATCAAACGGCTGAAGACCTTTTGCGCCGTATTCACCTTGAGTGTAGAAATCACCCTGCATTACATAATATTCTTTATCAACAGGAGGAAGTCCGCCTTCTGGTTCAACCAAAATTAATCCGTACATACCATTTGCAATGTGCATTCCCACAGGAGCTGTTGCACAGTGATATACATACAATCCCGGATTGATTACTTTAAAGCTAAATACTTTTTCGTGTCCAGGCGCTACAAGAGAAGAAGTTGCTCCACCACCTGGGCCAGTTACGGCGTGTAAATCAATATTGTGAGGAAGTTTATTATCAGGATGGTTTTTTAAATGAAATTCAACTTCGTCACCAACACGAGTTCTAATAAAACTTCCCGGAACAGAACCTCCAAATGTCCAATACGTATATTTTACGCCATCAGTCATTGTACCTTCTTGTTCTTTGATTTCCATGTTTAATTTTAGTTTCATGGCTGTTCTGTTTCCAACTGGTTTCGGAACGTGCGGAGGAGATGTAAGTTCTGCATCCATTTCGCCTTCAGTCATAATGTCTGCGTAATCTTTAGCTTCTTCTTTTTTGCAACCGCCTAAAATCAGCAGCATAAATAATGAGCATGTAAGAAAGCTCATTTTAATCCAGGTTTTGTTAGTTCTTTTCATGATATATTTAGATTTTGTTTTGCGTTAAACTTCTAAACAAAAATAAAAGACTTTTTTATCCTTTATTATGATATTAATCATGTTTTTACATAATTACAGAGCTAAGGGCTTTTTTGGGATTAAACAAATATACGTAAAACCTTATTATTTTATGTAAGCATAATATTTTTGAATAAAAATAATTGAGGTTCTTCATTTTAAATTAATAATGATTATTTTTGCTCGCTGATTAAGTAAAAAAATATTACTACATTATATTATGGTAAAAGATTTATTCGAAAGAATTCAGGACAATAAAGGACCTTTAGGAAAATGGGCTTCTCAAGCAGAAGGTTATTATGTTTTCCCAAAGTTAGAAGGAGAGTTGGGTCCTAGAATGCAATTTCACGGAAAAAATATTTTAAATTGGAGTTTAAATGATTATTTAGGTTTAGCTAATCATCCAGAGGTTCGTCAAGCAGATACAGATGCAGCAATTCAGTTTGGTGCAGCTTATCCGATGGGAGCTCGTATGATGTCTGGACACACTACGTACCATGAGCAATTAGAAAATGAATTGGCTGAATTCGTAATGAAAGAATCTGCTTATTTATTAAATTTTGGTTACCAAGGTATGGTGTCTATCATTGACGCTTTGGTTACTAAAAATGACATTATTGTTTATGACGTAGATTCACATGCTTGTATCATTGATGGTGTTCGTTTACACATGGGTAAACGTTTCACATACAAACACAATGATTTGGAAAGTATGGAGAAAAACTTGCAGCGTGCTACTAAAATGGCAGAAGAAACAGGTGGAGGTATTTTATTTATTACTGAAGGTGTTTTTGGAATGCGCGGACAGCAAGGAAAATTAAAAGAAATTGCTGAATTAAAGAAAAAATACAATTTCAGATTATTAGTAGATGATGCTCACGGTTTTGGTACTTTAGGTAAAACAGGTGCTGGAGCAGGTGAGGAGCAAGGAGTTCAAGATCAGATTGATGTTTACTTCTCTACTTTTGCAAAATCTATGGCTAATATCGGAGCTTTTGTAGCGGCAGATAAAACAGTTATTGATTATTTAAAATACAACTTACGTTCTCAAATGTTTGCTAAAGCATTGCCAATGATTCAGACAATTGGATCTTTGAAACGTTTAGAATTGTTACGCAAATCTTCTGCAATTAAAGATAAACTTTGGGAAAACGTAAATGCATTGCAAAGCGGTCTTAAAGAAAAAGGATTTAATATTGGAGATACAAATACTTGTATTACACCAGTTTACTTAGAAGGAAGTATTCCTGAAGCGATGGTTATGGTTAACGATTTAAGAGAAAACTATGGTATTTTCCTTTCTATTGTGGTTTACCCAGTTATTCCAAAAGGAATTATCTTATTAAGGATGATCCCGACAGCTTCTCATACATTAGCCGATATCGAAGAGACTTTAACAGCTTTCGAGGCAATCCGTGAGAAATTAGTTAACGGAACTTATAAAGAAATTGCAGAACGTACAACTGTTGACGTTTCGTAATGACTTAAAAAAATAAATTCTCAGGACATGGGAATTATGTAAAAGAATCCATTCGTTATGCGAATGGATTTTTTTTATTTAAAGTAACTTTATTTCATAATCAGCAAAATAAAAAAAAAGTAATTATGAAAAAAGCCTTAGCAATATCGTCCCTTATTTTAACAGTTTTAATTTCTTGTAAAAAAGAAACAACTACAGTCGAACCTGTACAAATTACACCAAATCCGCCAAAAGAAGCTGAAATTGTTGAACCAGCTGGAGATCAATGTTATGCTTGGAGGTCTAATGGAAGTGTTATTGAAATGAGTTTTAATGTTAATTCTCATCAAGAGGTAAACGGAAAGCTAAGCTATAATTTGGTCGGAAAAGATAAAAATGAAGGAACTTTGATAGGAAACATGAAAGGAGATACCTTAATTGCAGATTACACTTTTAATTCGGAAGGAGTTTCATCTGTGAGAGAAGTTGCTTTTCTGCAAAAAGACGGAGCTTTTATTGAGGGGTATGGTGATGTAACAACAGCTAATGATAAAGTTTCTTTTAAAGATAAATCAAAACTAAAATTTGATGCAAAAAATACTTTGACAAAGGTAGATTGTAAAGTAGAGTAATGATGTGTTTATAAAGTGAAAAATCCATTCGTTTGGGGGCGAATGGATTTTTTTTTATGATTTAAACTGAAACTGAAAAACAATTAAAGGTTTTTCAAATAAGTCTTTCTTTGGCAGTGAATAATTGGATCAAAGTTTTTCCAAAGCAAATGAATTGCATTGTTTTCTAATAACTCAGGCGTTCTGATGCAATTTCTAATTCCTTTCTCCGAAAAAGTCTTATAATATTCATCAAAAATAAGTGCTGTAACGCCTTTATTTTGATAATCAGGATGAACTCCAATTAAATAGAATACGACATCTTTACTATGTTTTTTTGCTTTTAGCAACTCTAAGAAACCAAATGGAAATAATTTTCCTTTTATTTTTTGCAATGCTTCCGTAAAACTTGGCATTACAATACTAAAAGCTATTAAATCGTCATTTTTGTCAACTACGAACTTGATATACTCAGGATTGATAAAGCTGATGTATTTCTTTTTAAAATATTCTTTCTGAACATCAGAAATAGCAACAAAAGAAGCTAGTTTCTCATAAGACTCGTTAAACAAATCGAACATTTTGTCAACATGTGGCATAATGTCTTTTGTTTTGGTAAAAGTTAGCGTTTTTAATTCATAACGCTTTTTGATCAACGCGGTGGCCTTCTGAAAAAATTCAGGTTTAACATTAGAAAAAGGAAATATACTTTCAATATATTGTTTTTCAACCTGAAAGCCTAATTCTTCAAAATGTCTTACATAATATTCATGATTATACCATGTAATCATAGTTCCAACCTGATCAAAACCTTCAGTAAGAACTCCAACTTTGTCCAGATTTGAGAATCCCATTGGTCCTTCAGCATGTTCTAAGTTGTGTTTTCTTCCTAATTCATATACTTTTTCAAGAAGCGCTTTCGTAACTTCAATATCATCAATTACATCAAACCAGCCAAAACGAACTTTTCTTTTATGCTGATTGTTCACTTCAGACCAATTGATAATGGCAGTAATTCGGCCAACAATTTGATTGTCTCTGTATGCTAAATAAAAATAAGCTTCGGCATTATCAAAAGCCGGATTTTTAGTTTTGTCAAAAGATGCCAATTCATCTGAAATAATAGGCGGTACCCAATACGGATTGTCCTTGTACAATGAAAAAGGAAATTTGATGTATTCGGTTAATTCTTTCTTGCTTTTGGCTTCTTTAATTGTAATCATTAGTTGGTATTGAAAGTCCTTAAAAAAGGATCTAGTTATTTATGTTTATTCGTATTTTGCCTTACGTTTTCTTTCTTTTTCCTGATAATCTATTGGCTTCTCATTGTCAGGATTCTTTTTTGCTCTAGCGGCTGCTTTTTCCTCTATTACTTTTTCTTTGTACCATCCGTCATAACGCCATGATACTCCAACTCCTCCATATAAAATAGAAGGCGTATTTTTAAAGTTAGTGCTTATAGAAGCATCAACCTGTAAGTTTGAAGAAAGCAAATAAGCAGCACCTGTACGCAAAATTGAATCACTATAAAAGTCGCTTTTATATCCTTGATTTTCAATAAAACCGGACCAACGGTCATTAAATCCGTGCGTCAAAGTTAATACATATCCGTAACTTGGATAGTCTGTACCGATATAATCTGCAATAATATTAGTAACAAAAACCCAAGATCCGCCTGCAAGAAGGTTTTGGGTAATGATCGAAACCTTAGGAGAAATGGCTCCATCTGGAGAAAAATAATAAGGATTGTCAGCGCCAACAAAATTAGCTCCAGCAAAAACCGAAACAGCAGGAATCAGCTCTCGCCATTGAAAATTACGATTAGCTTTATAGCTATAAATATTTACTTCGCGTTTGTAATTTTTGTATGGATCATAAATAAGATATTTAGCTCCTAAAACGGTTTGTCTAAAATTGTTTTTTTTGTAGCTAGTGTACGGAGTGTCAAAGTTCTCTGCCTGATATTGTAGATCAGCAATAAACTCTAATTGTTCTAGAAAAGCACCAAATCTAATGGTTAAATCTGTGCCAAATCCGCTGGCATCGTAGTCTAATAAATCGTGTTTTTCTTTAATGCCATAAACACCAAGTTCGGTCTGAATTACAGATTTTCCAACAGCATAGGCAGACATGGTTTCTCCTGGGCGATTGGAATTGATAACATCAGTGTATTGCGCAAAAAATAGTTGTGGAATAAAAAAAAGTACCGGGGCAAGTAAGTTTTTAATTTTGGACATATAATTTTTTTTGGATTAAAAAATAATAACGCATTTCAAATGTACATATTTTATTATTTATTTAAGATTCATATTTTATTTTTAAACAACGGATTTATTAATTTTGGAAAAAAATTATAGAGTTATGCAAGAAGCATCATTTTCAGGTTTAAGATTCATTATTGGGCTAATTGCCTTTTATTATATCATGAAATTTTTGGCTAGAATCTTTTTGCCAGTCTTGGTAAAAAAAGCAGTAGAAAATGCGAGCGAAAATTTTCAGAGACAGCAACAACAATACAATCAATATAATCAAGGTAACGCTTGGCAGAATAACAATAACAATAAAGATGAAATAATTGTTAATACTGCCAATGCTAAAAACCCGCGCGAAACCAAAAAAGTGGGAGAGTATGTTGATTACGAAGAAATAGATTAGATTTGTGTCCTGAAAATTTAGGATTCATTTTAACCCAAACCAGCCAAAATTGAAAATAGTAAATAAGTTCTATCCGCATGCCCTTGTTATTCTGGGCTTTATTTTTGTTTCATTAATTTATTTTTATCCAGTTCTGCAAGGAAAACAAATTTTCCAGTCTGATATTGCTCAATACACCGGAATGGCAAAAGAGCAAAATGACTTTAGAGCGATGGAAAATGCTGAACCTTATTGGACAAATTCTGCTTTTGGTGGGATGCCAACGTATCAGCTTGGAGCAAATTATCCGAACGATTTTATTGGTAAAGTTGATGACGTTTTGCGTTTTCTTCCACGTCCTGCAGATTACTTATTTTTATATTTCCTTGGTTTTTACGGTTTATTATTGGTTCTAAAAACAGATCCATTGAAAGCCTTTATTGGCTCAATTGCGTTTGGTTTTTCAACTTACATGATCATTATTTTAGGAGTTGGACATAATGCAAAAGCGCATGCTATTGCGTATATGCCTTTGGTAATAGCTGGTTTTATACTCGTCTTTCAAAAGAAATATATTAAAGGTGGTTTGCTCACCATGTTTGCTGTGGCATTAGAAATTAGTGCCAATCACTTCCAGATGACCTATTATTTATTGATTTTCTTATTGATACTTTCAGGTTATTATGCTTACAACTTTATAAAAGAAAAAGATTTTAAAGGACTTCTAATTTCTTGTGGCGTTTTATTGGTTGCTGGAATTTTTGCTTTGGGAGCCAATGCAGGAAATCTAATGGCAACAAACGAATATGCTAAATATAGTATTAGAGATAAAAGCGAGCTGACTTTTAATCCAGATGGATCTAAAAATGAAACTACTGCGTCTATGACTACAGATTATATTACTGAATATAGTTATGGTATTGCAGAAAGTTTGAATTTAATCGCTCCAAGAATTTTTGGTGGTTCAAGCCACGAAAATGTAGGTACAGACAGCCGTATGTATGCTTTTATGCTTGAACAAGGAGTTCCAGCATCTCAAGCTCAGGATTTTGTTTCGGGAATGCCTACTTATTGGGGAGATCAGCCAATTGTTTCGGCACCGGCTTATATTGGAGCTGTTGTTTTCTTTTTGGCAGTTTTAGCGTTGTTTATTGACGAAAGAAAAATTAAATATGTTTTCCTTACGGGAGCACTTTTTACTTTAGTGCTTTCTTGGGGTAAAAACTTCTCTTTATTGACAGACTTTTTTATTGAATATGTTCCTCTTTATGATAAATTTAGAGCAGTATCTTCAATTCAAGTTATATTAGAATTATGTTTCCCTGTTCTGGCAGTTATGGGGTTACAATCATTCTTTAAAGCTAAAGACGAACCAAAATTACAGCAGAAAGCATTAGTGCAGACTGGAGTTTTTGGTCTAGGAGTACTTCTTATTTTATTAATAGCAAAAAGCTTCTTCCATTTTACAGGAACAAGCGATCAATATTTCTTAGAAAGCTACGGACCAGGTTTCGTTGATGCTTTAAAAGAAGACAGAATGACGATGTATTATGCAGATTTATTGCGTTCTGGATTCTTGATTATAGTAACATTTGCTGTTCTATGGATGTTTGTAAAAAATAAACTTTCTCAAACAACAACTTTAATTGTGGTTGGAATAGTAATGATTTTTGATCTGTTCTTTGTAGACAAAAAATACGTTTCTGCCAAAGATTTTGTAAGTCCGGTTCAGATTGCTGCACCTTTCCAAGAAACACAAGCAGATGCTCAGATATTAAAAGACACTTCAGTTTACCGCGTATTTGATCTTCAAGGACAATTGCAAGGAAGATCTTCTTATTTCCATAAAACAATTGGAGGTTACAGTGCTGTAAGACCAAGAAGAATGCAACAATTGTATGATTATCAAATTGCTAAAAACAATATGGAAATACTTAATATGTTGAATGTTAAGTATGTTATTCAAGTGGATAAAGAAGGAAATCAAATTCCTGCAGTTAATCCAGATGCTAACGGGAATGCTTGGTTTGTAGAGTCGGTAAAACTGGTAAATAAGCCAGACGACGTAATGAAAGCTTTGAATACTTTAGATACTAAAAAAGTAGCAGTTTTCAATGTTCACGAGCATGAAAGTAAATTCCTAAATGCAAGATTAAAGAAAGCTTTTGATACAACAGGAACGATTAAAGTGGTTACTTACAAACCAAATTATATCAAATACAAATCAGAAAATAAAGGAGATGGTTTAGCTGTTTTCTCTGAGATGTATTATAAAAATGGTTGGAACGCTTATATTGACGGAAAATTAACAGATCATTTCCCAGTTGATTATGTTTTAAGAGCAATGGAAATTCCTGCTGGAAAACACACCATTGAATTTAAATTTGAACCTCAGATTATTAAAACAGGGGGAACAATTACTTTAATAAGTTCAATTGGAATGTTGTTGCTTTTGGCTGGAGGAGTTTATTTTGAAAGTAGAAAATCTAATAAGGAAAAAGAAGTATAAAACTTCAAAATTCTAACTTTGCACTTTAAAAAATAGTAAACTCATTTTCCTTGGAACAAAAAAAACTTTTAATAATTACCTATTATTTCCCGCCTGCGGGAGGACCAGGTGTACAGCGTTGGTTAAAATTTGTGAAATACCTTCCTGAGTTTGACGTTCAGCCAATCGTTTATGTTCCAGAAAATCCGACTTACCCAATTGTTGATGAAGGATTGGTGAGCGAAATATCAGATAAAGTAATTGTATTAAAGAATAAAATTTGGGAGCCTTATCAATTGGCTTCCATTTTTTCGAAAAATAAGACCAAGAAAATCAGTTCTGGGATTTTTCCGCAAAAGAAAAAACAGACTTTTTTAGATAAAACATTTCTTTGGGTAAGAGGAAATCTTTTTATTCCAGACGCCCGTGTATTTTGGGTAAAACCATCTGTTTCCTATTTAGAAAAATACATTCAAGAAAATAATATTGATACTATTGTAACTTCTGGACCGCCACATAGTTTGCATTTAATTGGTTTAGAATTACAGCAAAAATTGAAAGTGAAATGGTTTGCAGATTTTCGTGATCCATGGACAACTATTGGTTATCACAAAGCGCTTCGTTTGTCTTCTTACGCTGAGAAAAAACATAAGAGCTTAGAGCATAAAGTGCTTAATTCTGCAGACGAAATCATTGTAACGAGTAAAACTACAAAAGCTGAATTTGAGGCTATAACTAATAAGCCAATTACGGTAATTACAAACGGTTATGATGTTGAAACAGTAGAGAAACAAACTTTAGACACTAAATTTACTTTAGCTCATATTGGTTCTTTCTTATCAGATAGAAATCCTCCATTTTTATGGGAAGTTTTAGTTGAATTGATACAAGAAGTTCCAGAATTTAAGACTCATTTAGAAATAAAATTGATTGGCGCCGTAAGTCAAGAAGTTTTAGATGCTATTCAAGAACATCAATTAAAGGATTATTTGAATTTAGTTGGTTACGTTTCTCATAAGGAAGCTGTGGCGCATCAAAGAAAATCTCAAGTCTTACTTTTAATAGAAATTAATTCTGAAGATACTAAAAGCATTATTCCAGGAAAATTATTTGAGTATATGGTCTCAAACCGTCCGATAATCGCTATTGGCCCTCAAGGTTCTGACTTTGCCGATATCGTTACGCAGACCAATACTGGAGTATTTTTTGATTATTCTGAAAAAGCGAAATTAAAAAGTGTAATTTTGGACTTTTTTAATCAGTTTTTGGAAGGGAAATTACAATCGCATGGGATTGGTTTACAGCAATATTCAAGAAAAAATCTAACTCAACAATTGGCACAGCTGATTAAGAAATAATCATTTAAAAATTAAAATACAATCTAAACTCAAGAAATGGGTATTGTCTTAAATCAGTCTTTTAAAAACACTATAATTACATACATTGGTTTTGGTATCGGAGCCATTAATACATTATATCTTTATCCCGTTTTTCTTGGGGCAACTTATTACGCATTAACCAATTACATTACTTCTGCAGCAAACGTAATCATGCCTTTGTTTGCAATTGGAATGCAGAATACCCTTGTGAAATTTTATTCGCAGTATAAAACAGAAGAAGAAAGAGAGCAGTTTTTGTCCTTTACAGCGCTGTTTCCAATTTTAATGTGTATTCCGTTAGGACTTATCGGAATCTTCTTTTATGACGATATAACCGATTTTGTTTCTAAAGAAAACCCTGTTGTTCGCGAGTTTATGCTTCTTATTCCATTTATCGGAATCTGTATGGCATATTTTGAAATTTTTTATGCTTGGGCGCGAGTGCATATGCATTCTGTTTTTGGGAACTTTATTAAAGAAGTTGGTTTAAGGTTGCTTTCGACTTTTGCCTTGATAGGTTTGTATTTTAATTGGATTTCACTGGTTGGATTTGTGTACATAACGGCAGGAATCTATTTTTTTGCATTTTTGATTACGATGTTTTATGCATTTTACATCAAAAGACCAAATTTCCAGATTACAATACCTGAAAATGTAAAAGCAGTAATGGAATATACTTTTTACATTATTCTTTCAGGAAGTGTTGCTAATTTACTTTTGGACGGAGATAAACTGATGCTGAATCAGTACATGAAGATCGAAAATATTGCTTACTATTCTGTAGCAACTTATATTGCTTTGGTTATTTCTGTACCGAGTCGTGCCATGCATCAAATCGTATATCCAATTACAGCAAAATTAATGCACGAAAATAAACACGACGAATTAAATCAGTTGTACAAAAAAACGTCAATTAACTTACAGATTGTAGGTGGATTTGTAATGTTGTGTATTTTTGTGAATATCAGGCAATTATACGAATTAGTTCCAAAAGAATACAGTGGAGGAATTGCAGTTGTATTTATGATTGGACTTTCTAAATATTTTGACTTGATCTTAGGAAATAACAATGCCATTATTTTTAATACTAAATATTACCGAATGGTTTTGTATTTAGGATTAATGCTGGTTGTTTTAACTGTGATTTTAAATATGCTGTTTATTCCTGATTTTGGAATTATGGGTTCAGCATTTGCAACACTTTTGTCTATTACGTTGTACAGTTTGGCAAAATTACTTTTTGTAGTTAAAAAGCTTGATTTGTATCCTTTTACAAAACAGACAATTCATTCAATACTATTAACATTTGCATTGTTTTTACTGTTTTATTTCTGGGAATTTCCATTTTTCCAATTAATTAGTATTGCTTTAAAATCGATATTGGTAACCATTTTATATCTGTATTTGAACTATAAGTTCAAGATTTCGTCAGATATCAATAACGTTATTGATTCAATTTTTAAAAAGTTAGGCTTTAAAATTTAATTGCGCACTGTAGGAAAAAAAGTAAATAATGTAAAATTGTAGCTTTTTTGTTTTTATATTTGTTAGAAAGGATAGCTAATTTATTTCTAATATTATATGAAAGTAAAAGTACTTAGGTTATTAGTTTTATTTTTTGTTTTGTTTTCTTTTTCAGTTTTTGCGCAGACTAACCAGAAAAATGTTAATAAAGATTCTGTTGCGGAAAAACTAAAAGGTTATCCTGTAAAACCATTCAAAGACACTCTTTTTTATGTTTACCACAATGTTGGTTCTTTTTCTGCAAAAGAACGGGCAGAATACATTAGTAATAAAATAAAAAGGCTCTACAATGAATCTTTTTTTGAAAAGGATTCGATTAAAATTGTCCCTTCAGATGTTTCCATGGATATTGTTTACCAAAGCGATTTCGTTATAATGTCTGTTTTGGATGCCGATGCGAAAGCTGAGAAAAGCACTGTAAAAAACATTGCTAACCGAAATCTGGCGAAGATTAAAAGTGCGATACTATATCAGAACGAAAATTACTCGCAATTGCCAAAACGAATAGGTTATACAGTTCTGTTAATTCTCATAATTGGTTTTATTCTATTTTTAGTTGGTAAGGTTTTTAATCTGATCAAAAATTATATTGTCAAGAATAAAGCAAGATATTTTAAAGGATTTAATTATAATACAATCAAAATATTATCTCCAGAAAAGCAGTTGTTTTTATTTCTACGTTTTTTTGGATTTGTAAAAATAGTAACGCTAGTTTTAATTGTATATCTTTCACTTCCTATTTTATTCAGCATCTTTCCGGCTACCAAAGATTACACTACTATGTTGCTTAGATGGATTTTAACCCCAGCTAAATCTGCAGTAATGGGATTTTTGGGATTTCTGCCAAGTCTATTTACTATTATTGTAATTATCATCATTTTTAAATATTCCCTCAAAGTCATTAAGTTTTTCTTTGATGAAATAAAATTAGAAAATATTAAAATTGATGGATTCTACAGTGATTGGGCGTTGCCAACATTCAACGTAATACGACTTTTGATGTACGCTTTTATGCTGGTCGTTATCTTTCCGTACCTCCCTGGATCAGATTCTCCTATTTTTAAAGGGGTTTCAGTGTTTGTAGGAGTTCTATTTTCATTGGGATCTTCAAATGCTATTGCCAATATGGTAGCAGGTTTGGTTATTACCTATATGCGTCCATTTAAAGTAGGTGATTACATAAAAATTGGAGATGTTAGTGGCGAAGTAATCGAAAAAACAGGTTTGGTAACCAGAATTAGAACACCAAAATTTGAAGATATTACAATTCCAAATGCAACAGTGTTATCGAGTACTTCTACCAATTATTCTGCGAATACCAAACATTCAACAAACGGGTTATTAATTCATACCACAGTAACAATTGGGTATGATGTTCCTTGGAAAGATATTCATGCCGCTTTGATTGATGCTGCTTTAAAAACAGAAATGACAGAAAAAGAGCCTAAACCGTTTGTGCTTCAAACTAGTTTAGATGATTTTTACGTTTCGTATCAGATTAATGTTTATACAAAAGAGCCAACAAAACAGCCTCGCATTTATTCTTCGCTTCATCAGAATATTCAAGATTCTTTTAATGCTGCTGGTATTGAGATCATGTCACCACATTATAGCGCTTTACGAGACGGAAATACCACAACGATTCCGCCAAATTATTTAAAAGAAGATTACGAATCTCCTGTTTTTAATATTAAAAATAGAGGTTAAATTATTGATAACGAGTGATTAAATTTAAAACTTTAACACTTGAGTTCTTTGTAATTAATTTAATAAAAATTAACTTTATATGAAAGTTTAGTAGTACTTTGCCAAAAACACATTTTTTTTGTAACAAAAATGTCTAAATATAGGTGTTTTTTTATTTTTTAGAATTAAATATTTTTGCAGGAAATTACGAATAAAAGTCTAACCAGAATTAATTGTAGATTAGTAATTATGAAGTACAATCATCTCAGCCAAGAACAAAGCATGCAGGTATTTTCTAATATGATATCAAACAAAGTTCATAACGGATTTACTTTAGAAGAGAGGAATGACGAACTACTTTTTGCTGTCTTATCCAAAGGTGGAAAAGTGGTTAATCACAGTTTAAATTTTATGATTTTTTGTTTAACTCTAGGTTTATGGTCATTTGCATGGCTTTATCTCACTTTTGAGGCATCAAAACAGAAAAAGATTTTAGTAGCTATAGACGAAGATGGCCTTCCTTTTGAAGAAAAGTGTCTTGTAGCTTAAACAATTAAAGAGAAATAAAATAAAAGCCATAAATACAAACTAATCAATTGTATTTATGGCTTAATTATTTTAAAGAAAGATTATAATTTATCTTTTAAATAAACTCCCGTTACAGATTCTTTTACTTTTACAATGTCTTCTGGGGTTCCAGAAGCAAGCAAATGTCCTCCATTTTCACCGCCTTCTGGGCCTAAATCAAGTATCCAGTCGGCACATTTAATTAGATCCAGATTATGTTCAATTACAATTATTGAATGTCCTTTTTCTATTAAAGCATCAAATGAAGCCAAAAGCTTTTTAATATCATGAAAATGAAGACCTGTTGTAGGTTCGTCAAAAACAAATAGAGCTTTGTCTTTCGTGGCACCTTTTACTAGAAAAGAAGCCAATTTAATACGCTGTGCCTCTCCGCCAGAAAGAGTAGAAGAAGATTGCCCTAATTGAACATATCCTAAACCAACATCTTGCAAAGGTTGCAATTTTTGAGTGATTTTGGATTGCTTATTTTTTTCGAAAAAAGTAATCGCGTCATCAATCGTCATTGTAAGAATGTCATTGATATTTTGGTTGTCAAAAGTAACTTCTAAAATTTCTTTTTTAAATCGTTTTCCGCCACAGGTTTCACAAGGAAGTGAAACATCGGCCATGAAAACCATTTCGACGTTTATAGAACCTTCTCCTTTACAAGTTTCGCATCTTCCTCCGTCAACATTAAAAGAAAAATGTTTGGCTTGATAGCCTCTTATTTTTGATAATTTTTCTTTGGCATACAAATCACGAATATCATCATAAGCTTTGATATACGTTACCGGGTTTGATCTTGAGCTTCTTCCAATTGGATTTTGGTCTACATACTCAATATGCTTAATCTGAGAAAATGATCCTGAAATCTCAGTAAATTGCCCTGGTTTTTCAGAGGCGCTTTCTAATTTTTTTTGAACGGCAGGAAACAAAATTTTCTTGATTAAAGTACTTTTTCCACTTCCAGAAACACCTGTAATAACAGTTAGAACATCTAAAGGGAAAGTAACATTAATATTTTTTAAGTTGTTTTCGCGTGCACCAATAATATCAATGTGATTTTTAAATTTTCTTCTTTTCTTTGGGACAGAAATTTCTAAGTCACCATTTAAATATTTTGCTGTCAGAGAATCTGATTTTAAAATCTCGTCGTAAGTTCCTTGTGCCACCAATTTTCCTCCAAAAGTTCCAGCTTCGGGACCAATATCGATAATCATATCGGCAGCTTTCATAATATCTTCATCATGTTCAACCACAATTACCGTGTTGCCAAGATCTCGAAGAGAAAGCAGTACTTTTATTAATCTTTCTGAATCCTTAGGATGCAAACCAATACTCGGTTCATCAAGAATATACATCGATCCAACTAAACTGCTTCCAAGAGAAGTTGCTAAGTTAATTCGCTGTGATTCTCCACCAGAAAGAGTTGCAGAATTTCTATTTAGAGTAAGATAATCCAATCCAACTTCAGTTAAAAAAGATAAGCGATTATTGATTTCGACCATCAAACGTTTAGCAATCTGCTGTTCGTACTGATTTAATTCGATGTTTTTGAAGAAAGTAGCCAAATGTTTAATTGGTAAATCAACTAAATCAGAAACTGTTTTTCCGTTGATTTTTACATAAGAGGCTTCTTCGCGCAAGCGTTTGCCTTTGCAAGCATGACATTTTGTTTTACCACGATAACGCGAAAGCATTACACGATTTTGAATCTTATAATTTTTTTCTTCTAATTCCCTGAAGAAATCATTTAGACCTTGAAAATATTGATTTCCAGTCCAAATTAAATCTTTTTGTTCTTCTGTTAATTGAAAATAAGGCTTATGAATTGGGAAATCGAATTTATAAGCATGCTTAACCAATTCATCTTTATACCAGCTCATGCTATCGCCTCGCCAAGGGTAAATAGCACTTTCGTAAATTGATAAAGAAGTGTTTGGAACAACTAGATCAGCATCAATTCCAATGATGTTTCCGTAACCTTCACAAACAGGACAAGCTCCGTACGGATTGTTGAAACTGAATAAATGAACGTTTGGCTCAAGAAAAGTTATTCCGTCAAGTTCGAAATTGTTAGAATAAGAAAATCTCTTTTCTCCATTTAATTCCTGAAGAAAACAAATTCCTTTTCCTTCAAAAAAAGCAGTTTGAACGGCATCTGCCAGACGATTGTAAAACTCCTCTTCTTCCTTAACCACAATACGGTCAATAATTAATAGAATATCTTTATTATCAAATTGATGTAAATCTGAAGCTGGAAATTCGTCTAAACGAATCATTTCGTTGTCAACCAAAATACGAGCAAAACCTTGCTGTAAAAGTACTTTTAGTTTATCTTCAAGCTGTCTTCCTTCTTCAAGATGAATAGGAGCAAGTAAAAGCCATCTGCTGTCTAGAGGAAGGCCCTTGACGTCAGAAATAACATCTGTAACTGTATTTTTTTTGACCTCTTGCCCAGAAATAGGAGAGTACGTTCGCCCAATTCTGGCAAACAGAAGTTTGATATAATCGTAAATTTCTGTAGAAGTCCCAACAGTCGAACGAGCATTGGTTGTATTTACTTTTTGCTCAATCGCAATAGCAGGAGCAATACCTTTAATGTATTCTACTTTAGGTTTATCTAAACGACCTAAAAACTGACGAGCATAAGAAGACAAACTTTCTACGTACCGCCTTTGTCCTTCGGCATATAAAGTATCAAAAGCTAAACTGGATTTTCCTGATCCTGAAAGACCTGTAATGACAACCAGTTTATTTCTTGGAATAACGACATCTACATTTTTTAGATTATGTACCTGTGCTCCCTTAATTATAATATTTGATTTTGGATCTATTTTAGAAAGGTCAATTTGCATAAAAAAGTCAATTTTTACAAAAGTAATCAATTTTGAATTGGATTTAGTTAAGGATTTAGTTCCGAATCATAACTATTTTTATCATAATTTATATAATTTATTTGGCTAAAAAAATCTATTTTTAGAATGTGAAAACATGTAGTTTAAAGTCTTTTTTAGAAAAATATCGATGAATTGTCGTTTTATTTCAATAAAAATTGTAATTTAAATTTAGATTTATGCAATAAATATATTTTATCGTGTTAATTGTAAGGTAATTACGTTTATTTTTTAACACTTTTCAAGAGCTTTTATTTTACGGATTTTTAGCTCTTTTTGCGTAAATTTTATGTTTATTATACATTAATAAAAGTTTTATTAATAATAATTAATGATTTTATTTGCTTTTTAAAATTAAAATTTGTTAAATTTGGTCACAATATTAACATAACTTAAAAAAGACACGCCTATATAAGAAAACTACTTTTTAGAAAATACTCCAAATTTTAAAATAAAACTAAAAAAGTAGTTATTATGGCTGATCTGCATACTCCAGACGCTCTATTAGTAAAAAATTATGTTGACGGCAGCGAAGCTGCGCTGGCAACATTAATAAAAAGGCATGAATCTAAGATATATGGGTTTATATATTCTAAGATTGCTGATAGAGATATTTCAAATGATATTTTTCAAGACACATTTATTAAAGTAATTAAAACTTTAAAAAGCAATTCGTACAACGAAGAAGGTAAATTTTTGCCTTGGGTAATGCGTATTTCTCATAACTTAATCGTTGATCATTTTCGCAAAAATAAAAAAATGCCAATGTACAGAGAAACAGAAGAGTTTTCTATTTTCTCTATTATGTCTGACGATGCGTTGACAATTGAGGGCAAAATGATTGTGGATCAGGTGGAACTCGATTTAAAAAAGCTAATTGAAGAACTTCCAGATGATCAAAAAGAAGTGCTTGTAATGCGTATGTACCAAGATATGAGTTTTAAAGAAATCTCAGAAATAACAGGCGTAAGCATTAATACAGCACTAGGAAGAATGCGTTACGCGTTGATGAATTTGAGAAAAATTATAGATAAACATCAAATTATTTTAACCAACTAATACTATTTTGATAACTAGCCCGTTATACTAATATAAAACATTGTGATAGTATGGGGAAAATTTACTCAAAAAAAGCATTAGCTTCTAAAAATCTTAAACCTAAAAAAGAAGTAGTTTCTTTTTTACTTAATTATTCTAAAGCCTTGACTGTTGTTAAGATAGACGATAAAAATTTTGAGATTATAGCTAACTAAACAGCCCACTGCTCCTGTCGGATGTTTATAAAAAACAAACCAAATGGTCGTTTTGGTTTAAGAACTCACTGCTTGTATATTTTATATGCAAGTAGTGAGTTTTTTTTGTTTAGTATTTTTACAAATAAAAAGTATAAGTATTTTACAGCATTTTTCTTCTGTTTTGTTAAAATTTAATATTTTGATCAGGATTAATGTGTTTATTTAGTTTTTAATTCTATTTTAGTTAAAAAACTATTTTTTTAATCGTTTAAATTGCTTTTGATAAGTGTTATTCGTATTAAAAGGAAGTTTGTGTAAAGAATTGTGAAAATAATAAACTAAGAATTAAATATTTAACCCCTAAAATAGATTGTTCATGAAGAAAAATTACAATGCTTTATTTCGTTAAGTTTGATGCTCGTTTGATTTTTTGAAAAAAAATATTTGGACCAGCAAGTGTTTACTCAAAAAAATAGTAAGGATAATTTTTTGACCAGTTTAATTATCTGTTATTACTATGATTCAAAAGAAACAAGGAAAATCATTTAATCACCAAAACTTAACCGCAAAAATGAAAGAGAACATTAAAGTGTTGTCATGCTTATTATTAATGAGTATTGGCGTATTTGCTCAAAAAGACAAAATTAAAGAAGCGCAGTCTTTGTTTGATAAAGGAAATAGCCAAGAAGCTTTGACAATTTTAACCAAAACAGAATATCTTATTCTTAACGCATCTGATGAAGACAAATCCGATTATTATTATTTAAAAGGCAACGTCTTAAAGGATTTAGCCGTGAAAAATATTGATGCGGCAAATAATTTTACCTTGGCATCCCAATCATATCAAGATGTATTTTTGTATGAGAATGAGTCAGGAAAATTTAAATGGACAGTTAAAGCCAATATGGCTTTAAAAGATATGAAAGCCAGTCTTGTAAATGGCGCAATGGCCGATTTTACTGCTGGTAAATTTAAAGAAAGTGCAGAGAAAAGTTATAAGGTTTATCTATTTGATAAGAAAGATACTTTAAACTTGTTCAATGCGGCATCTTCATCTATAAATGCAAAAGATTTCAATGCAGCCGTTACTTATTACGAACTTCTGAAAAAGATTAATTATTCTGGAAAAGGTGTTTTGTATTTTGCTACCAATAAAAAGACAAAAGAAGAAGATGCTTTTGTTTCCCCAAAGGCTAGGGAGTCCGCAATTCAGCAAGGATTTTATGAAAAGCCAAGAACAGAATCTGTACCTTCTAAAAAAATAGAAGTAAACAATAATCTTGCTTATGCATACCTTGAGAAAAAGGATTATTCTAAAGCTGAATCGGTTTACAATTATGTTTTAGAATTGAATCCGAATTATATCGATGCATATATTAATCTAGCTTACTTAAAATTGCAAATGAAGAAGGACTTAGCTGATGAAATATCTTCACTAGGAACTACTCCGGCTGAAATGCAGAAGTACGATAAGCTTAATGCTAGAAAGGATGATATTGCTAGAAGCGCGATTCCCTATCTAAAAAAAGTGCTTACACTTGAACCGAAAAATACAGATGCAACAAAAACATTATTAGGTGTTTATAGATCGCTTGATATGACGGCAGAATACAATGCTTTAAAAGCAGGAATGTAGTTTCTGTTAAATGTACAAAGTTGCAAAGTAACAAAGGCACAAAGTTTTTCTTTGTGCCTTATTTTTTTGACACTGTTTTTTCTAGCTCTTCAATAAGAGATTTTTTTCCAACAGTTTTTGTGATAACGTCTTTTTCAAGATTCCATCCACGTGCAGGCGAATATTCTCGTCCGTACCAAATAATCTGCAAATGCAAGTCGTTCCATAATTCTCTCGGAAATAATCTTTTAGCGTCTTTCTCCGTTTGTGCTACATTTTTTCCGTTAGATAAATTCCATCTATACATTAACCTATGAATATGCGTGTCAACAGGAAAAGCAGGAACGCCAAACGCTTGAGACATTACAACACTAGCCGTTTTGTGCCCAACTGCTGGTAGGGCTTCAAGTGCCTCAAAACTCTGCGGAACCTCGCCATTGTGTTTTTCAATCAAAATTTCAGACAAACCGTGAATTCCTTTAGATTTCATCGGAGATAAACCGCACGGACGAATAATTTCCTTAATTTCCTCAATAGACATTTTAACCATATCATACGGATTATCGGCTTTTGCAAACAAAAGAGGCGTAATCTGATTCACTCTTACATCGGTGCATTGAGCCGAAAGTAAAACCGCAATTAAAAGTGTATAAGGATCTTTATGGTCAAGAGGAACAGGTATAGTAGGGTAGAGTTCTTTTAATTTGTCAATAACAAATTGTACGCGAGCTTCTTTATTCATTTCCGTATTTTTAGTGCTGTAAAAATAGTATAATTTTAATGATGTGCCTAATCCAGCTTTCCGTTTCAACTCCTCATTATGCTAGTAACATTTTTAAGTATTTAAAAGAGCTTCCTTCGGTCGCTTTTTAAATACAAAAATGTAAACTATCATAATTCCGGGGTTTCCACTTCAATCTGGGGCATGAAAAAAGTTATCAATTATAAGTTATGGGTTAAGAGTTGTGAGTTAAAAGTTATCTTTGTGAATAATCTGAAATCAGTAATCCAGAATCTAAAATCAACAATCTAAAATAAAAGATATGACAACATTAAAAGCAGGAGATAAAGCGCCTAATTTTTCAGGAACAGATCAAGACGGAAAAACGCATAAACTAGCAGATTACGCAGGAAAAAAATTAGTAGTTTTCTTTTATCCAAAAGCAAGTACACCAGGATGCACAGCCGAAGCTTGCGACCTAAGAGATAATTTTCACCGTTTTCAGGCTAATAATTACGGACTTTTAGGAGTAAGTGCAGACAGTGCAAAAGCACAAATTAAGTTTAAAGATAAATATGAATTGCCTTTCCCATTAATCGCAGACGAAGATAAATCGGTTATCAATGCTTTTGGCGTTTGGGGACCAAAGAAATTCATGGGAAGAGAATACGACGGTATTCACAGAACTACTTTTGTAATCAACGAAAAAGGAATCATCGAAGAAGTAATCGAGAAAGTAAAAACAAAAGAGCACGCTTCGCAGATTTTGAAATAGAGATTTTTTGTTTCAAGTTTCAGGTTTCAAGTTGCCTGTTGGGACTTGTATTTTAACTGCAAAGCGCGCAAAGTTTTTTCGCAAAGTTCACAAAGGTTTACAGTTTGAATTAAAGTTTTTTTTAAGTTCTCAAAGCTTAGAAATATCGATTATACTACTTTGAGGACTTAAAAAACTTTTACAAAGCCTTATATAATTTCTTCGGGAGCTTTGCGAAAAAACTTTGCGAACTTTGCGTTAAAAAAAAATACCCGTTCCAATAGTAACTTGAAACCTGAAACTTGAAACAAAAAAAAGTCCCTTTTCTGGGACTTTTTTATTACGTATTTTGTTCTAATTCTTTCTGCGGATGATATCCAAAAAGATGATGTTCTTTAATGATTTCTGGAATACCAGGAGGAAGCATTGGTTCCCAGCCTGTTTTGCCTTGATTGATCATTTTTAAAATTTCTCTAGAGAAAACATCAAGAATAGTTGGGTCATAATCTTCAATATCAACTACTTTTCCGTTGAATTTAAAGAATTTATACAATTCTTTCATTCTTGGATGAACTTTCAAGTTGTTTGAGTTCATTAATTCGCCATTTTCATCTAGCATCGGATATAAGAAAACTTTCATATCGCGGTAGAATAATTTTCCGAAAGCTTCCAAAATCCCTCCGCTTAAGTGGCGATAGTATTTCTCGTCAAAAATATCAACAAGGTTGTTTACTCCCATTGCCAATCCCATACGGGCTTTGGTGTAATTTGCAAAATATTCAACCACTTTGTAATATTCTTGGAAATTGGAGATCATTACAGTTTGTCCTAACGAACAAAGTAATTCAGCTCTATCCATAAAGTCACGTTCGTCAATTTCGCCGTCTGAACGTAAGTTGGAAAGCGTGATTTCGAAAATAACTAATGTGTTATTTTTTTCAACCTTATTCTCTTTAAGAAACATTTCTAATGATTTCTCATACATGTCCATATTTACTTTCGTAACAGGACGGAAACTTCCTCTTAAGGCTAGAAGATTCTTTTTGTATAAAATAGCAGCCGGAAGAATGTTTTTTCCCTCTGGGTTAAACATTACTGCATCTGTCATTCCGTTTTTAACCAATTGCAAACTCATCAAACGATTGTCTACGTCTGCAAAACGAGGTCCAGAAAAGTTAATGGTGTCGATCTCTAATTGGTCTTTGTCTAAATGATCGTATAAATAACGAAGTAATCGTTTTGGATCATTGTATTTGTAAAAAGCACCGTAAATTAAGTTAACTCCTAAAATACCAAGTGTTTCTTGCTGTAATCTTGCGTCGGTCTCTTTAAAACGAATGTGAAGTATAATTTCGTTATAAGCTTCGTCTGGTTCAATTTGGTATCTAATTCCAACCCATCCGTGACCTTTAAATTGTTTGGCAAAATCTATTGTAGCTACAGTATTGGCGTAACTGAAAAAAAGTTTTGTTGGGTGTTTCTCTCTGCTTAAACGCTCTTCGATGATTTGCCCTTCATGGGTAAGCATTTTTTTTAAACGCTCTTCGGTAACATATCTTCCATCATTTTCAGCTCCATAAACCGCGTCACTAAAATCTTTATCATAGGCAGACATAGCTTTTGCAATAGTTCCCGATGAACCTCCTGATCTGAAAAAGTGTCTAACTGTCTCTTGTCCAGCGCCAATCTCAGCAAATGTTCCGTAAATATTTTCGTTTAAATTAATGCGTAACGCTTTGTCTTTTATAGAAGGAATCTGTTCGATGACCTTGTCACCCTTGAGTTTTATTTCTGTACCCATTTTGTTTTAAATAGATTTGTTACAAAGTTAGTAAATTAGCAGTCTAATGAAAGAGAAATAATCCTATTTTTGTAAAAAAATTAAGTTCAATTGAAGGTTTATTTTTTAGGTACAGGTACTTCTCAAGGCATTCCAATTATCGGAATCGATCATCCAGTTTGTAAAAGCACTGATGCTAAGGATAAAAGGCTTCGTGTATCCATCTGGATAACATGGGGCGAGCATTCGTATGTGATAGATTGCGGTCCCGATTTTAGGCAGCAAATGCTTTCATGCGGATGTCGAAAACTGGATGCAATTCTTTTTACTCACGAGCACGCAGATCATACTGCAGGATTAGACGATATTCGTCCATTTAATTTCAGACAGGGAGAAATTCCGATTTACGGACATAAACGCGTTTTAGATAATCTTAGACGCCGTTTTGATTATGTTTTTGAGACTGTAAATAAATATCCAGGAGCTCCAAGCGTAAAAACAATCGAAGTGCAAAATAATGCACCTTTTGCCGTTGGAGATAAAATGGCAATTCCGATAAATGCCATGCATGGCGATTTACAAGTTTTTGGTTATCGAATAGAAGATTTTGCCTATTTAACCGATGTAAAAACGATTGACCAAGCGGAAGTTGAGAAGCTGAAAGGAATAAAAGTTTTGGTTGTAAATGCTCTACGCGTTGAACCTCATGATACTCATTTTAATCTTCAAGAGGCACTTGACTTTATTGATCTTGTTAAACCTGAAAGAGCTTATTTAACGCATATTAGCCATGTTTTAGGCTTTCATGAAGAAGTGCAGCAAAAACTTCCTGAAAATGTTTTTCTAGCATACGACAATTTAGAAATTACAATTTAATTATACCACACAATGAAAAAATCCTTAATGCTTTATCTTTTTATTCTTGCCATTTTAATGAATGTCTTTACTTATGCGTTCTACAGCGGTGAAGTAAAATTTGCACAGAATAGGTACGATAAAACAACTAAGAAATTAAGAGACAGTATTAATCTAGTGAAAACTCAATTGGCAGAAGCTGATTATTTTTCTTTAGAACACAATGAAAATGCACAAAATTACTTTGACAATAGTGCTTCTGGCGGAAAAGTGATTTTATATGAAAAACTAATTCCAGTTGTGACTGAGAAGTTATTAGACTTCAATTCAAATCCAAAAGGGAATCCGTATACAGGGCAAGATCAGATTGGTCCAAACAAATTTATCATCAATAAAGTAAAAATTTTAAACCACAGATGGATTATTGCAGATTACAGCAATGGTGAATTATGGGGAGAAGTCTTGTTAAAATACTTTGTTGATAACGACGATAATATTACCTTTGAAGTAAATCAAACTTGGTTATATCAAAAATAGGATTTTATAATCCTATTTTTTTGGCCTTTAAATAAATTAGGATTATGAAAAAGATGTTTTTGTTTTTGATTATTGCAAGTGCGGTTTCTTGCGGAAAAAAAGTTTCTCAAGAAAATGTAAGTACAGCTCCAAAAGATCAGCCAAAAGAAGCTGTTGTAGGAGCAGATTCAGATTCTCATGGTTGTAAAGCTTCTGCAGGCTATACTTGGTCTGTGCTTAAAAATGAGTGCATCAGAGTTTTTGAAAACAGCACAAGACTAAATCATGCAGAAGATGGAAAAACCTATTCAACAGTTTCTTACGTGATTTTTGACGGAAATAAAGCAGAACTTTTCTTAGATACTCAAAAAGAATCTATCGTTTTAGAAAGAAAATCAGAAGGTGATTCTTGGATTAACGGCGATTGGCAGTTGATTCCGTGGAAAGGATATGTTTTGAAAAAAGCAGGGAAGATTCTTTATACAGGAGAATAAAGTTTACAGTCGCAGTTTGTCAGGCTGAGCGAAGTCGAAGCCACATGATGCCCTTCGACTTCGCTCAAGCTGACAGAACATTTTAATTTAAATAATCTCTTTAATAAACTCAGAATCTACAACCTGAGCAAATTCTTCGTTTAAACTTGCTAAAGCAGTCTGATGTATTATTTCGGCAGAGAAATTTTCTCCATTTATGCCTTTTTTATTGAAAGTTGCTGCTGCATTAGAAACCAAGAAAACGTTATAACCAAAATTCCCAGCCATTCTTGTGGTAGTAGAAACACAGTGGTCTGTAGTTAACCCAACAATAACAAGATTAGTTATTTCGGCATTATCAATAAGCTCTTTTAAGTTGGTTCCAATAAAAGCACTGTTGACATTCTTTTTAATAATGATTTCTCCTTCAAGAGGTTTTACTACATCTTGAAATTCATTTCCTGGATTTGTCTCGTTTAAAATCGAATTCGGATTTGAAGAACAATGTTGTACATGAAAAATAGGCAATTTTTTAGTTCTCCAAAGCTCTAAAAGTTCGCCCGCTTTTTCTTCGGCTGTAACATTATTTCGATCTCCGCCCCAATAGGCAACATCGTGAAAACCTTTTTGAATATCAATTAGAATTAATGCCGGATTATTAAGTTTCGAAATGCTCATTTTATAAATAATTTAGAGTGAACTGCGACTTAAAACTGTGACTGAATACTAATTAATCAGCCAATTCCTAAAATCAAAGAAATTCTGAGGAGCAACTCCATGTCCAACAGGATATTCTTTATAAGTAAGCGGAATATTTAATTTTTCTAAAGCAGCAGGTGTTTTTCTTGCCCATTCAATTGGAATAACCTGATCAACAGTTCCGTGTGAAGCGAAAAACTTTAAGTTTTTGAAATCATTGTTTTGAAAACCTTCTTTGATGATTTCTTCGTTAAAATAACCGCTCATTGCCACAACTCGCTGAATTTTTTCTGGGTAAGAAAGTGCTGTTGCGTAACTTAAAATAGATCCTTGACTGAATCCGATTAAAGTGACATCATTAGCGTCAATTGGATATTTTGCTACTAATTCATCAATGAAAGTAGCAATTACATCTCTTGAAGTTCTAGCTTGTTCATTATCTGAAAATTTATTTTGATCTGCATCAAAGTTGATGGCATACCAAGCATAAGCACCATATTGTAAATCGTAAGGAGCTCTTGCAGAAATGATGTAATAATTATCTGGAAGTTCAGAAGCAAAAGAGAATAAATCGGCTTCATTGCTGCCATATCCATGTAATAAAAGCAATAACGGATTTTTGTCTAGAATTACTTTTGGTTCTCTTATTTTATATTCTAAAGATAAACTCATATTTTAATTGTGAATTGTAAGTTGTGAATTGTAAATTTTTAGTCTCAGTCTCAGTCTCAGTCTCGGTTTTCAGTTCTTAACTTTGACAAAGGTTCAAGTTGGAATTTGGTCCCGATAGCTATCGGGAGGAATTTTAAAAATTAACCGATTTTTTTAAACCATTTTTGAAACAATTCCCCAACCAAAGGAATAGGTCTCATTTGTCCTTGAATGGCATTAAAAATACCAAAAGTCCATAGAATAGAAATACAGATCCACATTGGGAAAGTAATAAAGAAACTATCAAAATTACTGATGATTGCACCCAAAGAAATAAAGGTTAAAGACAATCCTAAAGATTGACGGATATGAAAAGAAGCAAAACTGTTTTTATTTTCAGAATTCATGCTCATGGCAATCAAAACGCCAATGATTAGAATATAGCTGGTAATTGCAATTGGTTTTCCTTCTTCGACTGAATTATTCATTGTATTATTTTGTAACTAATTGATTTTGATTTAAAATTCCGTAAACAGAACCCTTAAGTTCAGTTCCTAAGAAAGCAGAATTTTTAGATTTTGAAAGAATGTTTTCTTTTGTAAAAGTTGATTTTCCTTCTGTTGTGAACAAAGTTAGGTTTGCTTTTGCTCCTTCTTCAATAACATTGTTTTCTAAACTAAAAACATTTCTAGCTGCTGTTAGTTTTGCAACAATCGTTTCAACAGGTAAAACGGTTAATAAAGCTCCGAAAGCGCTTTCTAAACCTATAGTTCCATTTTTAGCCGTATCAAATTCCATTTTCTTGAATTCAATATCAATAGGGTTGTGGTCTGAAGTAATCATATCGATTGTGCCGTCAGCAATTCCGTTTAGTAAAGCTTGTCTGTCAACTTCAGTTCTTAGTGGAGGCGTTACTTTAAAACGAGTATCAAATCCGTCCAGTTTTTCATCTGTTAAAACCAAATGATGAACCGAAGCACTTGCAGTAACATTTAAGCCTTTAGCTTTAGCTTCTCTAATCAATTCAACCGATTTTGCGGTAGAAATGGTTGGAATATGAAGTTTTCCGCCTGTATATTCCAATAAAAATAAGTTTCTCGAGATTTGAAGTTCTTCTGCTAGATTTGGAATTCCTTTTAATCCTAATCTTGTAGAAACAATTCCTTCGTTAGCCACACCATTTCCTTTAATGTTTGGATCTTGTGAATAGGCGATTACCAAACCATCAAAATCTTGCACATATTGTAGAGCAATTTTCAGGATATTAGCGTTATCAATGCTTTTATTGTAGTCTCCAAAAGCGATTGCACCAGCATTTTTCATATCGTAAAGTTCTGCCATATCTTTTCCTTCACTTGCTTTGGTCAAAGATCCGATTGGGAAAATTTCTGTTGCAAAACCGTTTGCTTTATTTTTTACAAAACTTACCTGAGATTGATTGTCAATAATTGGCAATGAATTGGGCTGTAATGCAATTGCTGTAAAACCGCTTTTTGCTGCAACATTCAATCCGTTTGCGATAGTTTCTCTGTCTTCGTAGCCTGGTTCGCCCAGTGAGACGCTGCTGTCAAACCAACCTTGAGAAACATGAAGGTCCTCAAATCGTACGACTTCTGCATCGTCGTTTGGAAGTGAAACTCCTATTTTTTCTATTAAACCATCTGCAATTAAAAGATCAACGGTCTGATTGTGAAACGGACTTTTTGAGTCGATAATTTTGGCGCTTTTGATGATTATTTTCATATTTTGGATATTTATTTTATTCAAACATTAAATGTTTTTATTTTCTACCATTAAGAAATTAAGTTCATAAAGAGGAGAACTTAATTTTCTAGACATTAAAAAGTAAAACCATAAAGGGAAGGCTTAATAATCTTAATGTCTTAATGGTGAAAAAATTATTTCACAAATTTTATAATTGCCATTTCTAATGCTAAAAATAACAGTGCAAAGATAACAAACCATTTCCAAATTTGGCTGTCAGTTCGTTCAGTTTGTAGCGTATTAAAAATAGTCGAAATCGTATCGGCAGTTTTGAAATCTGAAACTACATTGGTGTTTACTTGACTCAAATCGCTTTCGGTTCTTTTGTAATTAAAACTAATATTTTCGACCCATTCTTTTTTATCGAAAATTCCATAATTTCCAGCAGTTTCTGGAAAATCATTAAAAGTTAATTTTACTTTATTGTTTAAAATCTGTTGAACCGGAATAAAAGAATCTTCATTTCCTTTTACTTCCAAAATAGCATCTTTAGTCAGTAACACATCAACAAAATAAGGCTGATTGTTTCCAATTGTCAAAGCGTTTACACCAGTTTTCTGATTGTTCTGAGCTATTTTATAAAACAAAGGAACAATTAAAGGAGATTGCTGAAAATTAGAATTTGCACTATTAATTGGTGCTGTAAAAACAGTTATTCCTGCAACTTGATTTTGAACGGCTGTTACAAATGCAGTCTGATCTTCAAAAGAGAGAACAGCCGGATAAGAACTAGAAACAGCAAACGAACTGTTTACTTTTGGATATTGGAAATTAGAAATTTTGTTTTCAAAAACTCCCGAAAATAAAGGATGGTCAAAATTGATTTTCGTAATTAATTTGCTGTTGGTTTCTAAATTTCCGAATTGAATTTTTCCAAAATTCGCCAACAATGCATTTAAATTAGAAAGAGCTGTTTTCTCAGACGGAATCACAACTAAATTTCCTCCCTTAAAAACAAAAGCTTTTAAAGTGGTTTGCAACGCTTGCGGAATATCAACTAATTCGTTTAGAATAATAGTGTTTTGTTTTTCTAAACTATTGTAATCTAAAGTGCTGATGGAGTAATTATGGTAATTGAATTCTACTGAAGTATAAATTCTCGATAAGAAATTGCTTTTTTGAGGTTCGCCAATGCTGATAACGTTTGTTTTTTTATTTTTTGAAATGCTGAAAAACAATTTATTGTCGTAAGTTAATCCATTGTCTTCAATTGCTACATATCCGTGAAATGCTTCTTTTGGAATCGTGAAATTGATTTTCTTTTTCTTCGCGTCAAAATTGACAATTGTTTTGGCAATCAGTTTATTTTGATTGTAAAGCGCTGTTGAAACAGGTTTAAAATCTTCGCCATAAGCCGATAAGTCAATTCCGATTTCATAAAAGTTTTCCAAAGTCTGGTTGATGTAAACGCTGTCTATTGAGACATTGTTTTTCTGTTCAGCTTCTGGAACAATAAAATATGGTTTTTCTTCGAAATCTATATTTTTAATATCTTTTTCCTTTAAACCGACAGCATCAGTAATAATGACAATATCTTTTTTATGAGCCGATTTATGCGCTTTTATTTTGGCTGAAATTGCAGAAAGATCAAAAGAAGAAGCGCTATATTTTAGGTTTTGCAAAGCGCTTTTGGAAGATTTTATATCTGTATTCCAAAAATTCTCGGTGTTGGTTAATAATGAAAACTGAGTGTTTTCTGGAGTGTTTTCAAGCAGTTCCTGGACCGCTCTTTTTAATAATTCTCCTTTTTTGCCTTTTGCTTGCATACTGAAAGAATTATCCAATACAATATACATCTCGTTTGAAGCGTTCTTACTGTCGGCTGCTTCAAAAAAAGGTTGTGCAAAGGCAATAATGGCGCAAGCAAGCAATAATAGACGAGTAGCTAATAAAAGACGTTTTTTGATTTTAGAACTCTTACGAGTCTGGATAGCAAGTTCTTTTAAGAAGCGTACATTGGTAAAATAGGAAGTTTTAAATCGTCTTAATTGAAATAAGTGAACCAAAATTGGAACGATCAATAAAAACAGAAAGTATAGAATTTCGGGATGTTTAAAATGCATTCTGGCTTCGATTTACTTCACTACGTTTTGTTTTTCGCGAAGATGCAGGTCAAAAATACAAATTAAAATTATTAAACCATATAAGTAGGAGAATTATGAATTGTTAATTGTCAATTATAAATTCAAAATGTTTTGAGAAGCAAGAAAACTATCAAAAAATGTAACTTTTGTAATTTCTTTGTAACTTAGAAGCTCCTCCAAACAGATATTATTACTTATTTTAGCTAATTCAAAAAAATAAAAACAAACTATGAAAAAAATATATTTAGTGTTATTTTCAGCTTTATCATTAACCGCGGTTAAAGCTCAAAATAAATTTAACTTACTGGTTGGAACTTACACCAATACTTGCCAAAGCAACGGAATCTATGTATATGAATTTGATGCTTCTACAGGTGATTATAAACTAAAGAGTTCTTCAGAAAATGTTGTTAGTCCAAGTTATTTATCGGTTTCAGCAGATAATAAATTTATTTATGCTGTAAACGAAAACGGGACACAAAGTACAGTAAGTGCTTTTTCTTATGATTCGCAGTCTGGTAAAATCAATCTTTTAAATAAAAATGATGCTCTAGGAGCAGATCCTTGCCATTTGATAAATGATGATAAGAATGTAATTGCGGCCAATTATTCAGGTGGAAGCATTGCTGTTTTTAAGAAAAATCCAGACGGAAGCATTACAGAAGCGCAACAATTGATTCAACACGAAGGAAAAGGACCAAATGCAGCACGTCAGGAAAAAGCGCACGTGCATATGGTTATGTTTTCTCCAGACAAAAAGTTTGTATTGTCAAATGATTTAGGTTTGGATAAAGTGTTTATCTATAAATACAATCCAGCTTCAAAAAATGAAATCTTGACTTTAAAAGGAAGTGTTGATGTCAAACCTGGTAGCGGACCAAGACACCTAACTTTCAGTAAAGACGGAAAATTCGTGTATTTAGTTCAAGAGTTAGACGGAACTTTAACAACTTTAAGCTGGGATAAAACAGGAAGTTTAAAAGTAGTTGCTGAAACAAGTATTCTTCCAAAAGATTTTAAAGGCGGAACAGGAGCAGCGGCAATCAAACTTTCGCCAGACGGAAACTTTTTGTATGTTTCAGATCGTGTTGATGCAAACGCTATTTCAGTATACAAAATCCTTAAAACAGGAAGTTTAGAATTGGTAGAACAGCAAAGCACTTTAGGAAAAGGCCCAAGAGATTTTGCAATTGACCCAACAGGAAATTACCTTTTAGTAGGACATCAATATACTAATGATATAGTTATTTTTAAAAGAGATATTGCAACAGGAAAGATTGTAGATACTGGAAGAAGAATCCAGATGTGTTCGCCAGTGGGATTGTTGTTTACGAAAATTTAGTTCAAAGGTTCAAAGTAGCAAAGGCTCAAAGGTACAGAGGTTTAAAACTGTACTTTTGAGCCTTTTGTGTGCTTTGTCACTTTGTGACTTTGAACCTTTGTAACTTAAAAAAAAAACTATTTTTTCTTTTTCTTTTCATTTCTTGTCTTCAACATATTTCTGTTGACAGAACCATGCGTTTTCTTTTTGGTTTTTGAAGGACCACCAAGATTAACTTTTTTGTTCTTTTTAGATTTTTCATGAAAAGCGCCATCACCTTCTAGTTTTACTTTTTTCATTAAAAACTTTCTTGGCAATTTATCTTTTTCAGCTTCAATAAGCTTTTCTGAAATTTCTACTTCTTCAGGGAAATCAGCAATATCAAGTTCCTGATCCATTAAAAGTTCTGTTGCAATTTTGAATTCTTCTTCTCTTGGAGTAACAAAACTGATTGCTGTTCCCGTAGCATCTGCACGACCTGTACGGCCAATTCTATGCATGTACAATTCAGGTTCTTCAGGAAGTTCAAAGTTAATTACATGCGTAATATTCGAAATATCCAAACCTCTTGCCATAACGTCTGTTGTAATTAAGCCGCGAAGATTTCCTTCTTGAAATTCGGCCATTGTGTTCAAACGGTAGTTTTGAGATTTATTGGAGTGAATTATACCAAATTGTCCTTCAAAAAGTTCATCAATACGATTAAAAAGCATATCTGAAATCTTTTTGTTGTTTACGAAAACTAGAATGCGACTCATGCTTTCATTAGTCTCCAATAAATGCTTTAATAAATTTACTTTGGTGTTGAAATTAGGAACATTATAAGTAATCTGAGTAATTTTTTCAAGAGGAGTTCCTGATGGAGCTAACGTCACTTCTTCAGGGAAATCAAAATAATCATTTAAAAGATCATCAACTTCGTCTGTCATCGTTGCCGAGAATAGAATGTTCTGACGTTTAGTTTTCATCATCGCAAAAAGCGAAGTCAGTTGTGGTCTGAAACCTAAATTCAGCATTTCGTCAAATTCGTCAATAACCAGTTTTTGTGTTTCGTCAAAACGAACAACAGCATCTAGTGCTAAGTCCATTGTACGACCAGGCGTTCCCACTAAAATGTCAACACCTTCATAAACCGCTTTCTTTTGTGTATTGATGTTTACACCTCCATAAATTCCAAGAGTTTTAACCGACATATATGTGGTCAGTTTTTCTACTTCTTCAACTACTTGAACAACCAATTCACGTGTTGGAACTAGAATTACAATTTTTGGAGTATTGGTATGAGTAAACTTGTAAAGCTTTAAAAGAGGCAGTAAATAAGCAAATGTTTTACCGGTTCCGGTTTGTGCAATTCCCATCATATCACGTCCAGACATGATTACAGAAAAAGATTTTTCCTGAATAGGAGTAGGCGTAACAAATCCTAATTCGTCAACTGCTTTTTGTAATGATTTTGGAAGATTAAATTTTTCGAAAGTGCTCATTTGCTTTAAATTTTGTGCAAATGTACGTTAAATTCATGGTTTGTTTATCAAATTCTTAAAATCATCTGGTAATTTATTAGTCTAACTATTTAATTTTCAACATTAAAACCCTTCAAAAACCCCTAATCCGAACAAAGCAAAATCATATTTTACAGGATCTTTTGCATCCATTTCCCTTAATTTGGTGTCTAATTCTAATAAAGCTTTTGCATCATTTTGCTTTCGCGAAAGAATTCCAAGTTTGCGCGCAACATTTCCAGAATGAACGTCAAGCGGACAAGACAAAACAGATGGTGAAATAGTTTTCCATATTCCTAAATCGACTCCTTTTGCATCTTGGCGCACCATCCAGCGCAGGTACATATTGATTCTCTTCGCTGCTGAATTATTCAACGGATCTGAAATATGTTTTTGAGTTCTTGCTAAATGATCTGTTTCGAAAAATATTTTTTTGAATTCGCTGATGCTTTTCTGCAAACTATCTTTTTCCTGATTTTTAGCAAAGACATTTTCTAATCCGTTGTGGTTTTGATAGATGTTTTTTAGACCTTTGATAAAACCAGCAAAATCATTTCCGTTGAAAGTTCGATGTACAAAAGTTTCAAGTCTTGCCAAATCTTCATCAGAATGTGACATAACAAAATCGTAGGGCGTATTGCCCATTAATTCCATCATTCTATGCGAATTCTTGATAATCATTTTGCGATTTCCCCAAGCAATAGAAGCGCTCAGAAAACCTGCAATTTCAATATCTTCTTTTTGGGTAAAAAGATGCGGAATTTGAACAGGATCACTTTCAATAAAATCCTGATTGTTATATTGAATGACTTTTTCGTCTAGAAATTCTTTGAGTTCTTTTTGGTTCATGTTGAAATGAAATCTTCTAATGTATTGGAGTGCCCTAGCCCTGATGGGAGCGGCATCCTTTTGCTGGCTTCTTTAGCCAGGAAAAGATATAGCGGACAGCAGGAGTTAGCTCCTGATTATTTTAATTACTAATCTGACCATCAACCATAACTAATTTTCTATCAGCCATATTGGCTAATTCTTCGTTATGAGTTACAATAACAAAAGTCTGTCCAAACTCATCTCGAAGCTGAAAAAACAATTGGTGCAAGTTTTCGGCAGAATGCGTGTCCAGATTTCCTGATGGCTCATCGGCAAAAATGACATCAGGTTTATTGATTAAAGCCCTTGCAACGGCAACACGCTGCTGTTCACCGCCCGAAAGTTCGCTAGGTTTATGATTAATTCTATGCGAAAGTCCTAGATATGAAAGGAGTTTTTTTGCTTCTTCTTCGGTTTCGGCTGTTTTTTTACCTGCAATGTGAGCTGGAATACAAACATTTTCTAAGGCTGTAAACTCAGGCAAAAGCTGATGAAACTGAAAAATAAATCCGAGATTTAAGTTTCTAAAATCGGATAAAACTTTGTCTTGTTTGCTTTTCTTTTTGAAGTAGCGATTATAGTAAAATAATAATAGCAAAGTCGGTGTCAGGATTACTGCCCAAGTGCCGTAGCCAAAAATGTCGTTTTCTATTTTACTTCTAAAAAACAACACAAAGACTGCCAATAGAATGAAATAAAGGGCTCCTAACCAAGTAATAATTTTAAAAGCTTTTTCTTGATTTGAGCTTTCGTTTTTAATGTTTTGTAACTCCAAAACATTTCTGCCGTTGATAGTTAAAGATGAATCTGTATTATGGTCTGGTTTGTCTAGAGTTCCTAAAATCTGCAATAATGTCGTTTTACCGGCACCTGAAGCACCAACTATAGAAACAATTTCACCTTTTTTAATATGTAGATCGACTCCTTTTAGAACTTCAAGTTTGTCGTAGAATTTATGTATGTTTTTTGCGTGTATCATGTACTGAAACTGTTTTTACAAAGAAACGAAGATTATCATTATAATCAAATTCCAATATTTTTAAATTCCAAATCTCAAATTTCAAAAAGAAAGAGACTATTTTAAAAATAAACAATTGGTATATAAATTGATATGGGAATGTTGGAAATTAAATTTAATAAATAAGTAAGACTACTTTAGGGAATTCTTTTTAATTTCGATTAACTTAAAAGTGAATATATTATGCAAGATTTAGAAGTTGTAGAAGATAACAGAATGTCAAAATTAATCATCGGATTGGTTTTGGATGGAATTGGTATGATTTCTTTCTCGATTCCGTTTCTTGGTGAATTCTCCGATGTTGTCTGGGCGCCTATTGCGGCAATAATTATGGCGAGAATGTATAAAGGAAGAGTAGGGAAGGTTGCAGGAGTTTTGACTTTTCTAGAAGAGATTATTCCGTTTACAGATATTATTCCTTCGTTTACTTTGACATGGATTTACACTTATTTCTTCTCAAAGGAGAAAAATGATGCTTAATCTTTAAATAAAAAACCAAGTCCCATATTTTTCAGCATTTTCTTTTCGAAGTTCCAAAAGAATTTAAATTGCCCAAAAATAGTTCCGATAGCCACCAATAAAACCTGATAAATTGGAAAGATAATAATAAGACGAATAAGTGTAAACCAACTTCCAAAATCTTCTTTAGTAATTCCTACCCAAACGCAGAAAGGTTTAGACAACCAAGCAGATGCCGATCCTGTGATGGCAAAAACGATAAATATAATTACGGCTTGTAAATTGGAGGTAATTCCCCAGCGTTTTTTTAATCTGTTCATTGCTATTTGTAATGATTACAAATATAGTATATTATCTTAAAGGAACGTTACCCCAAAGCTTTTGTTTGTAAGTATTTTGGAAATAAATCATGTAATTGTAAATTAGGTAATTTACTTCATAGCCGTAATGAATGTCAGGTCGGTAGTCAATAGACATTTCGTATAGATTTGGGTTGTAACGCTGTGGTTGTGAAAAACGATTATTCCATTCCGTTACATACAGGTAGTTTTTGTTTTCAAGATATTGCAATGAATAATAGTTTCTTGGATAAGCACGAGAAGCAAGCCAAGTCGAGAATCCATTGTCGATAATAATAACTTCGTATTCTAATGAATCGTTTGCAATTCTAACGGTATCATTTCCCTTTTTATTCGAAACAGGATCAGTGCTGGCAATATTCTTCGAAGCTGTAGAACATGCGAGAATGGTAAGTAAAATAATTAATATGGAAATGCATTTTTTCATGACCATAAAGTTACGATAATTTTTTAAGGTTCAGAGATGCAAAGGTTCAAAGTAACAAAGGTTTAACTTCTTACTAATAAAAAAGGATTACAATTTTGTAATCCTTTTTTAGAGTTTTTCTTCAAAAGCCTTTGTTTTTTTGAACCTATATAATTTGGTATCTTAAGAGTTATTTGCTTCCAAACAGCTTTCCGATAAATCCAGCGATTCCTCCTTTGCTTTTGGTAACTACTAATACATCTGCAACATCAACTTTTCCGTCGTTGTTTTGGTCAAGTCCAAATTGCATTCCGTATTTTGAGATGGTATCCATGATTCCAGAAGCTTGTCCGCTGTTTCCTGAAATGGAGTTTATAATATCTGAAATTTGAAAACTGCTATCGTTTGGATCTTTTGCTTTATTAACTAAAGAGCCTAAAATCTGCGGAATCAAATTGGAAGCAACTCCGTTTGAATCTGCGCTGCTCAAACCAAATTTTTCACCAAGATTGCCGCTTAATTGCTGTTGAATTTGCTGAACAACTGGATTTGAACTGTCTATTGGAGAATTTCCATTAAATAATCCTGCAATCTGATCTGTGTTTCCTTCAGAAACAATCTTTTTTAATCCTTCAAAAATAGAACTGCTTGTTTCGCTTATTACGGCGTCATTATGTTCATTTGGGACAGCGTTATTGTTTACAACAGCATCGCCTCCATATTGCTGTACTAATTGGGTTAATTGTTCAAACATGATATTTAGGGTTTAGATTACAAATCAAATTTAAACAAAAAAAGAAAGGGATTTATTAAACTGTGTTAATAAATCCCTTGCAAGTAATTTAATTATAGTTAATTAGCTTAACAAAGTAATAATTTGAGAAGCTAGTTCTGTACCAATTCTATCTTGTGCTTCTCCTGTAGCAGCTCCAATGTGAGGAGTTAATGAAATCTTAGAGTGCATTAAGATTGCCATTTCTGGTTTTGGTTCGCTTTCGAAAACGTCTAAACCAGCAAAAGCAACTTTTCCTGAATCTAAAGCTTTTACTAAAGCTACTTCATCAATAACACCACCACGAGCGCAGTTTACGATTCCAACACCATCTTTCATGATTTCAAGTTCTTTCTCTCCAATGATGTAACCATCCTGAGCAGGAACGTGTAAAGTGATGAGATCTGCTTCTTTAAATAAAGATTCTAAAGACTGAGAAACGATTTTAGTTGTGATTGACTGTCCGTCGAAGAATTCAACTTTTACATCAACTTCAGGAATAAAGCTATCTGCAGCGATAACTTTCATTCCAAGACCAAGAGCCATTTTTGCAGTAGCTTGTCCGATACGACCAATACCAACAATACCTAAAGTTTTTCCTCTCAATTCAGTTCCGTTAGCGTAAGCTTTTTTCAAGCCATCAAAGTTTGAATCTCCTTCAAGAGGCATATTTCTGTTAGAATCATGTAAAAAACGTACTCCAGAGAATAAATGTCCGAATACTAATTCTGCAACAGACTCAGAAGATGAAGCAGGAGTATTGATTACATGGATTCCTTTGCTTTTTGCATAATCAACATCGATATTATCCATACCAACACCACCACGACCGATGATTTTGATACCAGGACAAGAATCGATAATATCTTTACGAACTTTAGTTGCACTACGAACCAAAATTACGTCAATGTTGTTATCATTTATATAGTTAGCCACTTGTTCTTGAGCTACTTTTGTAGTGATAACTTCAAAACCGCCTTTTTCTAAGGCTAGAATTCCGCTTTTAGAAATTCCATCATTTGCTAATACTTTCATTGCAGGGTTTATTTTTTTATTTGGTTTAATCGATTAACCGTTTAATCGATCAGCCAATCTATTTGATTTTTCTTTTTTGATATTTTTAAAGCAAGTATTTTTTGACGATTAAACAGTTAAACAAATTAACGATTAACCGAAAAAAAAGATTAAACTTTAGATTCCAATGCTTTCATTACGTCAACCAAAACCTGAACGCTTTCAATTGGCATAGCGTTGTAGATAGAAGCTCTATAACCACCAACAGAACGGTGTCCTGGCAATCCAGAAATATTTGCAGCTTTCCATAAAGCATCAAAAGTTTCAGTATGTTCAGGATTGTTCAATAAGAAAGTTACGTTCATGTTTGAACGATCTTCTACTGCAGCAGCACCTTTAAACAATGGGTTTCTGTCGATCTCAGCGTAAAGCAATTCTGCTTTAGCGTTGTTTAATTTCTCAACAGCAGCGATTCCGCCTTTTTCTTTAATCCATTGTAAAGTTAAAAGAGAAACGTAAACAGCAAATACAGGTGGAGTATTGTACATACTTTCGCCTTTAATGTGTTTAGCATAATCTAGCATACTTGGAATTGTTTTTCCGTTTTTGCCTAAGATTTCTTCTTTAACTACTACTAGTGTAGTTCCTGCAGGTCCCATATTTTTTTGAGCTCCAGCATAGATTAAATCGAATTTAGAAAAATCTAATTCGCGTGAGAAAATATCAGAACTCATATCGCATACAACAGGAACATTTGTTGATGGGAATTCTTTCATTTGAGTTCCAAAGATGGTATTGTTACTTGTGCAGTGAAAATAATCAGCATCAGCTGGAATTTCGTAACCTTTTGGAACATAAGTATAATTGTCTTCTTTTGAAGAAGCTACGACAACAGTCTCACCGAAAAGTTTAGCTTCTTTAATCGCCGCAGTTGCCCACGTCCCAGAATCTAGATAAGCCGCTTTTCCGTTTTCTTTCATTAAGTTGTATGGAGCCATTAAGAATGCTGTGCTGGCACCACCTTGTAAAAATAAAGCCTGATAACCTTTTCCTTGAAGTCCTAATAATTCTAAAGCAAGGGAACGAGCTTCCTCCATAACTGCAACGAAATCTTTGCTTCGGTGCGAGATTTCAAGAATAGATAATCCTGAATCATTAAAATTTAAAATTGCTTTAGATGCCTTCTCAAAAACTTCCTGAGGTAAAATACTTGGTCCTGCGCTGTAGTTGTGTTTTTTCATGGTTGTTGTTAATAGTCGAAAATTTTAAAGACGCAAATTTCGGCAATAAGAGCCGAAAAAGCGTTAAAATATTCGAAATAATTAAACAATTTATTACTTTGTTGTTAACAAAAACGTTATAGTATCGACATTGTCTGCGTAATCCCACAATTGCGGTTTTTGCGTTTCGCCAAATGCAATGCTATTTGTCGTTAAATTGCTGCTAACAATGCATTGAATTTGATCTGTGTCTTCCTGAAGGCGTTTTTGCAGTTCTTCAAGGTTTTCATAATACTCATAAAAAACACTTGAAATAGGTGAGGCGTAACTTGAATCTTCTTTTAAAGTCAAAAATCCGTTGTCTAATAATTTGAAATTGCTCATTAAAAATACCGCTTTATTATAATCATAATTATTAGCGTATTTTTCATAATGAATAACATCTTGATATTTGAACATTGCTTGAAAAAACGGTTCAAAAGAATAGTCTTTCGGAATAAAAAGTTTAGAAACATTTCGGCATCCTAAACCAAAATATCTAAAAATATCTTCACCAAGTGCTTCTAGATCTTCATTGGTTTCTTTTCCGGTTAAAATCGCAGCCGAATTTCTGTTTTTGCGAATAATTGATGGTTTATCTTTAAAATAATATTCAAAATAGCGAGAAGTATTATTGCTTCCAGTAGCAATTACAGCATCAAAATTTTCCAGTTTTCCTTCCACGAAAGTGATGCTTTCTTTCAAATTTTCATCAACAGCAATTAAATATTTAGCTAAAAATGGCAATAAATGCTGATCGTTTGATGAAGTTTTGATTAAAGCTTTGTTTCCTGTAATTAAAACCGATAAAAAATCATGAAAACCCACTAATGGAATATTTCCAGCTAAAATCAAAGCAACAGTTTTTCCATTTTTGTCATCCTGAGCGGAGTCGAAGGAATAAGCCGAAAGCCATTTGTCAATGTTTTCTTTTGTCAAAGCTTCAGCCCAAGATTGTATAGAGAAATAAACTTGCTCTGGAGTGTACCATCCATTATGAGATTGTGATAAATGAATCAGGTTGTTGAAATCATCAAAAAAGATATCATTATATAAAACGTCAGATTTTTGCGCAGAAGCGTCTTCAGAAAACTGACTTAAAAATTTTCCTAATTCAACAAAAACACTTTTTTTTGTTTCTAATGTCATAATGTTTGTTTATGAATTGTTTTGATTGTAATTTTGCACAAAAATAAGCATAATTAAGTCGAAAGACAAAAGTCAAAAGTTGAAAGACCAAAGTTGAAAAGACTTTAATACTTTTACTTTAATACTTTCAAACTTTATGACAGATTTTATGGCTTTAGACTTTATGACTTTTAAACTTTAAGACTAAAAAAGATGGCAATTATTATAACTGACGAATGCATCAATTGTGGGGCTTGCGAACCAGAGTGCCCAAATACAGCAATATATGAAGGAGCAGATGATTGGAGATATAAAGACGGAACTAGTCTTTCTGGAAAAATAGTTTTACCTGACGGAACTGAAGTTGACGCTGATGACGCGCAAACTCCAATTTCTGATGAAATCTATTATATTGTACCCGGAAAATGTACAGAATGTAAAGGTTTCCATGATGAGCCACAATGTGCTGCTGTTTGTCCTGTTGACTGTTGTGTACCTGATGATAATCACGTTGAAGACGAAGAAACTTTATTAGAAAGACAAGCTTTTTTACATAACGAGTAAAAATAGTTCTTGAAATTGTATAGGATCCTGAGTTGAAAAACTCAGGATTTTTTTTACCCTGATTTCAGGTATTTGTAAACCTTACTTTCTTGATAGCGAATGTTTTATTTTTAGGCTATTGCGTAATTGTTAGAAAAACAATATTTTAGTTGAAAAATTACAATGCCTATGAAGAAATTGCTACTTTTATTTGTTGTTTTCCTCAGTTGCATAAGTGTTTTTGCACAAAGCGAAGAGTATTCTATTATTGTTAAGGATATAGAAACCTTGGAGCCAATACAAAATGCTACCGTCAAAATAATGAAAACCCAGCAGATTTTATTGAGCAATGAAGAAGGGAAAGTTACTTTTATGCTGACTGGTGGCTCTAATGTTCAGGTTTCTGAGACTAACTATGAAGATTTGTCTGTACGCTGGACCTCTTTAAATGGAGATCAAAAATTTGTTATTTATTTAAAGAGTAAAAACAATAAATTAGATGAAGTAGTTTTGTCTAAGGAATCTCCAGAAAAAACACTTCAGAAATTGGTTAACAATTCTACAAAGAAAATTAGCATCTCCCATAGACAGAAAGTATATGTGAGAGAGTTTTTTATGCTCGATAATCAGTATACGTATTATAATGATGGATTGGTAAATTTTCAATTTGATAAAAATAATAATGCAACCACTTTACTGGTTGAGCAAAATCGTTCCTACGGATTATTAGAAGCAGATGTAAGTGCTGATTTAAAAGGATATAATTTGAATGATATAATGGAGAATTATTTGAATTTTAAATATTTAGAACCTTTATTGACTCCAAAAGCAAAAAAGGAATATGATTTTACAACCAAAGGACATTCTAAAAACAAAGATTACTACGTAATGTCAGTTGTTCCTTTGGATAAAGCCAAAGAAGCAATTGATAATTTCGAAATCATTTACGATCCTCTGAAAAAAATTATTGTAGAATATACTATTTCTGTTACTCCTGCAACTCTTGATAAAGTGGAAGAGAAGACAAAGGAAGGTGAAAAAAACATCACAAAATCGTTTGTAAAAATAAATTACAGATGGGATGGAACCGATTATTATTTATTGAGTTCTAATGAAGAAATTGGTTATAATGTTGTTTTAAAAGATAAAACTAAAAATATTCAAGTAAGAAATAGTTTTGTAACTACAGGTTTCAATAAACAAAATTTCACTTATAACGAAAGTGATGTTTTTAAAGAAAAATCACTTTTTAATAAGAAAAACAAAATCCTGACGAATTACTGGGACATTTCAGGATTTACAGCAACCGATGAGGAAAAAGCAATCATTGCATCTTTAGAATTTAAATTGTAATTATAAATAGAAACAAAAAATCCTGAACATTAGTTCAGGATTTTTTGTTTCGTTACTTAGCAAAACTGAAGCCCATTATGATTTGTGATGTGCTTTGTAGAGTTTCTTTCGTGTCCTTCGACTTCGCTCAGGACGACAAAAAATAACTCATTTAATTGTCAGGCTGAGCGGAGTCGAAGCTCTTTCTTAAAAATTAAATCCAAGTCTTGCGTAGTAATAAGCTCCGCTGAAACCCATTTGTACAGCATCCCAATAACCTCCAGCTTCTGTATTTCCTTGCTCGTCTTGTTTAGTTGGATAAACATTAAATAAGTTGTTGCTACCTAGAGTTAGTTTTAAGCTTTTGGTAAACTGATGTCCAAACGTTAAATCTGTAATCAATCTCGGATTGTAGACATCATCTTCGTCAGCATAATCAACCAAAACTACTTTGCTGAAACGAGTAAAAGCTAAACCAGCATCAAATTTGTTTTTTGCGTAAGTAAGGTTTAAACCAAATTTATTATCTGGAGCTGAAGCCAGTAAAAAAGCTTTTTCACGTTTTCCGAAGAAAATAGATTCGTCAAGAGTGCCGTTTTTTACTTTGTCGATTTTCATATCATTAATGTTTCCAACTAAAGTTGCACCAAACTGACCGAAATCAAATGCCTTTTTCCAAGAAAAAACCAAGTCTAAACCATGTGTGCTTGTGTCAACACCATTCACAAAAAATTGAGCTTCAGAAACGCCTAGATTTAAAGCGCTTGCATCAAAATATCCTGTCAAAACGATACGGTCTTTTACCTGAATATAATATCCGTCAATTGTAGCTGTAAAATCACCAAATGAAGCTGTAAATCCTAACGAAGCATTTACCGCTTTTTCTTCATTTAATTTCTCAATTCCAAACGCTCTTGTAACTGGACTATCGTTTGGAGCTAGTAAAACTTCTGTTGCTCCGCTTGCATTAAAGTTGGTAAAACGTAAATTATAATAAATTTGGGCTAAGGATGGCGCGCGGAAACCAGTACTTATGGATCCTCTAGCGTTGATATGATCTGTAATTTTAAGTCTCGATGCTAATTTTCCGTTTAGTGTGCTTCCAAAATCGCTGTAATTTTCAAAACGTAAAGCACCACTAACCATCCAAGCTTCTGTAACATCTAATTCAGCATCAGTATAAAGAGAAAAATTGGTTCTGTCTTTATTGACTTCGTTTGCAGGGCTATATCCTGGGAAACCTTGTGAACCTCCTGGTCGTGGAATTGTTGGTGAAGATTCCGGATCTGTTGGGTCATAATCAGGATTTGGAACAGTTGGTGCGCTTTGCGTTGTTGGATCGGTAATAGGTTTTCCGTTTGTATCATAAGTTGCGTATGAACCTTCTTCACCAGCAAAAATTTCAAATTGTTCCACTCTAAATTCTGCTCCAAAAGCAATATTTAAACCTTTTAAAACATCTCCATAATTTTTAGAAATATCAAAATTCGTAGTGTTTTGAAGCAAACTATGGCCACCAGCATCAAACTCGTGAGGAGATTTTTCTTCTAGTGAAGCATTTATAGTTCCTTTAATGTCGTATTGGAATTTGTTTTTACCAAAAGTATTGCTCAAATCAAATTTCCATCCGCCAGAAGATTCAGTTCTAATTCCTGCTGCGATGGAATTATCATTAATTTTAGACGTAATTCTTGGAGTATATCCGCCTGGATAAACAGATTCTACAACTCTTTCGCCATCATTTCTGGTAAAAGCATAGGCATCTGTGTCTCTGAAATTGCTTCCGCCAAAAGCATAAAATTCGGTTTTATCAGAAATAGGAATTGCTAAATTGGCAAACAAGTTAACGCCTGTCATTTCAGCATCTCCAAAACCTTTTCTAAAATCGTAAGCAGGTCTTAGTGTTTTGTTTTTGCTTAAGAATTCACCTGTAACATTTACATAACCGCCTTTAGAGCCAATTCCGGTTCCATAGTTTGCAGCAACTCTAACAGAACCTCCGTCAAAATCCTGATCTTTACCGTATGAATTTCCATTTCCATTTTGATCTAATCTGAATCCTTTTGTATTTGGAGTTCCTGGCAAGAAATCTCCTTTTGCATTTGTGTTAAAAACGCCATACGTAACAGAACCAGTTAATTCATCAATATTATCATTGGTTACAATATTGATAACTCCGGCAATGGCATCGGAACCATATTGAGCAGAAGCACCATCACGCAAAATCTCAATTCTTTTGATAGAGGCAGCAGGAATGGCATTTAAATCTGTTCCTGTGTTTCCGCGTCCGCGAGTTCCAAATAAATTGATTAAAGAAGATTGATGTCTTCTTTTTCCGTTAATCAAAACCAAAGTCTGATCAGGTCCCATACCTCTCAAAGAAGCAGGATCTACGTGGTCGGCACCATCAGATCCCGATTGTTTATTGGCATTAAATGAAGGAGCTACATACTGCAATAACTGATTGATTTCAATTTTTCCACTTTGCGTCGTAACATCTTTTACATTGATTACATCAATAGGAACTGCCGAATTTACAACCGTACGTTTTGCATTTCTGGAACCAACGACTACAACGTCATTTAAAACCTGGCCATCATTTTCGCTTAAAGTAACATTTATTTTATCTCCAGAAGCTGTTTTTTCAACTGTTGTAAATCCTACATAGCTGAAAACCAATGTTGCGCCTTCTTTAACTTTTATTCTAAAGCTTCCCTCAAAATCGGTAGAGACACCATTAGAAGTTCCTTTTTCGAGAATATTAACTCCTGGAAGAGGATTTCCAGTTTTATCTTTTACAAGACCCGAGACCTCTTTTTGGGCAAAAAGAAATGCTGAATTCAGCAGAAATAATAATAATGCAATCTTTCTCATAGTTGTTGGTTTATTGGTTTGTTTTTTGTTGATTAGTTTTATAAAAGTAATGTTTTTTAACAAAAATTTAATAAAATGTTTAAAAATTTCATTACGTATATCTAAAATTATATTATTGAACATTTTTACTTCGTGCAAGAGCTATTAAATCTTATATTTGCAAAATTTTAAAGCCAAAAAATAGCATTTTGGCAGAAAAATGATAAAACGTGTAAATTATAAGGCATTAAATCACAAGGTTTAATGTAAAGGGGTTAAATTTGAAGACCCGCATAAAATAAATAGAAACAAACAGATGAAAGCAGGAATTGTAGGATTGCCAAATGTTGGAAAATCAACATTATTTAATTGTTTATCTAATGCAAAAGCGCAGAGTGCAAACTTTCCGTTTTGTACAATCGAGCCAAATATTGGTGTTGTAAACGTTCCAGATCCAAGAATCAATAAATTGGAAGAATTGGTAAAACCAGAACGCGTTCAAATGGCAACTGTAGATATCGTTGATATTGCAGGTTTGGTAAAAGGAGCTAGTAAAGGTGAAGGTCTTGGAAACCAGTTTTTAGGAAACATTAGAGAGTGTAATGCTATCATTCACGTTTTACGTTGTTTTGACAATGATAATATTGTACACGTTGACGGAAACGTAAACCCAATTCGTGACAAAGAAACTATCGATATCGAATTGCAGTTAAAAGATTTAGAAACAATCGAAAAACGTTTAGAAAAAGTAAAACGTGCTGCAAAAACAGGAAATAAAGAAGCTCAAACAGAAGAAGCCTTATTAAACAGAATTAGAGAAGCTCTTTTGCAAGCTAAATCTGCAAGAACTATTGTTCCTCAAAACAATGACGAAGAAGTTCTTATGGAAGCTTTCCAATTAATTACAGCAAAACCAGTTTTATACGTTTGTAATGTTGACGAAAGTTCTGCAGTAAACGGAAACAAATATGTTGATCAGGTTCGTGAATTGGTAAAAGACGAAGAAGCTGAAGTTATTGTGCTTTCAGTAGGAGCAGAGGCTGATATCACAGAATTAGAAAGTTACGAAGAGCGTCAGGTTTTCTTAGAAGATATGGGATTAGAAGAGCCAGGAGCATCAGTTTTAATTCGTGCAGCTTACAAGTTATTAAAACAACAAACTTACTTTACAGCTGGTGTAAAAGAAGTTCGCGCTTGGACAATCAATATTGGAGCTACAGCGCCTCAAGCAGCTGGAGTTATCCATACTGATTTTGAAAAAGGTTTTATCCGTGCAGAGGTTATTTCATACGATGATTACGTTCAATACGGTTCTGAAGCAAAAGCAAAAGAAGCTGGAAAATTCAGAGTGGAAGGGAAAGAATACATAGTGAAAGATGGTGATGTAATGCATTTCCGTTTTAACGTTTAGTCTTTTTTAGAAGAAAGAGTAAAGAAGAAAGAATAAAGATTAAAACTGCTGGAGAGATTCAGCAGTTTTTTTATGCTTAAAAGCGAATGTACACAAAGTATGTCATCCTGAGGAACGAAGGATCACACAAGTAATCCTGCAAAGATTGGCGACTCTTAGTGCGGAATTTCTAGTGTGATCCTTCGTTCCTCAGGATGACAAAAATCCGCGCTTTCGCGAAAGCGAATCAGTATAATCTGCGTACAATTTTAGCAACTTAAAAATTTTTGGCTCAAAAATTGGTTACAGAAAAAATAACCAATTACTAATCTAAAATCAACCAATCAAAATGCTAAAAAAGTCATTCAAAATTCTAGGCTGGACGCTTTTCGGAATTTTCAGTTTTCTTGCCGTGTATATTTCTTCTGTTTTGATTATTTCTAAAATTACGGTAAATTCAGATGTTGCTCAGGTTGAAGAGCAAAATGCAATTCCAATTTACATTCTTTCAAACGGAGTTCATACCGATATAGTAGTTCCAATCAAAAATGAAATTAAAGATTGGCGAAACGAAATTCGATTTAACCAAACTCAATCAAAAGATTCGTTAATGAATTATATTGCTTTTGGTTGGGGTGATAAGGGTTTTTATCTTGAAACTCCAGAATGGGCAGATTTAAAAGCAAGTACAGCTTTTAAAGCCGCTTTCGGAATCAGTTCATCTGCTGTACATGCTACATTTTTTAAACAGCTAAGAGAAGGTGATGATTGCAAACGTATTTTGGTTTCTAAAGAGAATTACCAAAATTTAGTCAATTATATTTCCAATAGTTTTAGCGATCCAATTCATCCACAATGGATTGAAGGTCATAGCTATGGGAAAAAAGATGCTTTCTATGAAGCTAAAGGAAGTTATAGTCTTTTTTATACTTGCAATACTTGGGCAAATAATGCCTTGAAAGCTGCTAATCAAAGGGCAAGTTTGTGGACGGTTTATGATAAAGGGATTTTTTGTCATTATAAATAAAATTGCGCCAGTAAATCTATAAACATGGGAAAAATATAAAACCTATCAAAAATCCAAGAAGTTAAAAATTTTCATTAATGCTTAAATTTGAGTGAATATCAAAAAATCAGCAAATGAAAAATCACAATATCTTTTCGAAAACTTGGTATTTATTAAAAACAACATTTTTAGAATTCAATGATGACAACGCGATAAAGTTAAGCGCGGCGTTATCTTATTATACCATTTTTGCTTTGCCTCCTTTATTGATTATTATAATTACCATTTGTGGCTTCTTTTTTGGGGAAGAGGCAGTCACAGGTCAGTTATATGGTCAGATAAATCGATTGGTTGGAAATAATGCTGCTGTACAGATTCAGGAGGCAATCAAGAATGTTCAATTATCAGACAGTAATGTTTTTGTAACTGTATTTGGTGTTGTGATGCTTTTAATTGGAGCATCGGGAGTTTTTGCAGAAATTCAGAGTTCCATAAACTACATTTGGGGACTTCGTGCAAAACCAAATAAAGGCTTAAAAAAGTTTATTCAAAACCGCTTAATGTCATTTTCCATGATTGTTTCAGTAGGTTTTTTAATGATTGTCAGTTTGATGGTCAATGCAATATTAGATCTTTTGAATGCTCGTTTAAAAATGTATTTTCCTGATACGACAGTCTATCTTTTTTATGTGGTAAATCTTCTAATTGTTTTTGCGAGCATCACATTGCTTTTTGCTATTATATTCCGAACTTTACCTGATGGAATCATTAAATGGAAAGATGCCTTTATTGGAGCATCTAGTACTGCGATTTTGTTTATGATAGGCAAGTTTGCAATTGGAGTTTATTTAGGAAATTCAACTGTTGCAAGTGTTTACGGTGCAGCGGGTTCTGTAATTATAATTTTGGTTTGGGTATATTATTCGGCTATTATTTTATATTTTGGAGCAGAATTTACTAAAGTCTATGCGAAAGCCTTCGGAGGAAGTATTTCGCCAAATGATTATTCTGTAGAAATACAAAAAGAGATTTTCGAAATAGAATCTTAAATCAATTATAAAAACAGCAAATACCACAAATATGAAAATAGTAGCCTTTGGAGGAAGTAACAGCAAACAGTCAATCAACAAACGTTTAGCAACTTATGCATCAAGCTTGTTTGAAAATGCAGATGTTGAGGTTTTGGATCTAAACGATTTTGCAATGCCGGTTTTTAGCGTAGATCTTGAAAAAGAAATCGGACAGCATGAAATGGCACAATCATTTTTGAATAAACTTAAAGAAGCTGATATTTTAGTGGTTTCAATGGCAGAAAACAACGGAAACTATTCTGTTGCTTTTAAAAATGTTTTCGATTGGAGTTCCCGAATTGAAAAAGATGTTTTTCAGCACAAACCAATGTTATTATTGGCGACTTCGCCAGGCGGAAGAGGAGGCGCGTCTGTTTTAGGAATTGCACAAAATCTTTTCCCCCGTTATGGTGCAGAAATTAAAGGAAGTTTCTCATTGCCAGCATTTGGCTCGAATTTTGATTTACAGGAAAATAAAATCTCTAATTCTGAATTAGATCAAGAACTGAAAGATATTATTAAATCAAATTTTTAAATGCCACAAAAAAAGATTGCCCTTATTTTCCTTTTATTAAATCTTCTTTTTATCAATTTTACTTTTGCTCAAAAGATTAGTGAAGTCGATAAAATAGTTGCGAAATACCCAAAAAGTTTTGATACGACCGAAAAATTAGCCGACAGAATCGAAAAAGATTTTGATTCGGACTATGATCGCGCGCGCGCTATTTACAGTTGGATTGCTTTCAATATAAGATACGATTACAATGCGTATTTGAATCCGCCAAGAACGCAAGGTTTCAGTTATTCTTCTGAAGCTGAAAAACAGCGAAAAATCAAACAGATCAACGATAATTTAATTCAAAAAGCTTTTAAATCTAAAAAAGCAGTTTGCGAAGGATTTACGGCTTTGTATCAGCATTTGGCTTCTTTGATGGATATCAAATGCGAAATAATTCGTGGCGATTCTAAGATTTCAGTTAGAGATATTGGTCGAAAAAACACTTCGTCCAATCATGCTTGGAATATGGTTTTGATTGATAAAAAATGGCGTCTTTTGGATGTAACTTGGGGGCAAGGCTATTATGATAGCAGTAAAGGCAGAATGGTCAACGATTTTAATCCTGCATATTTTGATACAGATCCAGATTATTTCTTTGCGAAGCATTTTCCAGATTCAGGTTCTTATTTAGGAAACAGATTGAATAAAGAAGATTTCTTGAATGGACCTCTTATTTATAATACTACAATTGAAAAAGACTATAAAATCAAGTCACCAGATTCTGGAATAATTGAAGCCAGAAACGGGGATAGAATTACAGTTGAAATCAAAAACGTATCAAAATCCAATCAGGTTTTTTATTTGAATAAAAGAAATCAGCCTGTTAAAGTCCAAAACCCGAAAGAAAAGCGAGGAGGTTTAGAATTTCAGATTCTAATTGATAGCAACATAGGTGATTACATAACTGTTTTTGTAGACGGTAATAGTGTTGTTTCTTTTAAAATAGTTTCGAAATAAAAGATTAGATTTTAGATCTTTCTTCTTTTGTTAAAATTGCCGTATCTTAGCAAGAATGATTCGAATTTGAGCGCTATGGAAACAACTTTTCTGAAATCAATCTTAGACAATGATTTCTATAAATTTACGATGCAGCATGCTGTAATTAAACTTTTTCCAAAAGCAAAAGTTCGATACGGATTTATAAATAGAGGCAAGCATATTTTTCCTGAGGGATTTGCAGAATTACTTCGAAATTCTGTAGACGCAATGGCAGATCTTCGCTTAACAAAAGAAGAGAAAAGTTATTTAGCACATTATTGTCCTTATCTTGACCCAACTTATCTCGATTTTCTGCAGGGATATAGTTTTGATCCCTCTGAAGTTCAGATTAGTCAGGAAGGCTCAGAAATAAAAGTTACCGTTGAAGGTTATTGGTATAGAACCATTTTGTGGGAAGTGCCGCTAATGGCATTGATTTCTGAGCTTTTTTATAAATCGAATCATTTAATTCGTTTAGATGATGAGGCTGTAAAAAGTCTGACGAAAGAAAAAATAGAGAATTACAATAGGCTTGGTGTTTCAATTTTAGAATTTGGAACAAGACGTCGTCACTCTTACGACGTGCAGAGTCTTGTAAATGAGACTTTGCAAGCTTATGGAGGACAGAGCTTTATTGGTACAAGTAATGTGCATTTTGCAATGGTCAATAATCGAAGACCTTTAGGGACACATGCTCACGAGTGGTTTATGTTTCATGCGGCGCAATATGGTTTTCAGGTGGCGAATTTTATAAGTCTTGAAAACTGGACAAAAGTTTATGGCGGAGATCTCGGAATTGCTTTAACAGATACCTATACTACAGAAATATTTTTCAATCAGTTTGATAAAAAATATTCCAAACTTTTTGATGGCGTTCGACATGACAGTGGCGATCCGATTGAGTTTGCTCAAAAAGTAATTTCTCATTATAATAAAATGGGAATTGATCCGAAATCAAAAGTCATTGTTTTTTCAGATTCGCTCAATTATGACAAAGTAAAAAAGATTGCCGATTTCTGTCAGGATAAAATAAAAATGTCGTTTGGAATTGGAACAAATTTTACCAACGACGTAGGACTTCCAGCCATGAATATGGTTATAAAATTAACGGATACAAAACCTGATAATGTACATTGGCAAGGAGTCGTAAAACTTTCAGACGAAAAAAACAAAAACACGGGAACTCCCGAAATGATTGCTTTGGCGAAAGAAGTGCTGGGAATCAAATAGTGTTTTTTGCTGAAAAAGCAGTTTTTGTATAGTTTTATCGTCCATTTTATTTTAAAATCAATTTAAATAGATTTTAAACTGTTATTATTCATAACAAAAAAGAAATACACTTTCATTTTTTGTTAAGAAATGGTACATTAGCAAAAAATCCTAAATTCATTTATGCTAGAGCAAAATCAATACAACGAAGATAATATTCGTTCACTCGATTGGAAGGAACATATTCGTATGCGTCCGGGTATGTACATCGGGAAATTAGGGGACGGATCATCACCGGATGATGGTATTTATATTCTTTTAAAAGAGGTTTTAGACAACTGTATCGATGAGTTCGTTATGGGTGCTGGTAAAACTATCGAAGTATCTATAAAAGATAAAACGGTTTCTGTTCGTGATTACGGACGTGGAATTCCGTTAGGGAAAGTAGTAGACGTAGTTTCTAAGATGAACACAGGAGGAAAGTACGATTCTAAAGCTTTCCAGAAGTCAGTTGGTTTGAATGGTGTCGGAACAAAAGCGGTAAATGCACTTTCTACTTTTTTTCGTGTAGAATCGGTTCGTGATGACAAACAAAAAGGAGCAGAGTTTTCAGCAGGAAATTTAGTTTTAGAAGAAGATGTAATCGATACGACCAAGCGTAAAGGAACGAAAGTTGTTTTTACGCCAGACGAAACGATTTTCAAAAACTATAAATTCCGTATGGAATATGTTGTTAAAATGGTTAAAAACTATTGTTACTTAAACAATGGGTTGACGATTATTTTCAACGGAGAAAAATACTATTCAGAAAACGGACTTCGTGATTTATTAGAAGAAACGATTAATGAAGAAGATTTAGAGTATCCAATTATTCATTTAAAAGATCACGATATTGAGGTTGCGTTAACACACAGTAAAACGCAATACAGTGAAGAATATCACTCTTTCGTAAACGGTCAGAATACAACGCAAGGAGGAACGCACTTAGCGGCGTATCGTGAAGCGGTTGTAAAAACAATTCGTGAATTTTACAATAAGAATTTCGAAGCGTCAGATGTTCGTAAATCGATTGTCAGTGCGATTAGTATTAAAGTGATGGAACCGGTTTTTGAGTCTCAGACCAAAACCAAATTAGGTTCTACAGATATGGGTTCTGATGATGGAACGCCTGCGGTTTCTGTTCGTACTTTCGTTAATGATTTCATCAAAACGAAATTGGACAATTACCTGCATAAAAACCCGCCGACAGCCGAAGCTTTATTGCGTAAAATTCTTCAGGCAGAACGCGAAAGAAAAGAATTATCAGGAATTAGAAAATTGGCGACAGATCGTGCGAAAAAAGCCAATCTTCACAATAAAAAATTAAGAGACTGCCGTGCGCATCTTCCTGATACCAAAAACCCAAGAAACTTAGAAAGTACACTTTTTATCACCGAGGGAGATTCTGCTTCTGGATCGATTACAAAGTCGCGTGACGTAAATACGCAAGCCGTTTTCAGTTTGCGTGGTAAACCTTTGAATTCATACGGAATGTCTAAAAAGATTGTGTACGAAAACGAAGAATTCAATTTATTGCAAGCGGCATTAGATATCGAAGACGGACTAGAAAAATTACGTTACAACAACATTGTAATCGCAACCGATGCCGATGTCGACGGAATGCACATTCGTTTATTGTTGATTACATTCTTTTTGCAATTTTTCCCAGAGTTAATCAAAGAAGGGCATTTGTATATTTTGCAGACGCCACTTTTCAGGGTTCGAAACAAAAAAGAAACGATTTATTGTTATTCTGAGGAAGAAAGAAAAGACGCGATCGAAAAATTAAAACCAAAACCAGAAATCACCCGATTTAAAGGTTTGGGAGAGATTTCTCCAGATGAGTTCAAGAACTTTATTGGAGATACTATTCGCCTTGATCCGGTTATGATGGATAAACATACTTCGATTGAGCAGTTGTTATCTTTCTACATGGGTAAAAATACACCAGACAGACAGGAGTTTATTATCAAGAACCTGAAGGTTGAGATTGATGAGCTTGAAGAGGCTTAATATTTTTCGAAATTTTGGATTAATGAAGAAGCTTTTAGTTTTAGTAATTATTTCGACTTTATTTTCATGTAATAGAAATAAAGATTTGGAAGATGAAATTAAAAGCAAGAGAGAATTAGATTATTCTGATGCTTTTGATTTAGAAAAAGAAGCGATTAAAAAGATTGAAATACTCTCTTATCCGGATCGATTAGCTTGGGATACACTAAGGCATAGAGAAATTATTATAAATAATAAAATCGATTTTGATACTTCGATGGTTAATGAAAAAGTTACATTATTGAAGGAAACTCAAATTAATGAATTATTTGATTTAATAAAGATTCATTGTAAAGTTGAAGGTGATGTTGCTCCTTATTCGAGCTGTTATATGCCGAGAAATTTGATTCTTTTTTATAATAATAAAAATAAAATTATTGGGCATATTGAAGTTTGTTTTCAATGCGGAACTTCTAAATCTTCTAATAATTTGAGAGAAAGTTGGGATTATTGTAAAGATGATGTAAAAGATTTTTTCAAGAAAGCTGGAATCAAATATTTTGTTGATACAGAAGAAAAGGAAGAAAAAGAAAGATTGTTTTTGGATAGTTTGAAAACAACAAAAAAATTAAACAATAATGTTTTAAAATAAAATACTGAAATAAATTCAGCATAAAAATGAAAGACGAAGAAGACGATAACATAATTCCAAACGACGACGAGAATAATTCAGAGGAAAATCTGGATAATATTCAAGATGGTGAAGATGATGTGATTGATGGGGAAGGAAAACATTTTGAAGGAGCACATTTTTACGAAAATCAGGAAGAAGAAGGCGAAGACGTTATTACCAAAGTAACTGGAATGTATAAAGACTGGTTCTTGGATTATGCTTCGTATGTAATCTTGGAACGTGCAGTTCCTGCTATCGAGGACGGATTCAAGCCTGTTCAGCGTCGTATTATGCACTCTTTAAAAGAGCTGGATGACGGTCGTTATAATAAAGTTGCCAATGTTGTTGGTCACACTATGCAGTATCACCCACACGGAGATGCGAGTATTGGTGACGCTATGGTGCAAATTGGTCAAAAGGATTTATTGATAGATTGTCAAGGGAACTGGGGAAATATTCTAACAGGTGATGGTGCAGCAGCGCCCCGTTATATTGAGGCTCGTTTATCGAAATTTGCTTTAGAGGTTTTATATTCTCCAAAAATTACAGACTGGGGAGTTTCGTATGATGGACGTCGTGCAGAGCCAAACAACCTTCCTGTAAAATTCCCATTGCTTTTAGCGCAAGGAGCAGAAGGTATTGCGGTTGGACTTTCAACGAAAGTTCTTCCTCATAACTTCAATGAATTAATTGACGCTTCGATTAAAATCTTAAAAGGAAAACCGTTTACGCTTTATCCTGATTTTATGACACAGGGTATTGCCGACGTTTCCAATTACAATGACGGAATGCGTGGCGGTCGTGTACGTGTGCGTGCTAAGATTTCGCAATTAGACAAAAATACATTGGTGATTACGCAAATTCCGTTTTCTACCAATACATCGAGTTTAATTGACAGTATTTTGAAAGCCAATGAAAAAGGTAAAATCAAAATTAAGAAAATTGAGGATAATACCGCGGCTGATGTTGAAATTTTAATTCATCTTTTCCCTGGGGTTTCACCAGATAAAACAATTGATGCGTTATTCGCTTTTACAGCCTGCGAAACATCTGTTGCGCCTTTAGGATGTGTGATCGAAGACAATAAACCATTGTTTATTGGAGTTTCTCAAATGTTGAAAATTTCAACAGAGAGAACGGTCGATTTACTTCGTCAGGAATTAGAAATACAATTAGAAGAATTAAAAAATAAATGGCATTTTTCTACTTTGGAGAAAATCTTCATTCGTGAAGAAATGTACATCGACTTCAAATTGTATGGTGACAGAGAATCACTTTACAAATATTTATATGATCGTTTTGAGCCTTTCAAAAAATCATTCGTTAGAGAAATTAATGACGACGATTTACAAAGACTGACTCAAATCCCGATGATTCGTATCACACGTTTCGACTCTGATAAAGCCGATGATTTAATTGCGAAGTTAGAAGACGAGATGAAAGAGGTCGAATATAATTTAGAGCACCTTACGGATTTTGCCATTGCGTATTTTACCAAATTAAAAGAGAAATACGGAAAAGGTAGAGAACGCCAGACAGAACTTCGTGTATTTGATAACGTTGAGGCTACAAAAGTAGTTTTACGTAACACAAAACTATATGTAAACCGCGAAGAAGGTTTCGTAGGAACAAGTTTAAAGAAAGATGAATATGTAGGCGACTGTTCTGATATTGACGATGTTATCGTGTTTTTGCGAGACGGAACCTTGATGATCACAAAAGTCGATGCTAAAACTTTTATAGGAAAAGACATTATACATGCTGCCGTTTTCGACAAAAACGATAAACGTACCATTTATAATATGATGTATCGTGACGGTAAATCAGGGCCATCTTATATAAAACGTTTTAATGTTACTGGTGTAACGCGTGATAAAGCTTACGATCTAACGAATGGTACAAATGGTTCTCAGGTGGTTTATTTCTCACACAATCCAAATGGAGAAGCTGAGGTTGTGACTATTTTATTGCGTCAGGTTGGAACGATCAAGAAACTGAAATTTGATATTGACTTTGCTAATTTAGCGATTAAAGGACGTGGTTCAAAAGGAAACTTAGTAACCAAATACCCAATCAAGAAAATCGAATTAAAAGAAAAAGGAATTTCTACTTTACTGCCAAGAAAAGTTTGGTTTGATGATACTGTAAAACGCTTAAATGTTGATGCAAGAGGAGAATTGCTAGGTGAATTTAAGCCAACAGACAAAATTTTGATAATTAACCAAACAGGAAAATTGAAAGTTATCATTCCAGAATTATCAACTCATTTTGATGAAGATATGATTGTTTTGGAAAAATGGAAACCTAAAAAACCAATTTCAGCGATTTATTATGATGGGGAAAAAGAGCGTTATTTCTTAAAGCGTTTCTTAGTTGAAAATGAAGGAAAAGAAGAAAGTTTCATTACCGATCATCCAAATTCGCAGTTAGAAATTGTATCTACTGATTATCGTCCTGTAGCACAATTGGTTTTTGCAAAAGTAAAAGGAGTTCAAAAAGACGATCTGCATATTGATGTGGAAGACTTTATAGCCGTAAAAGGTTTTAAAGCTTTAGGAAACCAATTAACGACAGATAAGTTGAGACAAGTGAATTTATTAGACCCACTTCCTTATGAGGAACCTGTTGAAGAAGTTCCAGAAAAACCTGAAATTCCAGAAGATGATTCTGTTGAAACAGAATTAGATGATGATGGCCAGATTGGTTTGGTTTTAGAATAATAAATGAGAAAACGCTAAGAATTAGTTCTTAGCGTTTTTTTATTTGATGAGGTTTAATTAATTCTCAACTGAAATAGGTTCTGTTATGACCCATTTTACTTCGTTGTTTTCAATAATTACCGAAATGTTATCGTTTTCTTTTACTTCTCCAGAAATTATTTTTTTAGCTAAAGGTCTTCTTAAATGCGTTCTAATAATGTTTTTAATAGGTCTTGCGCCATATTTGGCATTATAGCCATTTTCAGCGAGATATAGTTTAGTTTCTAAAGGAATTTCTACTGTGATTTTACTGTTCTTTAATAAATCAATGAATTCCTTTTTAAGGTGGATTTCGAATATTTTTAAAGCATTTTCTTTACTTATAGGAGCAAAGGGTACAATCTCAGTTAATCGTCCTAAAAATTCAGGTCTAAAATAATTGGCCATAATTTCCATTAACGAACTCGATGTTGGGATTTCGCCATTATTAAAAGTATTAACGATATGATCTGCCCCAATATTTGAAGTAAATAGAATAATTGCATTAGAGAAATCACCTTCTTTTCCTAAACGATCGTGAAGTTTTCCTTCGTCCATAATCTGTAGAAATACGTCAAAGACAGAAGGGTGTGCTTTTTCAATTTCATCAAATAAAACAATAGAATAGGGCTTTTGTCTAATTTTGTTTACTAGTAATCCGCCTTCTTCGTAACCAACATAGCCGGGAGGTGCACCGTATAACAATGCTGCTGAATGTTCTTCTTTAAACTCAGACATATCAAAACGGATAATAGCATTTTCATCTTGAAAAAGAAATTCAGCTAATGATTTGGCCAATTCGGTTTTTCCAGTTCCTGTTGGTCCTAGAAAAAAGAATGATGCAATTGGCTGTCCTGCTTTGCTTAAACCTGATCGTGATTCTAAAATAGAGCCGGCAACTGTCTCAATGCAATGATCCTGTCCAATTACCCTTCGACCTAAAACTTCCTCAATGCTATTAAGTTTCTGTTTTTCTTCTTCTTTAAGTTTTCCTGCGGGAATTCCCGTTTTTTTAGCAATTATCAAAGACAAATCAAAAGCCTCGATATGAGAACGTTTGTCAAGTGCTTTTTCTTCAAGCGTATTAATAAGGTTTTCAATATAATTAAAAATCGATTCTGATGATTCAAAATTTCTTTTTTCATTTTGCTCATCAGGATCCATTAAAAATGCTGTTTTGTTCATTAAATCAACCAAGAACCAATTGTATTCTTTTATTAATTGATTTTCAGATAAATTGTCTTTGTTTTCTTTTAGAAGATTTAATCTATTGGCAATAGATTGTTTTTCGTTAAGAAAAGTTTCTCCAGAGGTTTTTAAAACCGACATTGTATGGTCGATCAAATTAAAGGCTGACTCAGGAAGGCTTTTTTCTTTTAGATATCTTTTTGATAATCGAATAGATTCTGAAATAGTTTCATCATCTATTTGTATTTTATGATGCTCTTGATAAATTTTAATAGACTCACGAATCATTCGAAATAGAGTTTCATCATCCGCTTCTTCCAGTTTAACGATGTCAAACATTCCCGAAAGGCCTTGCTCTTTTTCGATTCTTTTTGAAAATTCGTCTATTGTTGAGGTGGCAATAATATTCAACCCTTTTGCTAGCTCGCCTTTAAGAACATTTGAAACGCCTGAATCTCCTCCATTTTTATCCAGTAAAATATGAATTTCTTCAATAATTAAAATAGCTTTCGAATATTGTTTAAGTTCCTGAATGCAGTTTTTTAAGCGATCTTCTATTTCTCCTTTATATGAAGCTCCAGCAATAAGTGATGACAGATCAAGTTCAAATAGCTGCACTTTGTTTAAAACATCTGGGACTTGGTTGGCTATTACATCTTGAATAAGAGTATCAATTAAAATTGATTTCCCAATGCCACGATCGCCAATAAGTAGCACATTAGGTTTAGAAAATCGGCAAAGTATTTCTTTTATGGCATTCAATTCGGCTTCACGCCCAATTGCAGATACTCTTTTTTTATTTTTTTCAAGGTTTTTATGAACGCAATATTTACTTAAAAAACCTTTTTTTACTTCTTGTTTTATACCGTTTTCAGTTTGTGGAATGACAATCTGATCTTCTAGCAATTCATTTCTAGAGATCGGGTAGGACTTCATTTGATCGAAGTTGAAACCTACGCCAGGAGAGCTTAGAGCAATTATAATAGCATAAAGGCTAATTTCATCTTCATTCAAAGCAATTCGCACCGATTCTGCTTCTTTTATAATATCGTCGATCAAATCGCTTGGTTCAGCATCAAGAACATGAGTGGTTTTTGGCTCTTCTTCGATTCGAACTTCTGACCATTCATCAAGATAGTAAACATCTTTGCCCATAGTTTCAAGCCTTTTCAAAAGCGATAAATCTCTGTTTAAAATAGCTTTTAATAAATGGGATGCTGAATAGTATTTATTTGAATTAGTTTTAGCAATTTTTTTAGCAATTTCAAGTGCACTTAATAGTTCTGTGCTGAAAACATTTTTTTCTTCTTCCATACCAAAATTAATCTTTAGACCATATCAGATACTTTTTTACTTTATAGCTGATATTTATTCCTTTAACACAATTAGTTTGTTTGTTTTTGTTAAGACGTATTGATTCTATCTTTATTTTTTTCCCTTTTACCGAAGTGCATAATTCAGAAAAAGTCAATAAATCTTTGTCATTTTTAACAACCGGAATATCCAGGTCATCACATAAAAAATCTGTAAAATCATCTTTTACTTTGCTTCCTTCTGCTACTTTATTTAATAAGATTTCAAATTGATCCTCAGATATTTTTGGTGCTTTTTTAGCTAGAGCAATACTGTCTTTTACAGTTTTGGTTTTTGGCGCTACTGGAACATATTGTAGCATTTCTTCAAGCGGATCTTTTTTTATAGAACCTCGAGGCAGTGCGAAGGCTTCAGCTTTTTTCTCGAATTCATAAGAGCTGACATCCAAAGGATTAGTTTTTTTAATAACTCTAGGATGTACATAAATAATTTTCTTTGCCACACGACTGAAATCCCCATTTATGACTAAAGTGATTGTTTTTTCTCCCGGAGTAATAAAGCTGTAAACGGGGGCAGAAGAAGTTTCGTCTATGCCTTTATTTTCACCAAAAGCCCATTCCCAAGTTTTGGCATCATCTGAGATTGATTTAAAATAAGCAGGCTGTCCAACTGTAATAGTTCTGGGAGCAATAATTTTTGGCGTACCTATTTTATCAGCCGCATATTTATCTTTTATAGTGATTTCTTTTGTGTGGGTACAATTGCCATTTATTGTTAAAGTCACATAGTATTTTCCTGGATTTTTATAGATGTGAAAAGTCTGTTTTCTGACATCTTTTTCTGACCCATCCCCAAAATCCCAAATCCATGATTTTGCATTAGGAGTTTTGTCGTAAAATTCTGTCGATTCCTCTGATTGTGAATGATCTGCAAAAATGTAAAACTTGGCATCTTGACAATCGACATGGTTAAAAAATTGAATGATAAACGCTATAATTCCAGCTAGTAAGAGAAGTGCAAAAAAAAATACTACCCTAATATCAATATTTTTTTGATTCATTTTAATATTTTACTATGTAAGATAATTTTAACAAAAATTGGAAGCAAATGTAGTTTTATTTATTTTAAAATGATTCGATTTTATAATATAAATTTTACAAATTTTATTTGTATTCTTACAAAATATTTTGTTAGGTTTGTAGCCGCCACATCCAAAAATGTAAATAAATTCATTATAAATGAGTTACGTTCGAAAAGAAGAATTTTCTCAGGTTTAAAAATAAAAGTAAGTTGAAAAATTTGTTTTTTATGTTGCTTAAAATTTAAAAATGATCCATTTCGGTTGTGAAATAATGTTTAATTATCTAAAAAAAGAGTACTAAATAATATTTTTTATGAGGCAGTTTGTTATAATGATTCTTATGATGCATTTATTTACAGAATGCCATGCTCAAAAATATATTTCGCAGATTCCCTTCAAATATGATTATTCTTTGGAACTGTTAAAAAAACAGGCTCAAATGAATGAAACAGGTTTAAAAAATAAAACCATCGTCAATGATAATCCAGAGAATTTAAGTGACGAAATGCTGGCTCTAAAAGAAAAATACTCCATTATTCTGGCTGTAATGCCAAATAAAATTACCAACTACAAATTATACTCCTACATAGATCCATGGCTTAATACGCCATATAAAGAGAAAAGCTTTTCTAAAAAAGGAATTGACTGTTCTTATTTTCTACAGTCTTTATACAGCGATGTTTATAAAGTTACGCTTCCAAAAGATCCAGCAGGTATGTGGAAGTCTAAATCTATACAAATTTTTACTGGACGAAGTTTTCTTGCCGAAGGCGATCTTGTTTTCTTTCGATACGATAAAGACCATCCGATATCTGATGTTGGTCTGTACCTGCATAATGACCGAATTCTGGCTTGTACAGACAAAGGTCTTGCAATATATAATTTCAATGATGAATATTTTCAGTTACGATACATAGGCGCAGGACGAATCAACGAGGATGGAAAGAAGAAGTAAAAAAAGTCTTGAGGATCTTGCATTCGAAATTGAGAATATTTCGTATGACATTAGGGCTGAAGTTATTGCTAATGAACTTCTTGAGTCCAAAGCAATTGTGCCGGATGAAATTACGGTTTCTAATCAGGGACAATTTTCGCGTGCGTACAGAAGCGACATTTTGGAGGCAGTAATTCAGGATGATAATTATGATAAACAGGAATATTTAAATATACGATTATCGCGCGATAGCATGTATGATGCGCTTCCAGAAGGTTTTGTACATAGTTTGACCGAAAATAATTCTGATAAGTCTGTAAAACAGATGATAAAGGAGCATAAACACCAGAAAAAGCAAGAAGCCGAAGCTCGTGTTTTTTTTACTCCTTTTGAAAATGAAATTTTTCATTATCGTACTAAAATAGAAAGTGTTGAAAGGAATTTTTTATATAAACTGAACGGAAGCAAACCGTTGGATTTTTTCTATGATTTTTGGGGATTATCACACATTTACCCTGAAATTTTAGTTTCAAAATTTATACAGCTGCTGCCTTATGCATACAAAATAGTGGGAGACATTGAACTTGCCTGCCAATGTTTATCAAGCATTTTAGAAGAAAAAGTAACCTATACAACAACAAGTTCTAAAGAATATAGCGAAGAAGGAGAGCAGGTCAGGTTAGGAGAAAATAGATTAGGAGTCGATTTTATTACTGGAAAAGATTACATGGATTATTCTATGAACTTAAGGATAGAAATTGGTCCTGTTACCAATAAACCTTACCAGCAATATCTTAAAAACGGCGATATAAAAATATTTATAGATTGTTTTTGCGAGCATTTTTTTCCAATGGAAGTCGACGTAAAAACAGTGTTATTGATTAATAAAGAAACAGAAGAGTTTAATTTTAGTAAAGAACCTGTGTTAGGGTATACAACACGAATTTAGTAATGGTAAAAAAGCATTTATTAGCCCTTATTGATATTAGGCTTATTGTATTTTTAGTAGTAATCATAGCAGTAAGCGCTATACTTACTATGGTATTCAGCGATAAAATAAAAGAATTTGCAGCACAATATAAAAGAAAATTTTACATCTATATTTTTTCATTTGTATTGATATATGCTCTAGTTGGTTTTTTAGGCTACAACAAACTATTTACAGAGCTTTCAGACGAATTTCGATTTTATCAAATTGCGTCACTGCTATTTGGAATCCTTAATGTTTACCTGTATCGATGGTACTTTAACGAGTTTAACCTAAAAGGCGTTGTGGGTATCGAATTATTGTTTTCATTTTTAATAACACTTTATTCAAGCGTATTGTTTGTCATTATTTATACCGCCTTAAACGGAATTGCGCTGACTTTTTTAATGTGCTCTCATTTCTTGGTATTTATAGTGCCGACAGGTGTTTACGCCGTTTTTAACTACATGATGCAGATTCCTCCTAAAGAATATGTTACATGGAAAATTCCGGAAAGAAAAAATCCTTTTCCTGAGATTGAAAACTTTGAAATGAAAGATTTATTGCTGATTACCTTATTGATTCAGAAAAAAGAAAGCGATACAAAATATACTTCATTACGATCTAAAGGTCCTGTGAGAATTGATTTTGGAGCATTATTCTATCATACCGTTTCGGGATATAATGAGCATAATGCTGAAAGTAAAATTGATTTAAAAGAAAACGGTGAAAATTGCAGCTGGGTATTCTTTTTACAGCCAAAATGGTATCAAACAGCCAAATATGTAGATGCAAAATATACTTTGGGTATGAATGGTATTACTGAGAATTCAGTGATTATTTGTAAAAGACAGAAAAAAGAAGAAACCAAAGTAAATAAAAAAGGTAAAGATAAAGAAGGTTTCATGTATGAACCTAAGAATGAAAAGAAAGAGAAAGCGAAGGAAGAAGAGTTAGCAGTTTAATGTTTATTGAGATATTATGTATTACATAGATAAACCTGAAAAGCCATCATACGATAAGTTTCGTACTTATAAAATTAAGAAAGGAGATACACTAGAAAGTGTTGCTCGTGATCTTGGCATCGATGCTCAGGAACTTAGAAGATATCATAATATATACTGTGAAATTCCTGATTTAATAGAAGCTGATTTTAAAAGTTACTTAGAGTATTTGATTTTAGCACCCGAAAAAACTATTGAAGAGCAAAAGGAACAAACAGAAAAAAAGCCTCAAAAAGTTAGTTTAGCAAGTAATTATACACTGCCATTTGTTGCAGACAAAATTGATAATGATTACCAAGTTAGCTATACCACTGTTTTTGGAGATGCTGTTGATACAATAGAAATGAAAGCAAGTGTAAAATGGCTTGCTACTGATAGAAATAATTATCATTTGTTTGAGATAAATAAAGGATCTATTTATGTCAATAATAGTATACCAGATACCATTATGGATGAACTGGCCGCTAAAACTGCTGCTGTTTTATATCCCTTAAAAATTGTGGTGAATGAATCTGGAAAGTGGGTTGATATTTACAATTATGACGAAATAGAAAACCGATGGAAGGATACAAAAGAAGAAGTTCTGGATTATTTTGAAGGTGAGGTTGCAGAAAATTATATTGAACATACAGAATATGCTTTAGAAAATTCTGAAACATTACTTAATTCTCTGGCTTCAGATTATTTTTTAAGGGCTTTTTTTAGTGGTATTTACGTTGGTTATACCTCAAATTATTCGTTTCAAAACGAAGTCTTTTTTCCATTAGAGAAAGATGAAGAATCGAAGTTTGCGGTTCAGCAAAAGATAGATTCGATTTTGGATGAATCAAATTTGGTAAAAGTAGAGCAAAATGGAGATTATATAGATTCTGGAAGTGAAGCCAGTTTTGGATTTGACCCGTGGAAAGGAAAATTCAAGGTGTCGTATTTTCTTGATGAACATAGTTATTGTATCGAAAAAATAGATTTAGAATGCAATATTGAGTATGATGAACCAATAAAAGTGATCGTACAAATTGAATCTTTAAAAAAAGAAGAAACTCAGAAGTAAAGAGTTAAAACAGAGTAGTTAAGCGAATGTAATATTTATAATGGTAAGGCAATGAGTGAGAAACATATAGTAGTTCAGGGAGCTTCACTAAAATGTAAATTTAGCGTAGAACCCAAAAAAGATATATTAAAAGTAAAATCGCAGGATAAGCATTATGCTAATGATAAAGAAGCTGAGAAAAAACTCATTGCGACCGACAAAGAAATTGGGCAGACATTAGAGAAAAATACATTTGGAAAATGCAAAATGCAGCCAAATGGAAGTGGAGATTATTTGCCGTGTCAGGCCACAATAACCAAGTGGAGCGCTTTTTACGAAAAAGTAACCTTAAGCAATCAAGGAAAAATTCTATTGGAAGACAGTAAAGGAACTTGCCCGATTGGAGGACCAGATTGCATAGAAGTAGACAAACACGGACAGAAAGCAGAAGCGAGCAAACAAAATGCTAAAAAAGCTAAGCCGCAGGTAAATAATCAAATAAATCCTTTGGTTAATACCTCAAAATTTCAAGAGAGTTTAGAAGAGAGTGATTCTATTTGTAAATAAAATTAAATAGTATGTCAGATTTTAAAATAATTGGAAATCCAGATCCTGTTGTAGGTAAGGAAGAATTCTACTCAGTAAATACTTTTTTACCGAGTATTCTGCCTTTTCAAAATTCAGCTTCTAATAATAGTTTTGAACAGCCTGTAAAATGGGAAATATATATTCTAGAAAACGGAAGATGGCGTAAGACTAAAGAAAATGATAAAACAGGAAAAAGAATTTCTTATACCTTTCTTCAAAAAAGTTTAGAAAGAAAAGGCATCCGCATTCTGGCAAGAAGAGGAGAAGATGTGGCACGCCTTAATATAACTTCACATCCTGCGGAAAAACCAAAAATTGAAAGTATAGAACTGCTTAATAAAAACGGACAAAAACCGTCAAAACCGCTTTCTTACGGACAGACTCTAAAAGCAAGGGTTAACTGTCTCCATATGGAAAAACACAAAGTATATGTTACCCTTTGGGAAGATGATGCTGTTGGTGCAGGACATAATAAAGCAAATGAAAAAAATATAATACAGACACTTTCAGGAGTTGTTAAAAATGGTAAAGCAGATGTTGATTTTTTGCTGAGACCGAGTTTTGCGAAAATTGCAAAACAAAACGGTCCAGAAGAAGGAAAAATTCATGAATACTATGTTACAACAGATTTTAATAAAAATAAAATTGCAAGTAACAATGTTAATGTTAATGATCTGGAAACGCCTGTAGCACCATATAAAGCAAAAGTTCCGGTACAACAGCCAGCAACACCTAAACCTAAAGCCTCTGTACCACAGCCGACACAGCCAAAAACTAAAGTCCCAGCTTCTGGTTCTACTAGTGCTCCAAAAGTTAAGGCAGCAATTACCAGAGTACATCTTACAGATACTGCAGGACGTGCGATAAGCGGAGTTTTTAAAGATAAAGAAATCAAAGTTTGGATAGATTCTCAAGGTTTGATAGATAAAGAAATACGTCTTAAATTATACGATGAAGACGGGATTTCGGATGATTTATTATTTGATGAAAAATTTACTATTAAATCAAATATATATGCTGTAGTTGTTCCTCTTAATAAAATTCCAAGAAGCAAAGGAGGAAGCTATTGGGGAGAAGGTGCAGAACAAGAAGTGTTTGCATATGTCGAAGTTGTACAAGATGCAAGTATGAATAAACAAAGTGCGGTTGTAGATGTAGATGCTAAAGTTTTTAAACCAGATCCTGTAGAGCATACTAATAAGGCTGCGAAGATTGGTGAAGCGGATAAGAATGATAAGAAAGATAAAAAGAAGGGAAATTGTTATTGTAATAGAGATATTACTGCAGCTGAGCTGACCACAATGGTGAAAAATATTAGAGATAATACTTATTATGCTGATAAGACAATAACATTTTATCATAGTGATAAATTATTTTATTTGTATGCAAAAGTCCCAAAATCAGATAGAACATTTGAAAAATTTGCAGAAGTTTTAAATAAAGCATTTGCCAAATATGAAATAAATACATGTGCAAGAAAAATTCATTTTCTAGCTAATATGTATGTTGAAACTATGTACTTTACGGCAACTCGAGAAGGAAAAGGAACTTCTGGTTTTAGATATGATCCTTACAGAGGTAGAGGTTTTCAACATTTAACTTGGGAAGATAATTATAAAAAATATAAAAAAGAGTCGGGGATTGATATCGTTAGTGATTATGAAAAAGTTGCTGATGACTTAAATATTGCTGCTGATACAGGTGCATGGTATTGGAAAAAAATAGGAATAAACGAGTATGCTGATAAAGATAGTATTTTTGATACTTCTAGATTGATTAACTATCCTGGAGCATCAAAAAGTTCTTCAATTAATGGCTATAAGGATAGAGAAATTGCATGGAGAGAATTGAAAAAAATATTCAAATTTCCTCAAAATTGTGTAAGTGATAAAAAAGCAAACACACCATCAAAAGAGAATTGCCTAAAATGTAAAGTTATTCATTTTGATTTAACGGATAAAGTAAAATGGCAAACTCAATTTGATCCAAAATGGGGCGATTCAAAGGCACAAAAAGTCGCTTGTAAAAAAACTTGCGATGATATATTAAATAAGCATGGATTAACATCTACTTCAAAATTTAGTAAATATCAAACTGCTTTAGAAAATAGTAATCATACAGCTTTAATTATTGATACAGAGGAATCAAAAAGAGGAATTAAATATTTAGACTTGCAATTACAAGCAGGAAATCCTGTTCAAGTAGGAGTAGATCATGACTTAAATTATAAAGGAGGGACACTTAATGAAGGTACAACAGATCACTTTATTGTAATAGTTGGTAAGTCTTGTGAAAATGGTAAAGTATATTATAGATTTTATGATGTTGGTACTCGACACGAAAGTAAAGGAGCTAGTAATGATAATCGCCTTTATTTAAATACATCTAATTATTCGCTAAAAGGTAAAACGGCCTACAATAATCATGTTTATACAGTAACCCAAATAAGAAACAATAAGAAAAAATGAAAAAAAAAGTAATTATATTATTAATATTAAATTTAATGCTATCATGTAAATCTCAGGATAGTAAAGAAGATTTTAGAGGTACTTGGATAGAGGTACAAAAGAGAGGTAATGAATATTTGATTATTGATTGTGGATATAAAGGTGAAGATATAAAAATTGTTAATGATTCAATTTTTGAGAATGGTACAATGGAAAGTACTAAAGCAAAGATTGATCATATAAAAGAAGATGAAACAGGAATATCATTGTTTACAGATAAAACGGAAAAATCATATTATAAATTTTTATTTGTAAATAAAGAAAAAGGTCTTGTTAAATGGGAAATTAAGAATAATGATTTACCAATTGTTATTAAATATTTTGTAAATGAGGTTAGCACTAATAAAATAAAAACAATAAAAGGTACAAAAGCTGATTGTGTCACTAATGATGATGTAGGTGATTCGGTTAATGATTCTCTTACTCTAAATGATGGAAATGTCCTTTTAGTAGAGGATGATAATTGTATATCATTATTAGATAAAAAAGAAAATTTAATCCTTGAAAGATGTTTTGATAATTGTAACGTAAAAATTCGTCATATAAAAACTACGGGTTTACCATTAACTATTATAAGTGGACAAAATTCAATTGACATTGAGTTTTATAAAAAAGGCATAAACTGGGTTTCTAATTCTGCTACATATTTTAAAAGTTTACCAACAGGAGAAGAAAAAAACACTAAACAAATTGAAGTATCTATTAAAGATTTTGATTTTGATAGTATCATTGAGCAGTTTGGAGATGCAAAAAATAATGATTTAAGTTCTTCTCTTGATGACATAAAAAATAAACAAAAGTTAATTGAATTAGATGTTTATAAAATTGCTGATATATTAAAAAATAATCCAGTTTCAGCCCAAAATGTTACTTTGTATAATGATGCTGCTTTTACATTAATTGAAAATGAAAATTTTAATGAAGCAAGAATAATACTTCTAGAGGTAACTAATTTTTCACCAGATAGAGTGGTTGCGTACTTAAACTTAGGAGATGCTCAATGGGGGTTTGATGAAAATAATGATGCAAAAAAATCGTATCAAAAATATTTATCATTGATGAAATCTCAAAATAAAGACCTAAGTAAGGTACCTAAAAGAGTTTATGAAAGGATTAAATAAAAAACTTGATAATAAATTATCATAAATAAACAAGGCTCCTTGACATATTGAAAAGAAAAGCCCCAGCTAGCAAAAGTTTTATGCTTTTGTTAGCTGAGGGAATTAAAAGAAGTTAATAAATAAGTTAAAATGGAAAAAATGAGAGTAATGCTTTTTGTTTTTTTGTCAATCATGATAATGAGTTGTGAAAGGAAAAAAGATAAAATTGAATTAAAAAGTAAAATTTCTTTAACTTCTAGCATACAGGAATCAGAATGTGAAAAAATTCTTTTTCAGCTTTTTTACACCAGTGATTTTGAAAAAAAAGAAAAGTATGAGGTTAGAATTGATAATATCAGAAATGATACTATTATAATAAAAGCTTTTACAAGAAATAATTTATCAGATAATCCTAAAACTCAAGAAATTGTAGAAAGTGTTGTTGGCTGGTTCATCATTCCTCCAAAAAGGGATGCACTATATTTATCATTAAATGCTTTAGATCCCATTGAACCTAATTTTAAGAAAGTAAAAACTAAACAAAACTGTTTTAGAGATTTTTTAAGTTGTAATAATCAAAAACAAACAAACGAGATAAAGAATGAAATAAAATTCACTGACTTATTTAATGAAGGTACTAATATCGATTTTGCGCCTAAGGATTTAAATAAGGATACTCCAGAAATTAAAGATTTCAAAAAAAAGCTTGAAAAGTATTTTGATGAGATTTCTTCGCCTGAAGATTTTGATAGTGAAAATTTATCATATTTAGTAAATAATGAAACTTTTTTTGATTTACAATATTACACAAACAGTGCTTGGCTACAGTATTTTATTACCAAGTACAAGATAGATGTTACTCTGCTAAATGATTTAATGAGTCAAGCAATAAAACAAGAAGATTTTAACGCTGTTAAAACATTAATAATTAATCATTATGTTGTTTCGGAAATAGATTTAGAGATTTCCTCTCAGACTAAACAAGAATCAGAAAATAAAATTCAAGAAAATAAAAAAGATGGTTATGAAAGTTATATTGTTTCAAATTCTAAAATTAATGAAATAATAAATTTGCTTCATAAAAAGTTTAATTTAAATAAAATAAGTGATTCTGATGGTTTTACAAATTTGAGAAAAGAGAAAAATACATCTTCTGAAATTCTTCAAAAAATTGCTACAGGAACTAAAATTGAAATTTTAGATAATTCAGGAGATTGGTGGTTAGTGCAAACGAAAGAAAGGAAAAAAGGATATGTATATAAAACTAAGATAAAAGCGGAATAATATAATAGCATACATGCTCCTTGACATATTGAAAAGAAAAGCCCCAGCTAGCAGGAGTTTTATGCTTTTGTTAGCTGAGGGAATTTATAAATAGAAATTATGAAGAAATTAATAAATCTTATTACAATTGTTTTTATCATATTTTTTAATTCTTGTGATTCAAAAAAGAAGGAAAATAATATTGAAAACAACGATTTAAAATTATTATTAGAAAAGCAAATTAAAGCAGGTTATGCTGCTGAAAAGAATGAAACAGATTATCCTAATTATAATTTTTTAGAAAATGATTTGAATTCATCAAATCAGATATTAAAAGATTATTTGATTAAAAATGGATATCAAATTCCTGATAATAATGTGTTTATTGATTTGGTGAACAAAACTTTTCAAAGGAGTTTAGATTATAGTTCTGCAAAAAAAAATGTTTACTTAGATTTTACTAATCCATGTGATAGAGAAATAAAATTCTTGAAAAATAGTTCAGAGGAGCAACAAGATTTGTCATTCTACATTAGTAAGGAAGGTAATTTTATTACGGAGTTATTTTCAATTCCTGAGATTTTAGATTATGAAAAAGTTTATCCAGAAATGAAAATATTAGAAGAGAAACTCCCGCTAATCACTAATAATATTAAAATATATAAATGGAGTTCATTAGAAAATTTATCTAGAATTAGAGAACAAAATTTGAAAACTTTTTTATCTAGAAATAAGTTTTTATTTAATAATAGTAAAGTCGATTTAGTATGGCTTCTTGCTAATGATAAAAAATTTTTAATTGACCTGGTTGTCAAATTTGGTTTTGATAAAGAGAAACAAATTAATCAAATAGCTTTAGAAGAACTGTATAAAAAATACAAAAATGAAAATCCAATTCAGGTAGAAAAAATAGGCGATTTATTTTTTTCTAAAAATTGTGATAATTCTTTTTCTATTCGATATGGTTTACTCAAATATGTAAACGAAACAACAAATGAAAAGGACAATAGATTTATTTATGCTTTGTCAGATTACGCATCAATATTGTATGATGGAGATTTAGATAAAGTATTTGAAAAGGATCCTTCAAAAAAGTTTAATGATGTACAGAAAGCAAATATAATTGCATTGATTGCATCAATAGAAAATCCAGCAAAAAATAAATTTAAATATAAAAATACTGCCTTATGGAATAATGAGTCAACAGCAATTGAAGACTTATCAGTTTCTCATCCTGAAATAATAGATATAATTATTAAGAATAAATATTTTGGAATAGAAAATTTAAAAGAAATTATTGATAATCTAGGTAGTGACGAATAGATACTTGCCCTGGAAGAGTTGACAAAAAAATATTGATATATAACAAGGTTCCTTGACATATTGAAAAGAAAAGCCCCAGCTAGTAAAAGCTTTATGCTTTTGCTAGCTGGGGGAATTTAAAAATAGAAATTATGAAGAAATTAATAAATCTTATTTCAGTTCTTATTATCATTTTTTTTAATTCTTGGAATCAATATAGGATTGATAAAAATAGTGGGAAAATTAATTTAATTAAGAGTATAAAAAATAATGAAATTTATAATGAAGAAAGTAATATTTAATTTCTTAGTGGTAATAATATTGATTTCTTGTAATGATAAAACAACAACAAATCATAATAATGTTGAAAAAAGAAATTACTCTAATAGACCAATTGTAGATAATGATAAATTAAGTAATAATTCCTGTTTAATAGATTCATTGAATATGATGAGTACAGAATATGGAGGAATTAAATTTTATACTGAAAATGAGTTAAGAGGTGCTGGTGTAGTTCAATTATCAATTGATAAGGATTTTGAAATTTTAAATTTAGATAAGACTGTATATGGCAGTATAAAATTGAAAAATAACACAGAAGAACCTTTTGATATTAAATTCCCGAAAATGGTTATTGCTAGAGAAATAATTCCAAATATAGAATATAAAATATTTTGTTTCGATGCTGAACAGCCTGAAACTGATAATGATTTTTTAATTATTTATATAAATAACGAAAAAAGATTAGTTAGTAAGAAAGACTGTAAATATAAATTCCATTCATGGGGAGCATATATTAAAACAGCTTTTATTCATCTTACTTCAAAAGTTGAAAACAGTTCAAAAGAAGAACAAACGTATTATTATGAAGCTTTGGAGATTAAAGGAGACTCTATGGAAATCAAATCAGTTGCAAAAACATCATGTGATTATATTGAAGAATATAAAGATGTTACAAAATGGATAAAGTGGAAAGAAAATTCATGTAAACTTATCATGTTTGATTTCTGTTACTAAATACAGAAAAATAAAAATGTAGCCATAAAAACGTTTTCTGGTTTAAAAATTTAGTCCACGATAAAAGCTTAAAATCCGACTCAGTGTGCCTAATTGTATCTATTTAACCAGTAAAATCTTGTTATAATAATAAAACAGCACTAATAATCAAAATCTAAACCAACAAAAAAAGAAACGAAAGATTCTCATTTCAAAATAAAAACTATAGAATTATGATCGAAAAATTAAGTCATTTTCCCGTAAACTGGATTGACGGGATGAAGATAAATAAGAGTCATTTTTTATCTATTCAGGACAACGTTTCTGAGTTGGTAAATGATGCAATTGGTATTCATACCACGCCTATAAGTTATGGTCTGCTGGATTCTGGAAACCAAAATAAAGAGGCCACAAAAATCACTTTAGGAATCGATAATCACAAATTGCTTAGCGTTCGTGTAGAAGAATGCCACGCCATAACGCCAAACGGATCGAGAATTGAAATCAGTAAAAGCAATACAGATACATTAGATCTTCAGATTCCTTATCCAGAGGATACTTACGAAATAAAAGACGGCGAACAATTGGTTTTATTGGCTTGTATTTCGGTTAATTCTAAAAAGAGAATCCCTTTTGGCGAACCAGATCCAGATGAAGTTCCGCCAAGATATCCGTACACACAGCCAGAATACAAACTGCATTTAATTAAAGCCGAAGAATTCCGTTCAGGAATTGGATACGGCGGTTTCTATCTCGCAATTGGTAAAATCCTTATTGGAGATACAACAGTTTTAGACGAAGACTATATTCCGTCTTCTGTAACCGTATCCTGTCATCCAAAACTGGTTGATATGCAAGCGCAGATTGCCCGTTCGTTTGGTCAGATTGAGATTTACTCGGTTCAGATTTCTCAAAAAATAAACAGAGGACAGCAGACAGGACTTTTGCCACAAACCGTAATGCAACTGGCAGACAATACAGGATATTATTTAGGCAGCTGTTTAACACAGTTCCGCTGGTTTTCATTGCACCAGCATCCAGCTTCAATGTTAAGTACAGTGGTAGCATTTGCCAGAGTGATGAAGAATTTTATCGATTCAAAATCAGGAGCAGGAAAAGAAGAGCTGTTAAACTATTTTGCCGAATGGTGTGATATTTCGCAAGGAGATTTCGAAATATTGTTTACTACGCTTATAAATGCTGGCTACGATCACGTGCATATCGATAAAACGGCTTCATTGGCTATAAATGCTTTAAACAGAATAGAGAGATTATTCGAAACATTAAGCAAACTGGATTACATCGGTAAGAAAAAAGAAAACATCGAATTATTTGTTGCCGAAACAGAGAAAAAAGACATCGTTCATAACCCGAAACGTCACGGTTTCTTTATAAAAGACTAAAAAATAAAATAGTAATATAATTATGGAAGTATTAAATAAACAGGAACGCCAAAAAGCATTTATTGCTTTTTTAATTGCCTTTGTCCTGACTTTTGCAGTTATGCTGATTGCAGTTTCGTTCAACTTTTACATGCCTGTAGCAGAAAACAAAATGCTGAAAGCAGAAAATGAAATGATGAAAAGAGAATACGATTATCAGACTAATTTTTCGGTTAAAATAGACAGTATCAGAATGACAATCGATTCAATCAATTCACCAAAAGTAGATAACGATTTTCAGCAGCGTTTGGCAAATGTTATGATTGCCAATATTTATCAAAAAGTTCCCAAAGACACTACCGAAAACAAAAAATTATATAACAATGTTATTCTAGCCTACAAGAATATCATTGATTACAAAAAACAGATTAGGAGTCTTACGCACAATTCGCACTTAATAGACAGTTTGAACCAATCGGCTAAAACGTACAAAGAAGAGTTAGAAAAAGTAAGCAGGGACTTAGATGTATGTCGTCAGGTTTACCAAAATCAATAATTAGAAATTTAGAATAAAGAAATTAATAAACTAATCATTTAAAAATTTGAAATTATGTTGTCAAACTATGGAATTGGAGGTAATGAAGTAAAAATTGATGCAGATGAAGCGATCACTGCAATCCCTCAGAACAGAACACTTGTTGCTCAAAAATTAACGGTAGATGCTCCTGTAAAACCAGAATTGGTAGAAGGAATTACAAGCATCGAAAAAGCATTCGAACATTTTAAACCAGAAGTAAAAGTAAATTTTGAAACTGCTGATGGCGCTACTAAAGTTGAGCCTTTAAACTTTAAAAACTTAGGTGATTTTGGTATAAAAGGAATTACAACACAAAGCAGCTTTTTATCTGATCTTGAAACAGAAAAAGATCAGTACCAAAAAATTATTCGTCAGTTAAAATCAAATAAGATTTTAAAAGCGGCTTTAGAAGACGGAGAAGCAAAACAAGCTTTGCTAGAAAGCCTAGGAGCATTGATCAATGAGTTAAAAGAGAACAAATAAGAAATTAAAAAGTATAGATATGTCAAGTAAAGAAGCATATAAAGGAGATCTGGATACAGCGGTATTAGAACCTAAAGCAGTTAAAGGAATTTCAATTGAAAAGAATGTTGAAAAACTGGCTAAATACGGCGGTTTTGATTTGTTGGAAATGGCAATTGAAGGAGTTCAAAACCTTAATCCAGATAGAAAAGCAAGAAGAAAAATCTTTTTAGGAGAAGTAAACAAAGCAAAAGAAAGAGAAACACTTTTAAAGACTTTAGAACTTTGGTCTTCAGTTTTAAGCAACAATGAAGCTTTGACTGATATGGTGGCGCAAAGTGAAGACAAATGCAAAGAGTCTGAAGCTTTGTTGCAAAAAAACCTTGCTAAAGCTGTTGAAGATACAAGAGAAATTGAAGCGGCTTACAGAACGTTAGCTTTATTCTTTAAAAACACAGAATCTGATAAAGTAAAAAATGTTACGATCGTAAACGCAGAATTAGATCAGTTAAAAGATCTTGACAATACTCGTTTTATTGATGCGATTCATGCAGAATTAGTTGATAATTACGATCGTTTAGACCTTAAAAACAACTACGGTATTTTGGTAATTCCAGGATATTTAGGATCAAATAAAGTAATCGAAAAATGGGCAAAAATTGCACATGAAAACAAAGTAATGTTGGTTACAGATTTCGAACACCTTGACGAACCAGATGATGTAATGGAAATGTTTGACGCTGCTTCTTTAACTGGAGGAGATGTATATCGTTCTAACGTAATCATGACTTGCAACTGGCTTGTTGGACGTGGAAGATTTGATCAAATTGGAGAAAACGAAGATTTGCACGTTGCACCTTCTGCTGCATTAGCAGGAAAAATATACAAAACATTAATGTCTCAGGTTACTGCTGGTAAGAAATTCGGAGGAATTAATGAAGTTGACGGAGTGAAATTTGATCTTAAGAAAAGCGAAATTGCTAATCTTGAGAACTTAGGATTGGTTCCGATGGTAAATGAATACGGTAAAGTAATGGCTTTCTCTGCCAAAACATTATTCAGCGGAGATAACTTAGGATTACAAACGTATTCTGTGGTTCGTGTTTTTGATTATGTGACTAAAGTATTAATGGATTTCCTTAACCGTCGTGCTTTCGAAAACTTTACTGCAAAAACACGTAAAGAGATTATGAATCAGATCGTTGCTTTCCTTGACGGAATCACGGGTCCAGATAAATTAATTGAGAATTTTGAAATCCGCAGATTTGAACAAGATCCAATTCAAAAAGACAGAATCTATATGGATATCCATATGAAACCGTATTTCCCTGCTAAAAACTTCCTTATTAAAATGGATGGTCACAAAGGTGATGACGGAACAGAATGGGATACAGATTACGAACAAAAATAATTGTACAGTAAATAAAAAAAGGAAGCACATAAAATTGTGCTTCTTTTTTCAACAAAACATTGATCTTTTGAATGATCAAACCAAATAATTCAAATTCATGAACGTACTTAAAATTTTACTTTTAGTCGGTTTGTTTTCAATAGCAAATTCGATTAAAGCACAAAAAGTAAATCAGATTGATACTTTAAGCTGTCCTATTACGCAAAATGATTTATTGCTTTCAGGAAAGTTATTTGCAAGTGCGACACCAATTTTACTTCGTGTATACAACGAAGATTACGAATATGCTGTTTTTCAGTTAGGTAAAAGAAAAAGCAGTATCTACTTATATTTTAAAATTTTTACAGATAATGTTTGTGTAAAAAAAGAACAGCCTCTGGAATTATATTTCAAAAACGGAGATCGCTATTTATTAAAAAATAGTTTTCAAGTTAATTGTGACGGAACTGCAGCTTTAGAGCTTAGAAGAAAAGATATTAAGAAGCTAATGTCAAACTCCATAAGCACAATAAAGTTTTTTACGTTTAAAAAAGACTATGAATTTAGTCCCACTGAAGTTGACAATCAAAATATAAGGTTTTATCTGCACTGTTTAAAGCTCTACAAAGTGAGGAAGAAAAAATAAATGAATTACGAGAATTTGATATCATCTAAAATATAATCTCTAAAAAAACAAAATATGCCATTTCCAGAATTGAACCTTTCATTAGGACTTACAGATAACGACGGTTCTGTTTTTTATGCAGGAAGCGGAGAAGGAAAAGTAATTGTAAAAACAGATTCTGCTTTAAAAAAGCATAGTATCAATATCACAATTTCAGAACAAGAGGTTGGATCGGTTTATTTGAATACTAATTTGAAAGGTGTCGAAATTCCTGCTGAAATAGAGATTCCGGTTTATCAAATGATAGTTACAGATGATAAAACAAACGAGAAAGAAGTATATAAAGTTACTCGTGATACTTTTTTCTATAAAGAGCAAACAAAGAAAAAAGGATTATGGAGTTTTCTGGGTTTAAAATTCTTAGCTCCAAATAACTTTCTTTTTGAAAATATTCCTTTTGAACCTTTAAAAGAAGAAATGGAAACGTATGACATTTCACGATACAGACAGTTAAATGAAGATAAACTTACCTATACTTTTCAAAAGGAAGAACAAAATATTCAGCTTTTTGCAGGTGATATTAATACACTAAAAGTGGAGAAGGGAATAAGCTATTTTGTAATTGTTGATGAGAAAAAAGGGCAGAGGTTTATTGGAGATATACTATACAGAGAAAAATTCCTAAAACTCACTCCATCAGTAAAACTGCATATCATAAAACGTAAGAAGGTTTCTAAGGAAATGGAAACAGATAAAAAAGGCCGAGCTAATAAGTTGATTTATATTTAAAAAGTAAAATATGAAAGGAGCATTTTACAAACTTCCGATAGATTTTAATAGCGTAATGCAAAAAAAAGAGCTAGAAAAAACTTCGATTGAGCATTCTATCGCGCAACAGATCATTTTACTGGCCACTACAACATTTGGTGAGTGCAAGTTTGATGAAACGTTTGGATCAAAAATCTGGGAAATCGACTTTGATTTACTGATGAATGAAAATACGTTAAAAGAAATTATTTCAAAAACAATGAAACAGTCTTTGGCTTTTCATGAAAAGAGAATAAAAGTAAAAGAGCTTATCGTTGAATTATCAGAAACAAGGTATTTTGTTGATGATGTCAGTAGGTCAAAAAAGAAAGTTGATATAATAATAGAAGCCACAATAAAAAGCACAAACCGTGATTTTGATTTTAGAGGATACTTTTTTGTTGGGCCGTTATCATATAAATAGCCTTTTTTAGTAATATTTTTATTTCAGTAGGCTTCAAAAAGATTTATTTGCTTTTTAAAGACTTGATAACTTGTGAATTACATATTGTAAATAAAGTTTTATTAAATTGTTTATTATTATAAGATTTTATTTATATATTTACAGTATAAATAAATAAATAATTAAAAATTTTTCATTATGTCGTTTTTAACATCATTAACAGTAGCAGGAAAAGATTACAAAGTATTAAACGTTAGTTATGATTTAGCTCAAGAAACAGATGCTTCTGGGCGCCCATCTACAGTAACACGTGGAGGAAGAATTATGATTGAAGTTGAATCAACTGGAAGCACTGAATTGTTTGAGTGGATGACTAACAATTTCGAAAGAAAAGACGGGTCAGTAAAATTCATCAAACGTGATTCAAACGCTACTTTAAAAGAGCTAAAGTTTACAGAAGCTTACATGGTTAAGTACAAAGAAAACTTTGATCATAACAGTGACAATCCATTAACTGAAACTTTTATGATTTCTGCTCGCAAAATTTCGATGGGTGGAGGAGAATTTGATAATGCTTGGGTATAATCCTTTGGGCTTTATCAATCTTTATTAAACTAAAAGGAAGTCCGATAATTGGACTTCCTTTTTTGTTTTTCTATTTTGAAATATCCAGTTTTCAATTATTATGAATCGGATTTTCGCACTTCCTAAATTAATTATCTAAACAAATCTACAAATGAGTTTTTTATCTAAATTACATATAGACGGAGAAGAATTTAATGTTCTTGAATTTAATATTGGTTTTAAACAAGAAATCGACACAACAAGCAAGCCTACAGGAAACGCTAAAGGCGGAGTTATAAAAATGATAATTGAAGCAAGTCAGAACAGTCATTTTTTATCTTGGATGTTAAATGGTGATTTGACCAAGGATGGAAAAATTATTTTTTACAGAAGAGATGCATTGAGTAAAATGAAAGAACTTACGTTTACGAAAGCATTTTGTGTTGGTTATGATGAGCAGTTTACAAGCACTACCGAAATCCCAATGAGAATTACGATGGAATTAGTGGCAAAAGAATTGACTTTTGGAGATGCTAAATTCTCAAATAATTGGATTGCTTTAGATTAATTGTTTAATGCTGATTAAAAACAAGGACACATTATTATGGCACATTTTTCCGAACAAGTACATATAACTATAGGCAGTTTTACCCAAAACGTTGTTTATTATGATCTAAAGCTATCTCAAAAAATGGCCGACCATCATCATTTTTCTTTCGTTTGGCAATATACTGGCAAAGCGGTAATTAATCCTGCAGACCAAGCTAAAGCACTGAGAACCTATCTTGGCGATGAGGTAATTTTTACTTTTAAAAGTCTTACAGGAATTAGACTAATGAGCAAAGGTATAATTACAGAACTATCCTCTATTGATGTTGATGGAAGCCCGGCAGGATTGCATGTTTCTGGCGTAAGTCACAGTATCGTTATTGATGACATGAAAAAAGCAAGAACATTTAAAGACCGCAGTATGGATGATATCGTACTGAGTATTTTTGCTGAAGGACCAGGAGAATTTTATCAGAGAGAGTCTATTAAATCAACCTATCTAAAAGAATTTAAAAACCTTTTGCAATACAACGAAACCAGTTTTGAGTTTCTAAAAAGATTGGCGACTCGTTATGGACAATGGTTTTATTTTGATGGAATGCGTATGCAGTTCGGACAGACAAAAAATAGCCAAACTAAATTGATTAATGGTGCTTCATTGCATAGTTTTAAGATACAGGCCAATATGAGCTCGCATAAAATTTCGCTGAATGGGTATGATTATAAAAATGTATCGACTCTTCGCGAAGCAGCTACTAAAACTTCATCTGGCAGTAAAGACAGTTTTGCTGCTATTGTAGGTTACAATCAAGGAACTGTAGCAAATTCTGATTTGAACAATGGCTCTTATACTGCGAATGCAACAAATAAAGACGAACTTGATGAGATGGTAAAACTACAAACTGCAGGCAGTGATGCCAATAGTGTATATTATAGCGGTATTTCTTATTTTCCAATTGGTTTAGGACAGGTTTTTACAATTCAAAATCAGACGGTTCAGCACGAATTAATAGCTATTGAAGTGGTACATCATTCTCAGGTACATGGAAATTATTCTTGTGAATTTAAAGCAATTCCTGCAGATGTATCTGCACCGCATTACACCGATGTATTTGTTTACGGTAAAGCCGAAACACAGCCAGCACACGTAAAAGAAAATAATGATCCAGAAGGGTTAGGACGTGTAAGAGTCGAATTTTACGGTGCAAGCGGTACGGCAGTGACAGATTGGATAAGAATGGTACAGCCTTATTCTGGTTCAGGAAAAGGATTCTATTTTGTTCCAGAAATTGGAGAAGAGGTTTTAATTGGTTTTGAAGGTAACAATGTACAGAATCCGTATGTGATTGGAGCCCAATATAACGGACAAGATTCAAGCGGTTACGCAGATGCACAGAACAATATAAAAGCAATTCATACTCGTAGCGGACATGTTATAAAATTTACTGAAGACGAGAGCATCATAATTGCTGATAAAAACGGAAACGAAATACTAATGGATACTGTTGGTGGTAATATTAGCATTACAGCAAACAATACGATTGATCTTAATGCACAAAATATCAATTTTAATGCTTCGCAGAATATTACTGCTAATGCAGGAATGAATATTACAGAAAGTGCAGGAGCCGATAAAATGAGTATTGTAGGTATGATGCTTAATACTACTGTTGGTGGTGATAGTATGTTATCAGTTATGGGGAATTTTATGGAAAATATTGAAGGTAATTTGGAATCTCATACAGCTAAAGAAAGGCAAGAAATTGGAGTAAAAGGAATTGACAATAGTAGTGAAGGTGGAATAAATAAACACTCTAAAAAAGAAATGCAGGTTAATAGTGCCGAAAAATCTAAATCTTACTAATGTATGAGCAGAATAAGAATTGTAGGAGGCACTATAACAAAAACTACTGGCGGAGATCATAATATTTATTCGGAAGGTAATATTGTTTATAATTCAGGTACATCAGTTAGTTTAACTAGCGATGCAGGTATTAGTTATGGGGAGCCGAAAGCTCCACCTGTAAAAATAGTGAATGAAGCTGTTAAAGAAATTGAGCTTTTAACAACTTTAGATTTGGGATCTAAGAATGATAGATCAGGAACAACTCAACTCGGAATGATTTTTGGAAAAGCATATCATTTTAAAGTAAAGAGTTATGTTAAAAGTCCTCCAGCAATTATCACAGATATAAAATGGATGATTAAGTACCATAGCCTATCACAAAATAAGTGGTTAGAAATACCTCTTTCAACAAAGGGAGATTCGGTAACAATAACGATGAATGATGAAGATATGTGTGGACGTTTTGTTTATGTTCGAGCATTTATAAATGATCCTGAGAAAGAAGGTGAATATAAAGAATGGAAACATAATCGTTTTAGGTGGTTTGATAGAATGCTTGTTGAAGACGAAATAACTGAGCGTACTGACCATGCTAAACCTTGGTTAGTTAACCAGTCAGGAACTTCTTTATGTGGTATGGCATGCATATTTTATTTATTTGCTAAAGAACAGCCAGATGTCTATAAAAAATTTGCAAAGGAACTTTTTAGAACAGGAGTTGCTACAGTTAATAGTTATACAGTCAAACCAAGTATTGAGGTTTTAGAGAAAGAGCCTTTTATAGGAGGGAAAGTAAATGTGAAATTTCCAACACACTATGAGAAAGGTAAAAGAGTAAATATGCCTTTAATTGACTACATAACATTGGCAGGAACTAGAAATACTAACAATCCAAAATATAAGGGAGGAGAAGAGGAATTTCAAGCAATAAATTGGCCACCATTAATGATAGAACTATCTGAAAAATTGCTTGGATATAAAGATGTTAGTTCAAAAGGAGTTTATAATCCTGTAAAGCCTTTAGTATTTACTACTTTAGATATTAAAAATAAAATTAACGATATTAATGTAAAAATAAAATTAGGTTATAAACTAATGCTAATGATCGATTCTGATTTAATTGATGATATCTGGGATACTTCTTCTTTAGACTTGCACTGGGTAGTTTTAGAATCTCCAGTAATATGGAGTTACAAAGCAGGCATTTTTGGTGCAAAACAAGATGAAATAGATTTTAAAGTATATAGTTGGGGTACAGATCCTAATGGGGCTTCTCGATATCTAACGAAAAAAATTACGTCTACACATTTTATGAATAATTATAATGGGTATATTAAAGTTAAGTAATTATGAAGAAAAAAACATTAACCTGTTTTATTTTACTTGGTGTGTTCCTTGCGGTGACATATTGTTGTCATAAAATTTTAGAATATTATGAAGAGTGTAACTGTTCAAAAAATGAATTTGTAGCAAACGGACAAAACATTTGGGTTGAATTTGGTTCAAGCTTTAATCTATCTGATTTAAAAGCTATGACTATAGAGGTTTTGGGAAAGAAAAAAATTAAATACATTAAACTTCAAAAAGCTAATTATTTTAATCGATATGAAATTTTGATCAATGCTAAAATAATGGTTTCAGACACATTATTGATAAAAGTAAGGAATCAAAAAATTAAAATATATGATTTTAAGAATGGAGGTATAAGACAAAAGGCGGGACAAAATAAAGGTGTTTATTTTTGTGGAATTGAGAGCTATAAAATAGATTCTAAAATCATTGATAATCAAGGGTTAAATACAATATATGTAGAGGAATAATATATAAGTAAAAAATGTTTTTTTGTTTCATTGTTAAAATTTGCATATTCACATTTCCCTGAAAGATTTTAATATTTATCCTACAAGCTAGACGCTCGTGCCAGCGGGGAAACCGATCCATTTGGGAGCTCTAAATATTAAAAAAAAAACTAACATCTAATCATTTTATGAATAATTATAATGGCTATATCAAGTTAAAATAAATAAAAGTAATGAGAAAAAAAATATTTTGGTTCGTACTTTTTGTTTTGGCAATTGGATTGTATATTTTTTTAATGGATCGTAGACAAAATAACATAAAATCTGAAATTTGTACAAATTGTACAAATGATACAATCGTTAATTTAAGAAACGGAGACTTGTCATTGATTTTTAGCAATAGATATGAAAAAATGACTAAAGAGAAAATGACAATGCAGGTAATAAGGAAGGGTAAAGTTTTTGAAGAATTGAACTACACAAAGAAAAATGCTAATACTCAAATAGAACTAGAATTAGAACAGTATAAATTATATACAACGGACAGCTTAAAAATAACTTTTAGTAATAGCAAATTTGTATATATCCATGGGTTTGAAAATGAGGCTGAATATGCACATGGAGAACATTTCGTAGGTTGTTTTTTATTATACTATAAAGTAGACAATCAGGAAGGACAAATTATTCGCGACGGATCCCGAATTAATATCCTATGATTCTATTAGATTCACCAAAAGGTGTACCACCTGAAATGCAAACTTTTAAGTCAATGTAAACATGAAAAAAGCAATTGTTTTAGTTATTATTATCATTTTGGGGTACTTTTTGCTAAACGAATACTATCTTAAAAATATGCCATGCAGGACAGAGGATGGCACCTATGAAATTTGGGGAAATACACCTGTTCAAATAAATGATAAAATTAATAATGCAGAATGTGAGTGTATCAGCGAAACATTGATAAAAGAAAAATCACCACTTGTATTAAATGATAATCAAATAGAAATAATAAAAAAAGAACTTCCTAAATGGGCTGTTAAAAATGTAAAAGATTTTACGGAAAATGAGAGAGTGAATCTATCAGGTCAGTTTGAAAAGCTTACCAATAAAGAGTTTCTAGAAAAACTAGAGTATGAATATACTTTCATAGATTCTAGTTATCTGACTTGTTTTGTGCCTGTCTATACCTTTACATTTGAATCGACTAAAGCTTATATACCAAACTATCAATGTGTGTATGAGAATTACAAAAAAGCTAAAAAGAATAACAATTCACTGAAAATAAAAACACCAGATTATCCAATTATAGAATCTAAATCTTGGGCAGCAAATCTTGGAGATAAGGCCATCTAATTATTGATCGAGAACATGAAGAAAATAATTATAATCTCCATTAGTGTATTAATTCTAATATATGTTGTTGTAGTAACTATAAAAAAAGTCAATTGGAATTTGAATCATTCTGTTGGTGAAAAAATCGATAGTCTAAATGGTATAAATGTATACTATAATGGAGGTGTAGGTAATTCGACAGGTAGAAATCTGACCGATGATGGTTACAATTTGGGAATGAAATACCAATGTGTGGAGTTTATTAAAAGATATTATTATCAATGTCTAAAACACAAAATGCCTGATTCCTATGGAAATGCTTTAGATTTTTATGATAAAACGGTTGGAGATGGAAAAATGAATGAAAAAAGAAACTTAATTCAGTTTTCAAATCCAAGTAAAGAAAAACCAAAAGAAAATGACATTATAATTTATAATAAATCACTGCTTAATCCTTATGGTCATGTTGCAATTATTTCTAAGGTTGAAGAAAATTTTATCGAAATAATTCAGCAAAATCCAGGGCCATTTTCGAGTTCTAGAGAGAACATAAAACTTCAGAATTTTAATGGACAATGGTTCTTAGAAAATAATCGGATTCTGGGGAGATTGGCAAAGAAAAATTTATAAAGAGAATTGTTTTTTAAAATAGATTAAGCTTTTTATTAATATATCATTTAGTTTAAAAAGGTTCTTAGCAATACTATAATAAATAATGAGACAAGACAGAATAAAAGACAGAGTGCTAAAAAGAGCTGCTAGGTCATGGGGCTTTTCAGATGTTGAGATGGAAACATCTTTTGATCCTGTAGTATCAATGATGCTTAATGCATTGTCTTACGAGTTAGAAAAAGTAGCTCATGAGCTTGAAGACTCAAAAACTCGTGTAGTTGAAAGGGTTTTAGAAATTATGTTTCCAGAAGTTACTACAGGAGTAAAACCTGCAAGAGCAATTTTGCATGCTTTACCTATAGAGAATAATATGAAAGTTTCACTGCAGAATCAGATGTCGGCAAATCGAAGAATTCATAATATTTACAATCCTTTGGCGCCAATTACTAAAGAAATTGCGCTGTCGCCAACATTAGAAGTAAAGCTGTCGTCTGCAGAGATAAAATATGTGGCGTATGAGCGTAATTTGTTTGAGATTTCGAATCTTTTTTATAAAGATAGCATACGAGATTATAAGAATTCATTGCCTTCTGGTGTTGTGTTCTTAGGAATTGAATTAACCAATCCGAAAGTTGAAGAAATCGAAGATTTAATGTTATATATTGACATTAAAAATATACATCAGAAAGAAATGTTTCATTACTATTTAAAGCAAATGAAATGTTTTCAGGATGATGTGCAAATTGATGTAGAAGAAGGTTACAATGTTCCTGTAAACAATATTGATATTGAGAATATTATCAATCGTAATTACACGCATTTGAGCGAAATTATGCAGGAAGTAAATGAGTTTTATTTTGATAATTTTTATACCCTGAAAGGATCATTAAAATATAAACCGCTTAATGAATACAGTTCAGAGTATAAATGCTTTGAAGCTGTAACAGAAAGAAATGATAATCCGATTATTTGGGTAAAAATGATTTTTCCAGAATCGTTAATTCCGCAAATATTAGACAATGTTTCTTTTACCGCAAATTGCTTCCCTGTAATAAACAAAAAGAAGCATATTATCAATAAAACGCTTGGTAATTTCTTGTCTTATATCGCATTAGAAACAGACAATAATTTCTATTTGGATGTTGATACCGTTATCGATGGATTCAATAATCATTATGAAATAAAAGAGTTTAAAGATGGTGTGCTTGAAGAAGGAAATGCCGTATTAAGAACAGGCGGTGTTTCGAGATTTGATTCTAGAAGTGCATCAGAGTTACTTCAAAATGTATTAGATTTGTTAAAAGATGAAAGTTCTTCTTTTGCCGGTTTGGGTAAAGACTTTATGAACAGTTCTTTGGTTGAAATAAATCAGCTTTTAGCTTCTGTAGAACAACAGGCGAGAGAAAGTAGTTTTTCTAAAAATAATGATCCTTACATAATGATTAAGCCAAAGTTTGACGAATCTTTAGGAAAGTCCTTTGCTATACATTATTGGTCAACTTGTGCAGAAGAAGGAAATGACATCAAAGCAGGAACTGTTTTAGAATCTAAAGAAGATATGCTGTTTGTAAGTAAAGAGGCAGTTTTGGTTACCAATACTGTGGGCGGAATGAACAAGCAGAATAATAAAGACCGTATTTTGGCTTATAGAAATGCTTTACTTACTCGTGGCAGAATCGTAACATTTGCAGATATAAAAGCGTTTGGGTTTAATCATTTTAAAAGCTATCTAACAGATATAAGAATAGAAAAAGGAACGCGAAAAGAAATTTCTGTAAAAGCAGGTTTTAGTAGAACGGTAGATATTTATCTAAAAATAAATGCAACAGAGAGAAATTATCTATCAACTACAGAATGGGATTATTTATGTGAAAGTTTTATAAAGAACTTAAAAAATAGGTCATCAAACGTATTTCCTTATCGACTTTTCATAGAAGAATAAAAAAATGAAAAAACGCCGAAAAAATTGCTTTTCGGCGTTTTTGTTTAATAGAGATTTATTTTGGTTTTACTGGTATTTTTTATCTGTTAGCGTTTTCATAAAAGCAACTAGTGCCTTTTCTGCTTTTACCGTTAAATTTAGTTTGTCAAAAGGAAGTGTTTGGTTTTCTACTTCATAACCTAAACCAATTCCGCCACCTTTATTGTAAAAAGAAACCACTTCTTCTAGAGTTTTAAAAACTCCGTTGTGCATGTATGGAGCAGTTACAGCTGCATTTCTAACAGTTGGCGTTTTAAAAGCGCCAATTAACTGAGGCATTTGGTTGTAAATGTAACGGCCCTTATCTGGACTTAAGGATGTCCCTGACGGCTCACTCGGAGTTCCGATAACTTCGTGTTCGGTTTTGGAATAACTTGGAGGAACAGTTCCATTAAATAAAGGCGTAAAATGGCAAGTCGCGCATTTTGCTTTTCCCATAAACAGGTTCATTCCCTCAATTTCTTCTTTGTTTAAGATATTCTTATTTCCTCTCATATATTCATCAAATCTCGAATCAAAAGCATTTAATGAGCGTACATAACTGGCAATGGCATTTTGAATCTGCCAAGCTTCAGGTTTTGAATTTTTTGGATAGGCTTTTTTAAAGAGTGCAACATATTCTTTATCCTGCTGAATTTTAGCATGAATGTTTTCCATTGAGCCATGCATTTCATCTTTATTCTGAATCACATCAACACTTTGTTTTTCTAAGTCCAGTTGACGCATATCCCAAAATTGAGCATTCTGCAGAGAAGCATAAGTTAGAGTAGGAGTGTTTCGTGGTAAATTCATTCCAGTTAATGAAACATTTGTTTTTAAGCCATCTGTAAAAGCTTTTTCTGGATTATGGCAAGTTGCACAGCTTCGGTCATTATTTTTGGAAAGACTTTTGTCATAAAACAATTTTTCGCCTAAAACCGCTTTTTCTTTAGCAAAATTATACTCTTTAGAAAGCACAAAAGCATTTACATCAAAAGCATCTTTATCAAATAAAGTTTCAATTGTTGGTTTTAGCGGACTGCTTTTCTTGACATTTTTTATGTTTTCTTCTTTCTGAAAAGCTTTTAAATTTTTTGAAATCGGATTTAAATATTCTGAAATGAAAACTGCGCGATTGAAAGCATTGAAATTAGTATTGTCGGTACAGTACTTTTGAGCTTTTTTAGTAATTTCTTTTAAAGCAGACAATGATTTATTACCTGCATTAATCTTTTCAAGAGTTTCAGGAATTGAGATTAAACTTTCTCTGGCTTCAGGAATTGAAGATTGCAAAATCGGACTATCAAAACCAGTTATTCCCAAAGCAATAACTCTAAAAACATTCTGCTGAATGGCATCCAAAACGTAATCATCACTTATTGTAATGACTTCAAAAGTACTTTTAAGTTGTTTGATATTCGATTTAAAAATATTCAATTCTCGTATTAAATCTTCTTTGCTTTTACTGTCATATTCTGGATAAATCATTTCTTCCATAACTTGAAAACCATGAGGTTCAAATGATCGGTTTTCTTCCAATTCCATTTCGTCAAGAGCAGGGCCATTCATAAATCTAGCAGTTTCAGGAATAAAATATTCAATTGCCCATTCGACTTTTTTGTAAGCCAGACGTGATTTTTTAAATTGCTCTACAATTTCTTTTTGTGAAGAATTGCTTTTTGTAAGCTTTTGAAATTGAGTTATTTCATTACTAAGTTTACTTAAATCGACAAGCAATTCTTGTTTAACCGTTGGTTTTAAGGCTTCGTTTTCTTTGCATGAATAGAAAAAAGAAAACAGTAGGAATAGAAAGGTAAAATATTTTAATTTCATAGTGGAGTTGTAATAGAAACAACCCTTATCGGAAAATAAGGGTTGTCAATAGATTTTGGTAGAAATTATTAGCGTTGTACGTTTCTAATAATTACAGTTTGTCCTCCCTCTTTGTTAGTTTGAGTTCCTGAACCATCAGCATTTTTAAATGCATCACTTTGCCAAGTATGGGGGTGAATATTTACAGTGAAAGTATCTGGAACACCAATGATATCTGAAATGTCTTGCATAGCTCCAAATTCCCAGCTTCCAAATCTCATTTCACCTGTTTGGTTATAAAGTGTATTCCAAGCTGTATCCGTTCTTTTGTGGTTCATGTTTAACCACGCTTTATTTTGTTTTGTAGCAATATTGTATTGCCAGATGTACGAATCGTGTTTCGCATCTGCATAATAACTGTCTCCATCTTCCTGAATATATACATAGTTTTCAGTCACACATAAGTTATCAGGATTGATAATTCCAGTTCCAGGAGTACTGTCACCTTCAACAGCCAATTCTAAAGTTCCTTTTAATGGGTTTGTTGCGTCTAATTTTACTCTATAAACTCTTCCCCACATGGTGTATCCTTCAACAGGAGCGTTGTTAGTTGCCTGACCAGTTGCAGTAAAATAGATTTCTCTATTGTTGCTTGCGCTTCCCTTTCTGTAATCTACGTCTTCAACTCTTGAAAAGCGAATTGCTTTTAAATCATTAACCGTTGTATTGATTACAGCTCCAGTTAAGTTTTTTGCATTCGGAATTTCAACAAATTCAACTGGGTATGAATTGTTTAACTTCATAGTAGTTTCAACCTGATTTCCGTCAGTTCTTTTTAAAGCGTATAATTTTCCGTTAGATAAATCACCAACTGTACTTACGTACATGATTAACTGACCAGCACTTACATGAGAAGTTGCATACGATTGATCTTCTCCAATTAAAATAACTGTTTTCCCAGGATAAGCTTCTTTTGGAAGCGGAACAGCGTTTTCCATACTTGCTTTCCCTAAAGCTGGTAAAACTCTGTCTTTTCTTGCTTTATCAGAAGATAATCCAAGAGGGTTAATTCCGTGAACCATACTTTCCTGACCGCTTTCTCCTGCAGTTAAAAAAACTGGTCCAAACCCATGAATTTCTGGAGTTGCCAAAGTAGCAGAACATAAACGAGTAAGACCTCCAACACCATCAACGATATAATCTCCTTTTACAGGTTTGAAAGTTTTATCTAAATAAACTCTTGATACAGATTGGATAATTTCGTGGTTGGTAATCATAATGTATCCATCACCATTTGGATCTTTCATTAATCCAGCTCCGTCTGGCTGTGCTCCATAAACAAAAGAAGGTGAATTTGGAAGTACATCTGCACTTGTAATTAAAGTACTGATTTTTAAGTTTTCAAAACCTGTTTGAGCATAGACAAAAGGAGGTACTTTTGAATGTGAAGTAAAATCGATGCTTGCGTTTACATCGTTTTTTGAATCTTTGTCATCATTTTGACAGCTTATTGCAGTAAGACCTGCAAGTCCAAGCAAGGTAACTGATTTTAAAAAGTTAGCTTTCATAAGTGTTTTTTATTTTTTTGATTAAGGCAAAGCTATCTCTCTAAAACAAAGTACACGTTATGTTAATTTTTTCTTAACGCTAATAAATGTAAGTCTTATATTATGAAAAGGTAAATTGAAAGTTGTGAATGTAAATTTAAGACTCCTAAAAAAATCTTAAAATCATTTGAATAGCTGATTTAAATTGGTTGCTTTCTTCTCTTTCAGTTTTTTAACAATCTTGAGAAAAGCAATCGCAGTTATATATGCGTCTCCCAAAGCAGTGTGACGATCTTTTTTTGAAATATCAAATTTATCGGCTAAGTCATCTAAAGTATAATGATCTTTCCTTTCAAATAAATGTGACTGAATTAAAGTCTTTTTGTATAAATAAGCCGTATCTAAAGTTTTGTTTGTCAATTGCGGAAGTCCATTTCTTTCTAAAGCCTTATTGATCATCGTGACGTCAAAAATGGTATGATGTGCAATAATTATCGAGTCTCCTAAAAAATCTAAAAACTGCTGTAAAGCTTCTAATTCAGTCGGCCGTTTGACAAGCAGATCTTTTAAAATACCATGAATTTGAGCGGTCGATTTATCATAATGATCTTGTTCCAAATAAACTTCAAAACTATCCTGTACATTAATAATTCCGTTTTGAAGAATCAATGCGCCAATGCACAAAATACGATCATTATCATAATCAAATCCAGTAGTTTCGGTATCTAAAACCACAAAACGAGTTTCTTCGATTGTAACATTTTCATCGAATAGATTGTTTTCTTCCTTCTTCCAAAAATTGAATAAACTCATTATTATACTAGATTTGAGATATTAAAACGTATTGAAATAAGTTCCTGAAGTTCTTTTATAGTTTTAAAAGTACGTTTCAGTTTAATTTTTTCCATTTTGGTTAAAGACTCCAATTCGATAAACTGACCAGAATCATGATGCAACAATCCTTGTTTGGTTCTAAATTTCAGTAAAGCTTTAAACGAATATGAACAAGACAAATATAATTCTCTGTTATTTGGTTCCAGTTCGGCCAATTTCTCAAAACGTTCCGCCGTATTACTGATTCCTTTTATCGAATGAGATAAAATCAAAACGCGTGCAGCGTCGGTTAAAGGCATTAAAGCTCTTCTTTTGATGTCGAAATTATCTTTGTTTGCGCCATCTTGTTCAACTAAAAATTGTCTAAAGAAGCCAGTCGGCGAAGGACTTTGCAAAGCACCGCTCACCAAATGCATATAAAAAATTGGATTAGCTTTTATGGTTTCAAAAATATAATCTGATAATTGATTTACAGTTTCGGAATCGCCATAAGTTTTGCTGTAATCGAAGAAAATAAACGAGAGTAAAACTTCATTTTTCCCTGGATTGGTAATCCAATGATGTACTTGAGTTTTCCATTCATCCAGACTCATACACCATTTTGGACTTGAAGCCATCATATCGGCAGGGCAATAATCATAGCCAATTTCAAAAAGACCTTTATTGACAAGTCCTGCAAATTTGTGAAAGTACACTCTAGTTTCATCTCTAAAAACCTCATTGACATTTTCGTATACAATCGCATTATCCTGATCCGTATGCAGCATTTGTTCGCCACGTCCTTGACTTCCAAGCGCTAACCAAGCAAATTTTACAGGTGGCGGACTGCTCATTTTTTCTAAACAAATTTCGATAACTCGAGTAGTGCAGGCTTCATTTAATTCTGTAATGATTTTGGTAATCAAAGTCATCGGAATATTTTGATCCAAATAACCTTGAAGCAATTGCATAATTCGATTGCGAATTGGCTTTATCTCTTTAATTTTTTTAGTACGTTTTAACGCTTTTATCAAAACCGCGGGATTATTTCCGAGCGCCACCATAACGTCGTGTTTCGATAAAATTCCGACCGCTTTGGTATTTACTGTACCGTCTTTAGTTAAACACAAATGACTGATATTGCTTTTCATCATCGCCATTTGAGCCTCGGTAACCGTCATTTTTTTAGGATATGTAATTACCGGTTTCGTCATTATCGTTTCAGCAGTAGTCGTAATCGGAAAATCGCCAGTAACAATTTTATTTCGAAGATCTTTATCGGTCAAAATGCCAATTGGAAGCATTTCATCTACAATCAAAATCGCGCCGACTTTTTTCTTATTCATAATCTTTGCCACTTCCTTAACTGTTGTTGACGGACTGCAGGTAACTATTTTTTTCGAATATTTGATTGGCGCTAAGTCAAATGAATGATTGCTCGAATGCAGGTTTTCATTCAGCTGATCATCACCATATAATTTGTCTTTATGAATATCAGAGTACGGATTTCGCGTATTAGAAGCATAACTTTCTATCAAGAAATTACCAACATTTCGGTTTTCAAGAGCATAGGGTTTAAAAACGGCAATCGGAATAGCGTAAAGAATACTTTCTTCATGCGCTACAGCTTCCATTATGTAATTTTCTTGTGCCAAAAGCGGACGAAGTCCAAAAATATCGCCTTCGTCACACATGTCTAAAACAGTATTTTTAGTGCTTTTTTTCAAAGCCACAGCGCCTTTGTGAACGACATAAAAAGAGTCGTGAGTTTTGTCATTTTCGGCAAAAACCACAGCATCCTTTTCTTTATAAATAATAGAAATCTGTTCAGACAGTTTTTCTAAATCTCTCTGATGCAAAAAATTAAACGGCGGATAATTCTTTAAAAAGTCCGCGACTCTTTGTGAAATGGTATTTTTCATGTGGCTAGATTAAAGTTCTAAAATACTATTTAAAAATTAAACGTAAAATAAACACTAAAGTTTATTTTAAGTAAAACTTGAGAAGTTTAATCTCGCAAAGACGCCAAGTCGCAAAGGATTTTAAAACTTTGCGACTTGGCGCCTTTGCGAGAGATTCATATCAAATAATAAAATAAAAGCTCCAGAAAGGAGCTTTATACTATATGTTTAGTCAACTTTATGAACTGTGCCTCGCTGTTTCTCTTCAGAACCAACCAAGCCAAATTCAAAAGTGTAAGAATCTTTAGAAGTCGTTAAAATCTTCATACTGATGGCTTTTTCCTCAGCCATATTTTTTGGATGTTTTTTTTGCAGCACATATTCGCAGTCGCTTACCCAGCGAATGGTTGCCGTATCTGTTTTGCCTTCAAAAGTTTCGATTTCAATATCGTCTTTACGTTCAAAATAAGTTGTTTTTTTCTCACCGTTGACTTCGGTTTCAAATTTGAATTTACCTGTTTTAAAATCTTTACAATTATGCTCTGTGTTATAGCAAGATACTAAAACGAGTATTGGAAATAAGAATACTATTTTTTTCATTTTTAATTAAGTTGTTTTTTTAGGAGCTGATTCCTGCTGTCCGCTATATCTTTTGTGCTGAACCCCAGCACAAAAGGATGCCGCTACCATCAGGGCTAGGACTACTATTTTCAATAGATTGTTTAGTTACTTCAATCTCTTTAATTCATCATCGGTAAAGTTCTTGATTTCTTTTTCTTTGGCAAACTTTTCAGCATTATAATTTCCCGATTTATTCTTCGGAATCGATAAACTATTCCATTCGCTGTTTTTCAATTGTTTGGCATAGAAAACAATCTGTCCGACATGATAAGGATAATGTGCTAATTGACGATTTATAGCTTCAATAACCGTATGACCTTCATTTCTAATGTAAATAATATCTGAAAGCTGTTCGGGTTTTAAACCCTCTAGAGCATTTTCGAGACAATTCCAACCTTTATTCCAAACCTGTAAAACTTCTTCTTTAGATTGCAAATCGTTTTCAAATTCGGTGTCACGGTTTCTCCATTCTTTCTCTCCATCAGAAGTTAGAAAATCAGTCCATCGCGAAAGCATATTGCCCGAAATATGTTTTATGATCGTTGCAATACTGTTGGTGTCATCATTAAAAGAAACGAAAAGCTGTGTTGGCTCAAGTTGGTCAATTGCCTTTTCGCCAAGCATTTTATAATATAAAAATTGCTTTTTGACACTTTCTAGATAAGAGTGATCTGCATTCATAATCTGATTATTTTAAGATTGAAGTTCTATTTTGTTTTCCTGAATCAATATTTTCCCCCAGTCATTTAGTTTCCAGAGAATTTCTACTAATTGTTTTCCAGTTTCGGTTAAAGTGTATTCGACTCGTGGAGGAAGTTCGTTAAACGAATGTTTTATCAATATACCATCTTCAACCATTTCATTTAACTGCTGATTTAAAACACGTCTGTCCACTTTTGCAATGCCACGCAAAAATTCGCTAGGTCTTTTTTTGCCATCATTTATCTGCCAGACAATCGGAATTTTCCATTTTCCGCTGATAGAATTTACAGCAATTTCTAGTGGACAAATTTTATTTTCAGTGTTTCGTTCCTTCATTTGCATAAAATTGACTTTTATATCCCTATGGGATAAAAATGTGCGGTATTGCCAGTGTTATCGGGCTTTCCGATCTTTACAAAAATAATCAAAATTTTAAGCATAATAAAAGATCAATTGTATCAAAGTAAAAACTATGGAAGATATAAAGCGTAAAGGAGCTAGATCGGCAAAAGATATTCCTGCTTCTGTTTTAGAACAGCTCAATAAAGGAGAAATTGAAACTGCTAATCTGGTAGAATGGCTTGCTGTGAATCAAACGAAGCTTTTAGAGAATCTATTGAAAGAAAGTAACCGAATTCAATATTTGGAGCCTATTTTAACAGATATCATAAATTTGAAAAAACAAACCGTAAATACTATAAATGAAGCTATAGGAACAGGAATACTAACTGAATCAATTCTTAATAATGATGCTGAGATACTTTCAATAATCTCGAAACATACATCGGATTTGGTTCGATGCTGGTCTGCTTATACAATTGGAAAAAAAGAAGAGCTTACAATTGAAGAAATGTTACAGCAAATTCAGTTTCTCTCAGCTGATAAACATTTTGGTGTAAGAGAAATTTCATGGTTAGCAATTCGATCCAATATTATAAACAATTTAGAAGAAAGCCTTGAAATTTTATTGGAATGGACTTTTAGTGAAGATGAGAATATAAGACGTTTTGCGACCGAAGCGACCAGACCAAGAGGAGTTTGGTGTGAGCATATCCAAAAACTAAAACAAGAACCAGAATTGGCTTTAAAAATTCTAAATTCTTTAAAAAGTGATCCTTCAAAATATGTTCAGGACAGTGTTGGAAATTGGCTGAATGATGCCAGTAAAACAAGACCAGATTTTGTAAAAGATTTATGTGCAAAATGGGAGAAACAAAGTCCAACAAAAGAAACGCTTTATATTATTAAAAAAGCGCTGAGAACAATAAAAAAATAATTTATTATATAATTTTTATATCATATTTATCCAATAATCCAACAATTCCTTCAGTAGAAAATTGTGCTTTTTTCATCGGATTAAATTCAGGATCAATTTTGTAATTGTAAGCCGTTTTAAAGTTAACTCCCGCCAATTGTGTTTCGTTAAAAATAGCGCCGTCAAGATTACAGTTATCAAAAATAGAACTTGTTAAATTGGTTCCTATAAAAGTCACTTCGCGTACAGATGAATTGATAAATTTGGTTTTAGGCATCTTTTTATTTGAAAAAAGAGCATAATCAAGAACGCAATCTTCAAAATAAACCTGAAATAAAAAATCGTCACATTCATTAAAAGCAATTCCAAGAAGTTTACAGTTTTTGAAAGTGACGTTTTTTAAACTTGTTCCTGCCAAACTTGTCATAGATAAATTGCAGTCAATAAATTCGCAGTCAAGAAAAGTATTAGAATTGAAATTGCTGTTGGAAAAATCACAGTTTTTAAAAACACAATCTTCAAACTCGCGATTATTTACTTTCTTATCGATATAAACAACTTTCTCAAATGTTTTCTGAATGTGAATTAGACTTTCCATATTTATTTAGATTAAAAAGTTGAACGAAACCTGATAGGTTTTTAAAACCTGACAGGTTTATTTTAGAAGACCAATTTAGTCATTAAATATACCTTTCATAATGATTTTCAATCCTAAAAAGATTAAAAGCATAGAAGAAAGACAAGCCACAATACCAATTCCTAAAACTAGATAGTGCCAGTTGTTGCCTTGATTTTGAAAAGCATTATAAATCAATGTTGGCCCAAGAAACATTAGAGGCAGAGCGCCTGATAAATATTTCACTCCTTTTTTTAGTAATTCTTTGTTTGTTGCCATTTTGTTTTTTGTTTAAAGTTTTCTTTGTTTCAAGTTGCGGTTTGAAACAACATTTCACGTTTTACAGAAAACTTTTTACTTATTATAATTATCAACGGCATTTCTTACGCTGCCATATTTTTTCAATAATTCAGAAGCTTCTTCGTAAGAAACTGAAATCTCGTCCATAATCATTTTAACGCCACGATCAACGAGTTTGACATTGCTTAACTGCATATCAACCATTTTGTTTCCTCTCACTTTTCCAAGCTGAATCATTGCAGCAGTTGAAATCATATTTAAAACCAATTTCTGTGCAGTTCCGGCTTTCATTCTAGAGCTTCCTGTAACGAATTCAGGACCTACTACAACTTCAATAGGAAATTGAGCCGTTAATGCCAACGGACTTCCCGCATTACAAGTAATACATCCTGTAACGATATTATTTGCATTGCAAGCTTCCAAACCGCTAATAGCATAAGGAGTAGTTCCAGAAGCAGCGATTCCAATAACCACATCGTTTGAATTGATATTATGATTTTGAAGATCGATCCAAGCATTTGTAGTACTGTCTTCAGCGTTTTCTACGGCACGTCTTATGGCTGTATCACCACCAGCAATAATGCCATTTACTAAATCAAACGGAACACCAAAAGTAGGCGGACATTCAGAAGCATCAACAACACCAAGTCGGCCAGAGGTTCCTGCTCCAATATAAAACAATCTGCCGCCTAACTTTAACTTTGCAACAATTTGCGGAATCAAAGCTTCTATTTGCGGCAAAGCTTTCTCGACTGCATAAGGCACAGTTTTGTCTTCTTGGTTTATATTAGATAACAGTTCATGAACAGACATCTTCTCTAAATGTTCATATTTTGAGGCTTGTTCAGTAGTTTTCGTAAATGTCATTTTATCGTTATTTAGACTCGTCAAAATTAATATATTTTATATCAATCTTGCAAAGTCTCAGAGATTTAAAATCATTTTTTTTCTTCTATTTTTTCTGCATAAAGACGGTTAAAATGTGACTTTGTTACATAAACTAAAATATTATATTTGTTTAATATAAAAAGATAAATGGATAAATTAGGATTTTTAGATAGTGTTGCCCGTATTGCTGTCTTTGTTTCGTTATTATTGGCACTTTTTTTACTTACTGTAAAGACGGAGAATAAATTGGCCAACCGACTTTTTGCTTGTTTTATTATTTTGTCAGCGATTGATTTTAGCGGATTAATGGATTATTCATTTCCTATAGAATATATAAATATAGATTTGTTTAGAAGTACGGTGTGTTTGTTAGAAATGCCTTTAATTTATCTCTATGTTTTAGCAGTTTGTTATTCTGATTTTAGATTAAAATGGAGGCATTTAATCTTTACACTTCCATTTATAGTGATGAATTTTGTTTTAATGCCGAGAATTTATTTGAAATCGGGTGCTGAAAAGCAATTTATTTTAGAACATTACAGTACAATGTTTGAAATTTACTTTTTTCAAATTCTAATCGAATTTCAGTATTGGTTTTATATTGTAAGTATATTCTTGATTTTAAGAAAATACAAAAGAATTTATCTCGAAAATTATACCAATCCTAGTACGTCTACCTACAAATGGCTTTTTCAGATGAATTGTGTTTTTGTAGTTATGCATTCTATTACAGCTTCAAAAAATTTATTACGCTATACCGCTTCCAGAGATATTTTTCTTTGGGGAAATGTTTTGATGATCGTTATGGCTTTAAGCGTAATATGCTGGTTTGTTATGAAAGCATTAAATCATCCGGAACTTTTTAGAGGAATCAATTCTCGATTAAAATTAACGAAAGAGATTCTTCCGCAAAATGAAAATGAAAATGAAATAACTGAAAAAATAGAAAATGAAAACGAAGAAATTAAGACCCAGATTTCAACTTTAAAACAATATATGATAGAGAAAGAGCCTTTTCTTGATCCGTCATTAACAATACAAGAATTAAGTAATCAAATTAATATTCCGGTTCGCGATTTATCGATTTTGATTAATCACCAAATGGATCAACATTTTTTTGATTTTGTGAATGAGTATCGCATTCAAAAAGCAATGGAAATTTTAAAAAATCCTTCCAAAAAAGATTTAACTGTTTTAGAAATCTTGTATGAGGTAGGATTTAATTCTAAATCATCATTCAATACTTCTTTTAAAAAATATACAAATTTAACGCCTACGGCTTATCGAAACGCTTCTTAATTAAGGTTTTGTAAAAAGTCGTACTTTTCATCTTATAAAGTCGAACCAATTTTCTGAGAAGAAATTGGTTCGACTTTTTTTGTCGGTCGCATACTCAAAATTTCTAAGGCAACTTTGCTTCAAATTAATCGAACAAGTTAAAATTAGAAACCATGAAAAAATTACATCTCCTTATCTTTTTAGTATTGCCTTTATTTTGTTTGGCACAATCAACATTAAAATTAAAAGGAAAAATTACAAGCGAAACAAAACCTTTAGAATGGGCAGAAATAACAATCTCAAATTTAGAAGGAAAAATTATTGAAGGAACAACTTCAAGCCAAGATGGTTCTTTTGAAATCAATCTTAAAAATGGTTCTTATAAAATAGGGATAAGTCTTTTGGGTTTTACTGATTATGAAAATAAAATTTCCTTAGAAAAAGATACAGATTTAGGGGTTATGACGCTTAAAGAAAACGAAACAAAATTAGTTGAAGTTGTGATTCAGTCTAAAAAGAAAACCATCGAGCAAAAAACGGATCGTTTGGTCTATAATTTTGAAAATAATGTAACCAATGTTGGAGGAGATGCTTTAAGCGCCATCAATAGCGCACCCGGTGTTGTAGTGCAAAACAATATGATAAATATATTAGGAAAAGGAACTTCGAGAGTTATGATTGATGGAAGAATTATTGAATTAACGGGCGAAGAATTGAATAATTTTTTAAAATCAATTTCTGCGAGCGACATCAAGAATATTGAAATTATCAGTAATCCGCCTGCAAAATATGAAGCTGAAGGAACTGGTGGATTGATTAATATTATTATGAAAAAAGGGACTCGCGATTCTTGGAAAAATACTATTACAGCTTCTTATGATCAAAACAAATATGGAATTTTTACTTTGAGAGATAATTTCTTTTATAACAAAAATAAGTTTCGTCTTTCGGCAAGCGTCAACGGAAAAACGGGATATATGAATATAGATGAAATTTCAAAAGTATATTTTGAAGACGGAATTTCAAATATGAGCGCGACGACAAAAATGAAAAATGAAAATCTATCAGGGAAATTAGCTTTAGATTATGATTTTTCAGAAAAAACAACTGCGGGCTTTCAATTTATAAACGACAGAAATAATCCAGATTTTCAATCGGATATTGTGATAGACAGATATGATACTCAGAATCAATTAAAAAATTATACCATCAATAAAAGTTACGCAGACAGAGCATCGGGAAGTTTAACGTATAATGCGCATTTGATAACAAAACTGGATTCGCTGAACCGAAAATTATCTTTTGATGTGGATTACTTTAATTACAATTCAAAATTTGATCGTGAGTTTATCGCAAACGACTATTTAGCAGATGGAACTTTTGTTGATGTAAATCAGTCGGGGCGTAATATCTCAAACCAAGATATTCATAATTGGAGTTTTAAGGCTGATATGGAGCATCCGTTTCAAGCACTGAATTTATCTTATGGCGCGAAAATGAGTTTTACAAACAGTGTAAGTGATTTACTTTATTATAATACGATTTCAGGAACTCCAGAATTAGATCCTTTACAATCAAACCGATTTAATTACACGGAAAATAATCAGGCGTTTTATGTTAACGGAGATAAAAAAATCAATGAAAGATGGAATTTTCAAGTTGGTTTGAGACTGGAAAATACGCAGACAAAAGGTTTTTCTGAAACTTTAAATCAGGAAACGGTTAATAATTATTTGAAATTGTTTCCAACGGTTTTTGCATCTTATAAGAAAAACGACAACAATACTTTTACCTTAAATTATGGAAAAAGAATCAACAGACCACGTTTTGATTTATTGAATCCGTTTCGAATTTATATAAGCAGTAATAGTTATTCAGAAGGGAATCCGTTTTTGCAGCCTTCGTTTAGTGACAATTTTGAGTTTGGATATTCTTATAAAGAAATTTTGAGAACTACTGTTTTTGTCAATGCAATCACAAACGGTTATGGCGTTTTGTTTACCTCAAATCCAGAAACAAATACACAAATTGTAACAAGAGATAATTATTTTAAAAGTTTGAATTATGGAATTGGAGAAACATATTCGGCAACTTTTGCAGATTGGTGGACAAGCGAAAATTCTTTGTACTTTTTAGGCTCAAAAACAGAATTTATAAAAGATATCAATGCAACTCCGTCAAATAGTTTAGAAATAGATTTTTCTACAAATAATACTTTTGTTTTAGGGAAAAATTCTAAACTTCAAATCGATTTTAGCTATACGCCACCTTATGAAAGCGGTTTATACAAAATAGGGTATACGTCAAGTTTTGATATTGGTTTTAAACAAGACTTGCTTAATAAAACGATGCAAATCGCATTTTTGGCAAATGATATTTTTAATACTTCTTACTTAAAAGATTTTACTTCGGTTGTAAATGGTATGAAACAGATTTACGATCAAAACAATAGTAACCGATTTGTTCGTTTGTCTGTGATTTACAATTTTGGAAATAAGAAAATCAATGTAAAAGAACGTGCTTTTGGAAATCAGGATGAGAAAAAGAGAGCTAACTAAATTAGATAATTAAAAAATGCCAATTAGATAATGATAATTTTCTAATTGGCACATTTTCTAATTGACACATTATAAAAAGAATGCCAATAAAATTCCGAGAACAATCATAGAAACTTTAGCAACGTTGAATTTGTGTCCTTCGCTGCTTTCAAAAATGATTGTTGATGAGATATGGAATAAAATTCCAATTACGATTGCTGTTATTTCGGTATAATAGTCATTTAAAAAAGATAAATATTCTGAAGCTATTGTCCCTAAAGGAGTCATAATAGCGAAGACAAGCATGAAGGCAAAAATGGCTTTTTTGTTTAAGTCGGCATTAATGAAAAAAGTGGTTAGAATTACGGCAATTGGCAAATGATGAATCGCAATTCCGATAGCTAAACCGTGATGATGACTTACAGGGAAACCTTCTAAAAAAGCATGAATACACAGACTAATAAACAAAAGCCACGGAATCTGAGACATTTTAGCATGTCCGTGAACGTGTCCGTGTTCGGCACCTTTTGAGAAAAACTCTAAAACGATTTGGAATAAAATTCCGATCATTATAAAGATTCCGATATTATGATTGTGCGATTCGTAAACTTCTGGAAGAAGATGCATTACGGTTAACGACAACAAAAAAGAACCGCTGAAAGCCAGCAGTAATTTTAAATTGGTTTTGTTTTCGGGTTTTATAAACAAAGCCGCGCTATATCCTAAAAGTACAGAAAATAAGGGTAATAAATAGTTCATTTATATTTGTTTAACCGTTGATTCGTTTAATCGTTTAATTGTTTTTTTTGCCGATTAAACGGTTAAACAATTAAACGATTAACCAATTTACTTAAAAATCATGATTAATCTTTCACTTTCGGTTTTATGGAATTTTTTGAGTTTGTAGTCTCCAAAAATGTCCAGCAGGAAAATCCCGGCTTCGTCCATTAAATCCTGAAAGTCTTTCAAAGTTAGTGCTTTTACTTTTTCTGTAAAATGATATTTTCTGCCTTTGTCTTCAAAATCAATTTCTTTGAAAATATGTCCGTCTTCAACATATCTTTTGATGTGAAAGTCTATTTCGTCAACTGTTTTTACTTCTTCAGGCACAAGGTTTTCAATAACGTTTGCCACGTTCATGAAATCGATAACAGCAAAACCATATTCAGATAGACTTTCTTTGATTGCTTTTAAGGTTGTCAGATTATCGTCGTCGCTTTCAAAATAGCCAAAACTGGTGAAAAGATTGAAAATAGCGTCGAACTTTTCTTCAAAAGGTTCACGCATATCGTGCACTTTAAAATGCAATGTTTCGTTACTGTTTTTGCTGGCCTCGGCAATGCTGTTTTCAGATAGGTCTGCTCCTAAAACATCGTAGCCTAATTGATTTAAATAAATAGAATGGCGGCCTTTTCCGCACGCTAAATCCAAAACTTTTGCTTTTTCAGGCAAATTAAGGTAATGCGTTAAATTGTCCATGAAAACCTGAGCTTCACGATAATTACGATCCTTGTAAAGAATGTGATAATAAGGCGTGTCAAACCACGAAGAGTACCAGTTTTGATCGTCGCCTTCTTGATTTTGGATTGAGTCGTTATGCTTTTCGGACATTTATTCTATTTCAATTAATTCAAAGTCCGGCAAATTTAGTGTATTTTTGCCGAAAAATAACTATTTCGCTACGATACGTATTTATATCAGTATAATAAAATGTTATGGCGATTGGCTTTTTTTAATTGAAAAAGAAATGGAAGAAAATTTTAAAATGATTGCCAAATGTTTTTTTGGCTTTGAAGAAATATTAGAAAAAGAATTACGCACGCTTGGAGCTCAGGACGTTGAAAAAGGAGTGAGAATGGTGAGCTTTAAAGGAGACAAAGGTTTTATGTATAAAGCCAATCTTTCTTTGCGCACAGCACTTAAAGTCTTAAAACCGATTTATTCTTTTAGAGCAAACAATGAGCAAGCATTATACAAAGGTATTTCGGGTTTAAACTGGTCAAAATATCTAAATGCGAACCAAACTTTTGTGATTGACACCACGGTGCATTCTACTTATTTCAATCATTCTGAATTTGTTTCTCAGAAATGTAAAGATGCCATTGTAGATCAGTTTAGAGAGAGAACAGGACAACGTCCAAGTATTGATAAGCAGTATCCAGATTTACGTATTAACATTCATATCGACAGAGATCAAGTTTCGGTAGCTTTAGATACTTCAGGAGCTTCGCTTCACCAGCGTGGATATAGAACGGCTACGAATATAGCTCCTATTAACGAGGTTTTAGCAGCAGGAATTCTATTATTATCGGGATGGGATGGACAAAGTCATTTTCTAGATCCTATGTGTGGTTCTGGAACTTTTTTGGCAGAAGCTGCAATGATTGCTTGCAATATTCCAGCAAACATCAACAGAAAAGAATTTGCTTTTGAAAAATGGAAAGATTGGGATAATGATTTGTTTGATACAATTGTAGATAGTTTAATGAAAAAAACAAGAGAGTTTCATTATACTATTAAAGGTTTTGATAAAGCGCCAAGTGCGGTTAGTAAAGCTAAAGATAATATCAGAAATGCCAATTTAGAAGATTACATTAAAATCTACGAAGAAAACTTCTTTGATACGGAAAAGGAAACAGAAGGAAAGCTTCATATTGTTTTCAATCCGCCTTATGATGAGCGTTTAGATATTCACATGGAAAGATTTTACGCGAATATTGGAGACACTTTAAAGAAAAATTATCCAGGAACAAATGCTTGGTTTATTACAGCAAATCTTGAAGCTTTAAAGTTTGTTGGATTAAAACCTTCAAGAAAAATCAAACTTTTCAATGGAAGCCTTGAAGCACGTTTGGTAAAATATGAAATGTACGAAGGAAGCAAGAGAACGAAATTTCAGGTTTCTGAATAGGGGCAAAGTAACAAAGGTTCAAAGGGGCAAAGTGAAATACTTTGTCATCTAGAAAACTGAAACTTTAACCTAGAAAAAAGAGTATTAAAAATATAATTTGATTATCAGTTCAAAGAAAAAGCTTTGAAACCGCAAAGTCAAAAAAACTTTGCCCCTCTGAACCTTTGCAGCTTTGAACCTTAAAAAAAGAATCATGTCAAAACTACAACTACGAGCTTTTTTATACCAATTGGCAGCTTTTGCAGTCTTATTTCTTGCATTTAGATATTTAATTGCTGCTTACACGGGATTAACAGGAATCTGGATTCCGATGACGGCATTTGTAATAGGAACTATTATTGGGCCTAAATTTCAAGCTGTGAGAACCAAAGATGGTGAAAAACTTTTTATGAAATGGCTTTTTATAAAAGGAATTAAAGAAATTGGATAACTAAAAAAATATATGAGGAAAATTGGACTTATTGGCGGAATCAGCTGGGTTTCTACATCAGATTATTATACTTTAATTAATAAAGGAATTAATGAAAAACTCGGCGGATTAAATTTCTCCGAATGTCTAATTTACTCTTTTAATTATGCCGATATTAAAAAGAATAACGACACCAACAATTGGGATTCGACTTTTGAGATGCTTCTAAAAGCTGCGGAAGTTTTAAAATCGGGCGGGGCAGAAGCTATTCTTTTATGCGCCAATACAATGCATCTTATTGCCGATAGATTACAACAGGCAATTGATATTCCTCTTATTCATATTGCTGAAGAAACAGCAATTGAAATTCAGAAAAAAGAGCTGAAAAAAGTAGGTCTCTTGGGAACTAAATTCACAATGGAACTAGATTTCTTTAAAGATAAACTCGCTCACAAAGGAATTGAAACGATAATTCCTGAGAATGAAGAAGAAAAAGATTTTATTCATTACACTATTTTCGAAGAACTAGGAAGAGGTATTGCAACTGAGGAAACAAAAAAACGTTATATAGAAATTGCAAGTGAATTAATAAAAAACGGAGCAGAAGGAATCATTTTAGGGTGCACAGAAATTCCGCTGGTAATAAAAGAAGGCGACTTAAATGTTCCAATTTTTGATACCACTTTAATACATACACAGGCAGCAATTAATTTTCAATTATCATAATTGCAAATTGCTAAGATTTGTTTACAGTTCTTAAAAGTAATGTTTTAACAACATAAAAAAAGCGAAAAATTCAACTTGAATTTTTCGCTTTTTTTAACCTTAGCATCTAAAAAAACTATTTTTTCTTCTTAGGCTCTTGCTGTTTTACAGTTTCAGACGCCATTGTTTTTTTCTTGTAAATCGGAATAAAGTAAGAAACCGTGTAGTTGAAACCAATTCCGAAACTTCCGTCATAAGTCCTGTTAAAACCTGGAATATAAAGATTTTCAAAATTAGATGGTTCTTTATTGGTAGTCAAAAGTTTAAGCTGAACGCCAAAACCAACAAATACGTTGTTGAAAACTTTAGCTTTTAATCCCATAGCAACCTCGATCCAAGTTGCTGTAAGTCCGTTGTATTTTTGACCTTCTGTTATAGGAGGCAATTCTCCCCAATACGGATTCGGATTATAGATTTTGTAATTAATCAGTTCTTGGCTAAAAGAACTAAACCCACCACGCAGCCCTATCGTAATTAGGTTTTCCATATCTAGCCAGTTTTGATAAAAGTTATAATCAAAACCTGCTTTTATATAAGTTCCATTTGCCGAAGAGGTTAATCGATCATCTTCTGTAGTCTTGTCTTCATAACCTAATTCTGCCGCTAAATAGTATTTTTTTGTCAAGCGCCAGTCTCCAACAAATTCGATACCCTTATAATCTTTATCGTAAAGTCCGCGAGTTAGTTTGTATAAGTCAACACCGACACGAAGTCCGTAACGATCAGTTTTTACAACGCTATCTTTTGGAACTTCCTGAATTTCTGGTTTTGCCGTTTTTACAGTTTTTTCTGTTTGAGGCTTTTGAGCCACTATTGTGTCTTTATTTTTAGAAATCTCAGGCACATCCTGAGCAAAACCTAAAAACATTGAAAACAATAATGAAAGACTAAAAATAAACTTTAATGTGTGTTTCATTTTCTAATTCAATGTTAGGGTTTTCTAAAGTAACGTCGGTCATCCAGATACTACCGTCTGGATCAGTTTGAACAATAGGTAAAGTGTTTCTTAGCTGAAAAATAGTTTTAAAGCCACAGGCTCTTGAAACATATACATTTTGTGTGCTATAGTTAAATTTAAGTACATCTGTATTAATTGCCGCGGGATTTAATGAATTATAAATAAACTTGAAGGTTGTTGTGTTATCATTTACTTTTAACGGAATCATAACAGTGCTTGCATTGGTTACATATCGTAATGAATCATCAACTGCAAGATTTTCATTAAAAACAATTCCCTGTTCCATTTCATCACCAATAACTTTTAAGTTGCTTACATTTTTAGTTTTAGTTGGATTTGCAATATCATAAAATGTAATCACCAATCTTGGTGTAGTTGGTGTATTGGCATCGCAAATATCATCTTTCTCGCAGCTAGATAAGCCAAAAGTAAAGAGTAGCAAAAGAGAAATTAGTTTTTTCATGTAATTTTTATCGAAGTTCTAAAAGTACAACATTTTCAACATGATGCGTCTGCGGAAACATATCTACAGGTCTCACGCGCGTCACTTTATATTTTTCATCCATTAAAGCTAAGTCGCGTGCCTGAGTTGCAGAATTACAGCTTACATAAACAACTCTTTTTGGCGCAATTTTTAAGATTTGCTCCACTACATCTTTATGCATTCCATCGCGAGGCGGATCTGTAATAATAACATCGGGTTTTCCGTGCTGAGCAATAAAAGCTTCGTTAAAGACTACTTTCATGTCACCAACAAAAAACTCACAATTTGTAATATTATTGCGTTCTGCGTTGGCTTTAGCATCAATAATGGCTTCTGGAACGCTTTCTACTCCGATTACTTTTTTTGCTTTTTTAGAAACGAATTGGGCAATTGTTCCCGTTCCTGTATATAGGTCATAAACTGTTTCATTTCCTGTAAGACCAGCAAAATCTCTTGTTATTTTGTATAATTCGTAAGCTTGATCAGAATTAGTCTGGTAGAAAGATTTGGCATTAATGCTAAACTTTAAACCTTCCATTTCTTCTAAGATGTAATCTCTTCCTTTGTAAAGGATAACATCCTGATCGTAAATTGTATCGTTTGGTTTTCCGTTTACTACATATTGTAAAGAAGTGATTTGCGGAAACTTCTCGTATAAATGGTCAAGAATTAATTCTCTGTTTTCTTTGTCATCTTCAAAGAACTGAATTAAAACCATAATTTCGCCAGTTGAAACCGTACGAATCATGACAGTTCTCAATAATCCAGAATGTTCTCTTGGATTAAAAAACGCTAAATTATGTTCATTAGCAAAAGCTCTGATTTCGTTACGAATGGCATTTGAAGGATCCTCTTGTAAATGACATTTGTTAATGTCTAGAATTTTATCCCACATTTTCGGGATATGAAATCCTAAAGCGTTTCTGTTTCCTAAATCTTCAGTACTTCCAATTTCTTTTTCTGTAAGCCAACGACTGTTAGAAAAAGAAAATTCCATTTTATTTCTATAAAAGAATTGTTTTTCAGAGCCTAAAATATCTTCAAATTCAGGAAGTTCAATTTTTCCTATTCTTTGCAAATGATTTTTAACTTCATTTTGTTTAAAAGCAAGCTGCTGGCTGTATTTCATATTCTGCCATTTGCAACCTCCACATACTCCAAAATGTTCGCAGATTGGTTCTACTCTATATTCAGATAATTCGTGAAATTTTACAGCTTTACCTTCGTAGTAAGCCTTTCTTTTTTTTAATGTCTGCACGTCTACAACATCTCCAGGTACCACATTCGGAATAAAGATTACTTTTCCGTCAGGTGCTTTGGCTACTGAAACTCCTTTTGCACCAGCGTCAAGAACTTGAATCTGATGAAAGACAACTTTGTCTGTATTTTTTCTTCCCATAGCGCAAAAATAAGCCTTTGAAAACTTTTACAAATTTAATTTTTGAAAAAATTTAGAAATTCTTCAAAATATTAGTTTAATTGGCTATAAAAGTTAATTTTGTTTTAGCAATTACCCCCAGTAAAAATAGCTATTAACCTACGTTTATTCTTGTCTTTTTATGAAGTTGTATCATAAACTTTCGCAAATAAGCTTTCTTAAAAAAAGTTATGCTTTTAAATTCCTTTTTGTCGCTTTTATTGGTATTCATATTCCCCTAATTGGAATTCTATTTTTTGTTTTATTTTTTGAACATAGTATTTCTCCATCTTCAATTCTTGTTTTTTCTTTAATTATGACATTGCTGGCAACGGCAATTACACTTTTGGTTTTAAAGAGGCTGATAAAGCCCATTGCTACGGCATCAAAAGCATTGGATGAGTACAGAACTTCAAGAAAATTATCTGCTTTACCAACAGAATATACAGATGAAGCGGGACTGCTTTTGTGTAATATTCAAGAATCAATTAATGAGGCTGAGAATTTTATTAATGAAAAACAGGATTTAATCTATATGCTATCGCACGATTTGAAGAATTTTGCTGGAAATCCGCAAGGTTTAGCTCAATTGATTATTAGCGAAAATCCATCAGAATCAGTTAAAAATATGGCTGAATTGATTTGCGAATCAACCAATCTTCAGTTTAGGTATATCGAGAATTTTATCAAGTTGCTAAAGGAACAAGATGAAGTAGTAAAAGTGAATCAAGAAGTTAAAACGGTTTTATTTCCTAACATTCTCCCTTTTATTAATGAACAAGTAGAACAGCGTTTGCTGGATAAAAATATTAAATTGGATTTAGTTTTAGAATGTTCAGAAGCTAAACTGAAAATAGATGAAGGGCTTTTGATTCAGGTTTTGGTAAATCTGATAAGCAATGCCGTTAAGTTTTCTTATTTTGAAAGCGAAATAAAAGTCAGAATCTTTTCAGAAAATTCAAAATTGATTGTAACGGTGCAAGATAGAGGAATTGGTTTTGATAAAAATCAAATTGAAGAATTATTCAAAAAATTCACTAAAATGAGCCGACTTGGAACCGCAAATGAAGGTTCTACAGGAATTGGCCTTTACTTATGTAAAAAAATCATTGAAAGAAATAAAGGACGATTGACCGCATCGAGCGAAGGAAAGAATAAAGGTGCTGAATTTAGAATTGAATTTGACGTATAAGTTCTAGAAAAAAAGCTGTTAAGATTTGATTCTTAACAGCTTTTTTAAATTTTTAATATAGAACAAAATTAAGAAATAATTGAGATTTATTGTTCAAGTTGGTAAATCTGCATAAAAACCTCATAAGATTATTTAAATACTAATGTTGCTTTATCATTTATGCATTCTACGGACTTTGGTTTAGGAGCAATATCGCAAGCTGATGAAACGTCCCACTTACTATTAAATTCTGCTTGTTCTGTATTGTAGGTTCTAACTTTGTTAAGAAAATCAATAGTGTCAATTTGTAGAGAGTATGGGATGTATTTTTCTATTCCTCCACAAGGTTTTGCTCCAATTCCGATAAAATCCCAACTACCTGTACATGATTTTTTGATGCCAGAAAGCTCAACAATCTCTTCATACAATTTTACTAAATTTTGTTTTTCAGCAATTCTATCAGATTCATATAGTAATGTTGCTTTTCCATCAATACATTTAGCTGATTCAGGTTTTGGAAGAACATCACATGTAGAATTAACTTTCCACTTATTATTAAATTCCGTTTTACTGATATTGTAGGTATTTACTTTGGCAAGAAAATCAACAGTATTTATTTGTAAAGAATATGGAATATACTTTTCTGGTTCGCCACAAGGTTTTGCACCTATTCCAACGAAATGCCAATTTCCAGAACATGAAGCACTATTACTTGAAAGCGCGACAATCTCATCATACATTTTTTTCAAATTTTGTTTTTCTGCGATTTGGTCAGATTCGTAGAGTAAGGTAGGCTTTCCGTTTATACAACCTGCAGCGATAGGTTTAGGAACAACAAGACAAGTTGAGGAAATATTCCATTTCTCATTAAAATCTTTTCGCTTTGCATTATAAGTGCTGACTTTTGAAAGAAAATCTGTTGTATTAGTCTTTAACGAATATGGAATATATTTTTCTGGACCTCCGCATGGTTGTGATCCTATGTCTATAAAATCCCAATCCCCTGAACATTCTATGTTTTTATTTGAAAGCTCAAAAATTTCAGCGTATAATTTTTCTAAGTTTTTAGATTCTTCTTCTTTTGTTGCTCTCTCATTTTGCAATGCATTATTTTTTTGACTGATATTTTCATCTGCATTACAGGCTACAAGAGTTAAGCAAATGGCAAGGGCTAGTAAACTAATTTTCTTCATGGTTTTGGTTTTCTTGCAAAGAAGAGAATTATCAAAACACTAAAAAGCCATTTAAAGCCAAAATAATAATAAAATAAGATAAATTAAATGGAGTTAATTGACTGAAAGATCTAATGTTTTGTAATGATTTACCAAAGCTGATGGACATAAGGCTTAATCAGGTCGCTATAAATTTTGTTCATTGCAGTAATCTGTTCTGAAGTCAATTTTGGAACATCATAAACCGATAAATTGGATAAAACATGTTCTGTTTTTGATGCGCCTGGAATAATACAGCTAACTTCGTCAAAACTTAAAATCCATTGAAGAGCAATAGCTGCGAGATTTTTAGATTCAGGAAATAAAGCTTTCAATTCATCAACAGCTTTTAACCCTAATTCATAATCAATTCCGGAAAAAGTCTCGCCTTTATCAAACGCTTCTCCGTTGCGATTAAAGTTACGATGGTCCTGAGGTTCAAAAGTAGTTTTTGAATCAAATTTACCTGTTAAAAGGCCACTTGCAAGCGGAACCCTTGCGATAATTCCAATGTCTTTTTTTCTTGCTTCCGCGAAAAACAATTCAGAAGGACGCTGACGAAACAAATTGAAGATAATCTGAACCGTAGTTACATTAGAATATTCAATTGCTTTTAATGCTTCTTCCACTTTTTCAACACTAACTCCAAGATTAAGAATTTTTCCCTGATCTTTTAATCGGTCAAAAAGTTCAAATATTTCTGGGCGATAATACACTTCTGTAGGAGGGCAGTGCAACTGAATTAAGTCAAGTGTTTCTAAACCGGTTCTTTTTAAGCTGTCTTCAACAAATTTTTGAAGCACTTTTGGAGTATATCCTTCATTAACGTGGGGATTTATCTGTCGTCCGCATTTTGTGGCAACAAAAATCTGTTCAGAACGAGAACGAACCACTCTTCCGACGGCAGTTTCACTTAAGCCGTTTTCATAGACATCGGCAGTATCAATAAAGTTTACCCCATTATCAATAGCCGTGTTCAAAAGCTCATCGGCCGTTTTATCGTCAAAACCCGATCCCCATTTTCCGCCAACCTGCCAAGTTCCAAGCGAAATTTCAGAGATATTAAAGTTTGTTTTTCCTAGTTTTCTGTAGTTCATTTTTTTTTTTTAGTTACGAAGGTTCAGAGGTTCAAAGGGACAAAGTTTTTAGGAAAAGTTTAGAAACTTTGTCCCTTTGAACCTTTGTCACGTTGTACCTTCTTTAGTCAAATAAATCCGAAGACAAATAACGATCGCCACGATCGCAGATTACGGCAACTACAACTCCAGATTCTAATTGTTCAGCTATTTTTAAAGCAACTGCAACAGAACCTCCGCTGCTCATTCCTGCAAAAACACCTTCTTCAAGAGCTAGCCTTTTGGTCATGGTACGAGCTTCTTCTTCGCTAACATCGATAACGGTATCCACTTTAGAAGCATCAAATATTTTAGGAAGATATTCCTGTGGCCATTTACGGATTCCTGGAATCTGGGAACCATCGCTAGGCTGTGCGCCAATAATTTGAACATTTGGATTCTTTTCTTTCAAATAAGTCGAAGTTCCGATAATAGTTCCAGTTGTTCCCATAGCAGAAACGAAATGCGTTACTGTTCCATCAGTATCATTCCATATTTCAGGACCTGTTGTTTTATAGTGTGCTTTCCAGTTGTCGTCATTGGCAAACTGATTCAGCATTAAATAGCCACCTTGCGCCACTTTTTTATCGGCATAATCTCTAGATCCGATAATTCCTTCGCTGGCAGGCGTAAGAATAACTGTCGCGCCATAAGCACGCATGGTTTGAGTACGTTCTTTGGTAGAATCTTCTGGTAAAACCAATTCGATTTCGATACCAAATAATTGAGCAATCATTGCTAAAGCAATTCCTGTATTCCCACTGGTTGCTTCAATTAATTTATCTCCTTGTTTGATGTCGCCTCTTTCCAAAGCCGCTGCAATCATGTTGTATGCTGCTCTATCTTTTACGCTTCCTCCAGGGTTATTTCCCTCTAATTTCAGTAAAAGTTTTACATTTTTATTTTTAACTAGATTGACAGTTTCCATTAAAGGGGTATTGCCAATTAGGTTTAATAATTTATGTGAATTCATTTTATTTTTTTTCTTTTATTTTAACTTCAGTAGTAGTGGTGTTTAAGACGATAGAATCTTCTGGAATAGATTTAGTAACCCATGCATTTCCTCCAACAACACTATTTTTTCCAATTACAGTTTCTCCGCCTAGAATTGTTGCGTTGGCATAAATACAAACATTTGCCTCGACAGTTGGGTGTCTTTTTGCATTTTTCATCTCTTTACTTACGCTTAATGCGCCAAGCGTAACACCTTGATAGATTTTTACATGCTTTTTAATAACTGTAGTTTCACCAATTACGATTCCTGTGGCGTGATCAATAAAAAATGGTGATGCAATATTGGCTCCTGCATGAATATCTGTACCTGTAATTCTGTGTGCATATTCACTCATTAATCGAGAAAATAGCAATAAATCTAAATGATATAATTCATGGCTTAATCTGTAAATTGCAATAGCGTAAAATCCAGGATAACCTAGATACACTTCGTCAATGCTATTTGAAGCGGGGTCGTTTTCAAGGATATATTCAGCATCCTGATTTAATTTTTCTAAAACTCCGGGAAGTTTTTCTAAAAAGCGATCCCAAATAGATTCGCATAAATTTTGAGGTTTTTTGCAGGCCAAAACCGCTATTTCTTTAAAGCGAAACTCTAATTCGTCAATGCTTTCGTCCAGCGCTGCATTAGAATCAAATAGCGTGTAAAAAAGCTTTTCTGTAAAGTCTTCCGTTTTGGTTTTAATACCGTAATTTATGTGTGAATGGCTCTTTAAAGCTCTTATGTTTTGTATGATATTGTCTTTTGTCACAATGGTAAAAATGAATGAATAATTTTGGAACGTTAAAAGTAAGGCGTTTTTTGGAAATAAAATCACGATTTAACGAAAGAAATTTTCTTTGTAAAGTGAGATTTGTGATAAAAAGCAAATTGTAAACGGTTCTTTTTTATGCAATTCTTAAGAAGTTAATTGCGTAAATTAGCTTTTAAAATATACTAAAATGAAAAACAGCCAAACATTTAAAAGTGACATTTCTGGCGCTTCTTTCCCTGAAAATGAGAAAATATACGGAAGAGCAATTCACGATCCTATTTTGGGTTTAATTAAAAAAGAATATCCTGATTTTGGGACTGAAGATTGCATTTCTATAAATGAATTAAATGTTTACCGTCAAAAGTATATTTCAAATTATCTTTCTACTGAAATTGGAGCGCTTTCTGCAATGGAGAAAAATGTTATTTCTTCATTAAAAGAAGATAAATCGATTGTGAGTATTGTTGAAGATGAGGAAGAAACCAGAAACTTGGGGCAAAAAGTCGCCGATAAAGTAGCTGATTTTGGAGGAAGCTGGACTTTTATTATTTCATTCGTAATTTTTATTTCGGTTTGGATCGCTTCAAATGTTTACATTTTTCTAAATAAAGGGTTTGATCCATATCCGTTTATTCTTTTAAATTTAATCCTGTCTTGCGTTGCAGCTTTGCAGGCACCTGTTATTATGATGAGCCAAAACCGTCAGGAAGAAAAAGATCGAAATCGAGCTAAAAAAGATTATATGATCAATCTGAAATCGGAATTGGAGATTAGATTAATTCATGATAAAATCGATCACCTAATTATGCATCAGCAACAAGAATTGATTGAAATTCAAAAAGTGCAAATCGAAATGATGAACGATATTTTGAACCAGATTAAGAAATAAAAGGTTTTGAAATTCCAAATTTCAAGACCCAAAAGAGAAGAGTATTTTATTTTTAGATTTCTAAAAATAAAAGTGTTTGAAATAATATCCGCCAAGCATAAAAAATAGATTTATAATAGCCATTCTCCAGATTAGTTTTTTATAATTTCTTGATTTATCTAAGAAATGAAATGCCGAAAAAATAAAGAGTAAAAGGCAGGTATAAATCGCGGGATACATTTTAAAAGCAGCTAAAAAATCGCCTTGAAAAAGTAAGAATAAAGACCTCTGAAAACCGCAACCTAAACAGTCATAACCAAACACGGTTTTGAACATACAAGGAAGCATATATTTCTCTAAGTTCATGGCAGATCTTTTTTGCAATTTTACTAAAAAAATATGATAAACCTTTGGATTAGTATTGAGGCACTTTATGAAAGTTTTATATTTTTGAAATCTTAAAATAAAGAAAGGATGAAAACTTTTAAAATTATAATAATGATTCTTGCGATTTCGGTTGCATTATACGAACAAGTTTCGGAAGAAAAAAACATCTATATCATGATTGCTGCAATTGTAGTTTTCATGTTTGGAATGATGCAACTGAGCGCAAAAACACCAAGTAAAAATAACGATAAAGAGGAGTAGGATGTTGGCAAAAGGAGATAAGGTTTCAGTATTAGATGAAGCCATAAACGGAACAGTGGTTTCGGTCAAAAACAAGGAAGTTTTAATAGAAACTGAGGATGGATTCATGATGACATTTTTAGTCAATGAATTGCTTAAGATTCAAGAAACCAGTAATTTAATGAATTCTATTAAAAGGTTTGATTTAGATGAAGTTTCAAAAGAGAAAACCGAGCCAAAACCGAGAAGTTTTGTTAAAGAAAAGAAAGATAAACGCGAAGTTGGCGTTCCAGAATTTGATTTGCATATTGAAAAATTGGTTCCTAATAAACGCGGAATGTCTAACTATGATATTTTGACATTACAGACAGAAACGGCAAAAAGACATATCGAATTTGCGATAAGAAACCGCATTCCGAAAATCGTTTTTATTCATGGTGTTGGCGAAGGAATTTTAAAAGCCGAACTTGATTTTTTATTAGGCCGTTATGACGGTATTGATTTTCAAGATGCCAATTATCAAAAATATGGTCTTGGGGCTACAGAAGTTTATATTAGACAAAATAATAAATAAAGGAGTTTTTTTAAACGTAAAAAGCTTCGTTTAAAAGCATAAAAAAACGTCTGTTTTTGATTCGATTTAGTAGTTAAATCATTTCAAAAAACAGACGTTTTTTTTGTAAGAATTATTTTTGTTGTTTTTTTTTAGAAATCTATTTTTTTTAGTTTGTCTCTGCTCTATTAATTTTTCCGAGAACGAAACTGCTTCCCAATTTAAAACTACTATTTCCTTTTTGTAAAACCACGTTTTTAAGCACTATTGTATGTTCATAAATTTGTGCGGTTTTTGTAGTGGTTACTTCGATAATTCCGCTTGTGTTAGCAACTCCAAGTTGGCCTGTCCATGTTTCTTCAATTGCAGGTGCTGATGGCTGTATTTTTGCACAAACAAAAGCTGGTGTTATAGATCCGGTTCCTTCTTTTGCTGTTTTATAAAACACTTTATTTTGTGTTGCTGTTATTAAACTTGTACGCGGTTCGTTGCTCGGAGTAACAACATTTACAAGCAAAGCAGGATCTATATCATCAATAGATAAATAGAATGTATTGTTGTAATTGTAAACTCTAGCAACTTCGTCACATTCATAAGCCAAACCATTCGGATTGGTTTTGAAAGTCAGATTGGCTGGCGACACTACAGTTTTATAAATTCCAAATTTAAATTCTGGCTGTGTTTGCAGTCCCGATGGTTTATCAAATGTTATATTTTTAAAAATTATACTATGCGTATACCCTGTTATTCTTGTACCATCGTCAGTTTTGTTTGGCTCTTCATTTTGACTTGTTGAAATTTCAATTACACCATTTGTTGCAAGCCATTCTTCGGTTACTTTTGGTGTGCTAGGAGGAATTAGACCGCAAATATTTTCTTTTGCAACAGTGCCATCATAAGCTCTATAAACCACATTGTATGTTTTTGCATCTATAGTATAAGTGTAGTCTCCAGGATCATTTTTAATAGCTCCTTCTGGTAATTGAAGTAAGATAGCTTCCTGAGGTTTAAGTTTATAAAGCAAGGTATTTGTTGTAGGATCACAAGATTGAGATTCTGCAATATCATCAAAATCTATTTTATCTACAGTCAAATCTCCATCATCGCATCCATTCAAGAGAAGGGCAAATAATAGGAGGGCAGCATATTTTTTCATCGTAAAATTTATTTGGGTCAAAAATAGTGAAAAAAATGCCAAATGATATTTAAGATTTGACAATTGATATTTCTTAACTTTGCAACAATGAAAAAAGTATATCTAGATAATGCCTCAACAACAGCAATGCGTCCTGAAGTAATTCAGGAAATGACGAAAATAATGCTTGAGGATTACGGAAATCCGTCGTCTACACATAGTTTTGGGCGAAACGGTAAAACAATATTAGAACTTTCAAGAAAGAGTATTGCGAAGCATTTAAATTGCACTGCTCAAGAAATCATTTTTACTTCTGGAGGAACTGAAGCAGACAACTGGATTTTGCGTTCTGCTGTTGAAGATTTGAAAGTAGAAAGAATCATTACTTCGAAAATTGAACATCATGCGGTTTTGCATACCGTTTGGGCGCTTCAAGAAGAATACAATATTCAGGTTGATTACGTTAATGTAAATGCTGACGGAAGTTTAGATTTAACGCATTTGTCAAATTTATTGTCTGATGAAAAAAAGACAATAGTGAGTTTAATGCATGTAAACAACGAAACCGGAACTATTTTAGATTTGGATCGCGTTAGTTTGATTTGCAAGCAGTATAATGCTTTATTTCATTCAGATACAGTTCAGTCTGTTGGGAAAACAGAAATCGATCTGCAAAAGACTCCTGTTGACTTTATTTTGGCTAGTGCGCATAAATTTCATGGACCAAAAGGAATTGGTTTTGCTTTTATCAGAAAGAATTCTGGTTTACAGCCACTGCTTTTTGGAGGCGAACAAGAAAAAGGTCTTCGTGCAGGAACTGAAGCCGTACATCAGATTGCCGGAATGGCAAAAGCTTTGTCTATTTCTTATGAAAAATTAGATGAAGAAAGAGCTTATATTTCAAGTATAAAAAATTATCTGATTGAGAAGTTGGAAATTCATTTTCCAAATTTTAGAATCAATGGGAAAAAAGATGATTTCTATAACATCATCAATATCATTTTGCCTTTTTCATCAGATAAAACTTCGATGTTGCTTTTTAGTTTGGATATGAAGGGAATTGCCGTTTCTAGAGGAAGCGCCTGTCAGTCTGGAAGTATAAAACCTTCACATGTTTTAAACGAAATGCTTTCAGAGACGGATTTAAAATTACCAAATCTCCGAATTTCATTTAGTCATTATAATACCAAAGAAGATATCGATTGGCTTATTGAGAGTTTGAAAACTGTCTAAGTTGCTAAGCTACTAAGGTTCTGAGATTCTAAGTTTTTAAACGCGGAGTACGCTAAGAATTACGCAAAGTGCGCTAAGATTTTTTAGAGCCATTAAAATGAAAAAGTTCGCAAAGTTTGTTTTGATAAAGCTTTGCGAACTTTTTTAATTTCTATTTTAGATTCTCAATAAATCTTTCTTTGCACACTTTGTGATAAAAACTATACTCAAAGTTTTTCAAAGACCTGAAATCTGAAACAAAAAAACTATTTACGAATTACTTTTACCTGAGAATCTTTGGTTAATTTGATAATTGTTGAAGATTTTCCGTTGATTTTGTCTTGGTTTAATTTTACAACATAATCTACTCCATTGATAATTTCAGGGCTGATATCTTTGAAGCTTTGCGGCGTTGGCTGTCCAGAAATATTTGCCGAAGTAGAAACTAAAGGTTTTTTCATTCTTTCCATGAGTTTATAGCAGAAAGGTTCTTTTACCATTCTGACCCCTAGAGATTTGTCGGCAGCAATAATATTTGGAGCAACGTTTCTGGCATCGTCAAGAATTAAAGTTGTTGGTTTTTCAGATAAATCCATAATCTGCCATGCAACTTCAGGAATGTCTTTAAAAACATTGTACATCATTTTTTCGCTGTTCATTAAAACAATCATGCTTTGAGTTTCTGCTCGCTGTTTTAATTTATATATTTTAGCAACAGCTTCTGCATTTGTGGCATCGCAACCAATTCCCCACACAGTGTCTGTTGGGTAAAGTATAATGCCTCCTTCTTTTATAACTTCGTAAGCGTTGATTATTTCTTCGTTCATGATTTGTAATATTAAATTCTGTTTTAGTTTTTATCTGAAACAAAAAGATTTTTAATTTTTGAATATATCAGTTTTACTTTTCTGATTTTTCGTTTTAAATATTTGATTACGATACTTTTGTTGTCCCAATTACTTTGGAAAATGACACCTAAGTATACTTTTTTTAGCTTTTCGATATTATAAAACCTTTTTTCAATAGAAAATTGTTTTTTATAATGGTACACTTTAAAAAAACCTTCAATCGGATAGATAGGAATCAGATTAGTTTTTAAAAGATATTCACCATAGATTACTGTTTCTGATGGTGGTGTTTCTAAATCAATCTGGTTCATAAAATCTTCAAATGTCATATTTTTTGAGGACAAAAAATTTTCATTAAAATCTTTCCATACTAAACAGGACCATAAATAAGGCGACGGTCCGTAATCCCAAATTTTGGTATGTTTATTACCAATTAATTTCCTAGTGGTTTGCAGTGCACTTTTAAAGAATACAGTATCAGAATCCAATTTTATATTATTAATCATTTCTAAAAATGATTTTGATTCATGAATAATTGTGTAAGGGGTGTTTTCATCAAAAAGAAAATCACTTTTTCTAAAAGGCGTTATAAATTCACTATCAGAGTCGATACAAAGATAATTTTTGCATACATTTAAGAGGTAAAATTTACTTTTTATAACCTGTTGATATCTCCACGCATCTTTTATCGAACAATTATATATGTCAGAATCCTTTAAGAGATTCAAATTATTGTTTTGATTTTCAGTTTTAAAAAAATCATAATCCTCATCGTTAATCGCTACGTAAACTGGAATATCGTCAACGTTAAATTTGGATATAGAGTCTATTAGTTTAGTGTAGGCTTTGTAATCTTTTTGGTATGTTTTTATTAAAATAACTATGTCTGTCATATTGTTCTAAAACTGCTGTTTAAAATGTCAAAAATAAACTATTTTTGGGGTTTAAAATACTACCTACAAATGAAAATTTTATATTTCTACCCTGAAAATCCTCTCTCTTTTAGTCAGGGAAATAATTCAAGGGCTTTGTCTCTTCTTAATTATTTTAAAGACCGAAGTATTCATCTTGATTTTGTTGGAGAACATTCGGATGTCTTTACAGAAGATTCTATTCAGGAATTGAAAAAAGAAAATTTAATTCAAAATGGTTATCTTTTGAAAAAGAAAAAAAAGAGTAGTAGTATTATTCGTTATTATTTGGATTATTCTTTTCCTAGAAAATTAAACAGTAGATTTAAGGATTTTGATCGTACAAAATTCGGATATAAGGACCAATTCTTAAAAATAATTAGTGATACAGATTATGATGTCGTTATAATTTCATACGTCTATTGGTCTTCACTTTTTAATGCCCAATTAAAAGGAAATAAGACAAAATGGATTGTTGATACCCACGATTTTTTAACATCTCAATTTCAGGATAATAAAAAATTTTCTCTTGATAAATATTTTAAAAAAGAAATTGATTTGATGAAGAAATTCGACAATGTGTGGGTGATTTCGCATGAGGAAAAATATCTTTTTTCACAGTTCCTAAAGATACCTGTACATTTGGTAACTCATAGTTTGCCAAAAGTTGAAACTTCATCAAATACAGAAAAAAACATAGATATAGTTTATGTAGCCAGCGATAATTTTCATAACATAAAATCAGCAGACTGGTTTTTTAAGGAAGTTTATCCGCTTCTGTCATTGGATGTTCGAATTACTGTAGTCGGTAAGATCAACAAACATATTCCTAAATTGCAAAATGTCGAAAACTTGCCTTTTGTAAAAGATTTAGACGAAATTTACAAAAGATCACGCATAGCTATTTGTCCGATGCTGTCTGGAACAGGATTAAAAATAAAAGTAATCGAATCATTATCTCATGGTTTGCCCGTAGTTTGTACAGAAAGAGGTGTTGATGGTTTAATAAATAAAACAAATAATGGATGTCTTGCTTCAAATGATTCATTGTTGTTTTCGACTTATATTGAAAGGCTCTTGAACGATTCTGATTTTTACAATAAAAACCATTTAGAAGCTAAAAACTTTTTTGAAAGCAACTTTGATACTAAAAGAACATACGAAGTTCTAGATACCATTTTTTCTTGCCAATAAAATTAAATTCAAAATATAATTCATAAAAATGTTCAAATCAATTAAATTATACTTTAGGTTAAAATCGCTAGCTAAAAAACTTAGAAAGCAAAAGAAGGTAATCGACTTTACCAGTAATTTAAAATATAATAAGAACGTTATCATAATTGATACTAAAATACCTGAATATAATAAAGATTCTGGTTCACGCAGATTAACGGAAATTGTAAAACTTCTTATCAAAAATAACATTGGTGTTTTTTTGCTTGGAGATTTTAAAGAATATCGTTTTACAAGTGATTATATAAAATACTTTAGAGATTTAGGTGCAGTAGTTTACGAACCCGCAGTTGATAAAAATGAAAAATTAATTACAAAGAATGAATTTATAAAACAGGTTCTTCCTTTTGCAGATTCTGTGTGGTTGCATAGACCAGAGATCTTTGCGAAATATTATCCAATTATTAAAAAGAACAAACCTGCTGTAAAAGTGTTTTTTGATATGGTCGATTTTCACTATCTCAGATTTAAGAGAGAATTTGAACTTACAGGAAATCTAGACGCAATGAAAAAAGCTGATAAATTTTTGAAGTTAGAACTTGAAAATTGTAAAAATGCAGATAAGATAATTGTCATTTCTGATATTGAGAAGGAAACATTAAAAGAGTTTTATGATGAAGATTTTAAGGTAATAAGTATTGGAAATATTCATCAATATTTTGAAAATGAAAATCCTATTTCTTTTGCAAACCGTAAAGATTTATTATTTATTGGAGGTTTTGACCATAAGCCAAATGTAGATGCTGTAAATTATTTGGCTGAAGAAATAATGCCATTGGTATGGAAAGTAAATCCAGAAATTTCAATTGCAATTATCGGAAGTAATCCTCCCGAATCAATCTTAAAATTAAATTCTGAGAAGTTTAAGATTATAGGCTATGTAGAAGATGTTTCTTCTTATTTTTTAAATTCGCGAATATTTGTTGCGCCTCTACGTTATGGTGCAGGAATAAAAGGTAAAATAGGACAAAGCTTAGAATTTGGATTACCGCTCGTAACTACAAGTATTGGCGCGGAAGGCTTCGACTTTGGGGAAAATAAAAAAGTTTTAGTCGGAGATTCGAGCCAGGAAATAGTCAATAATATACTCTTGTTGTACCAAAATAAGGAATTGTGGGAAAAAATTAGTGCTGATTCCCAGAAAGTAATTGAACCATTTTCTGTTAATTCCATTGAAAAGAAAATTCTTAGTTTGATAGAATAGGCTAAAGATTAAAGACTGTTTTTACCCAATTTTCAATGGTGTATTTGTAATAAACATCATCATTGAGTGGTTCATAAGGAGTATTGAAAAAATCAGAATTTATTGTTATAGGTTTATTTTCATCCAGAATTAAAATATTGTTTGGATTGTAAAAATCATATTGACTTATCGTTTGATTGGTTGTAATAATTTTTCGTTGCATGGCTAAAGCTTCAAATATTCTAAAACTCAATCCGTTATGATTATGTCTTATTAAATCAAGAAAGATTTTAGAATTTTCTAAATCATCCTTAAGATCTTTTGCAAAAAGTTTTTTGCGTTGAAAAATTATATTGCTATTGATATTTTTTGGCGCCCTTTTTCCTATTGCAATAAACTTAAATTTAATGTTGTTGATTGATAAGTAATTGGCCAGATTATTCAAAAAATCAAAACGCTCATCAATAGATACAATTATAAAAATGTTTTCATTAATGTTTGGTGCATTCAGTTCTTTTTTTTCATTATAGATGTAATTTGAAATAAACGTGAAATTATATTTTTTAACATCTGCAAAGTCAAATGAAAAGATTTTGTCAAATATACCATTAAGCAAATGATCAACAGGGAATCTTTGACAGCTGTCATATATATATGCGATATATTTATCTGTATATTTTTTTATTTCTAAATGCGTTTCTTTTGATAAGCAATCAGGACGTATTACTAAAATAATATCCTGATGCCCTAAGTTATGAAGACGACTAAGGGCATCTTTTTCCATTTCGATTATTTTCTTGTTTTTTTTAAGAACTTTTTTATTAAAAAAATTTGTTACTCTATCAAAAACAGAAGTGTATTTGTACGTAAATTTCGAAATATCAATATGTTCAGCTTCAATATTTCTTTTTTGTAATTCAAGAATAATATTGTGATCAAAATTAAAGAAATCAAAACTGATTAAACAAATTTTCATAATTAAAGTGTTTTAGAATAATTTTTTGATAAATATTTAGTTTTTAAATCAGTAAATGAATCCAAATTTAAAAAGAAGATAGGTATGATTTTTGCACCATATAATTCTTTTCAATTTTTGACAAAAATAGATATTAAATAGTAACTTGCAACAAGTTTATATTGACTTTGATGATAGGTAAAATACAAGTAGGTTATTTAGTTTCATATGACTATGAATTACTAAAAAATTCTTTGCCAACAACATATAATGATGCTGATACAATTTTTTTGGCAATTGATAAAAATAGAAGGACGTGGAATGGTGAATATTTCAACATTGACAATTCCTTTTTTGATTGGCTTCAGGCTTTTGATGTCAGTAAAAAAATAGTTATATATGAAGATGATTTTTATGTTCCTGGGTTCACAACAATGCAATGTGAAATTAGGGAGCGAAAACTGCTATCTCAAAAAATGGGGTTAGGAAACTGGCTTATCCAGATTGATTGTGATGAGTATTTTGTAGATTTTAAGAAGTTTATATCTGATCTTAGAAAGTATGATTCATACATTAAAGAACCATTAAAAAAGCCAATTCAAATTGCAGCATTTTGGGTAATTTTATATAAATATACTCCAAATGGCATTTTGTATGTTGATAAACCTACTAAAGCTATTTTTGCTACAAATAATCCTGAGTACGTTAATGGTAGAAGAGTAAAAGGGCAGGTTATTTATACTAATAATCTTGTTTTGCACGAATCATTATCGAGGACAGAAGAAGAACTGAGGTTTAAATTTGAAAACTGGGGACATAATAAAGAAACAAATAAAGATTTCTTAAACAAATGGATTAAAGTAAATGAAAATAACTTTAAAGAGTTTAGAAATTTCTATTATATAGAACCAGAACGATGGAAAAAGCTAGACTTTTTTCCGACTAAGAATATTATCGAAATCAAAAAATTTATTCAGGAAGAAAAAAAACTTACCCTCTCCAAATTATTTATTTCGATGAAAAATTTTGGGCAGTGGTTTAAGTTTTTAATTTAAAAGATATCAATATAAAATTTTAGTATATACATCAAAATAATCAGCAGCTGTTCTTTTCCAATCAAAGTCGGCTGCTCTTTTTTTTATGATAGCTTCTTTTTCAGCTTTATTGGTTTCATACTCATGAAGTCCATCAAATAAAATAGTTTTCATATACTCGGGATCAAAGTTTTCCCAATAGATAGAAGCGTTGCCCCCAATTTCTGGAAGCGAGGTTTTATTGGATAAAAATGTAGGTTTTCCAAAACTCATTGCTTCAATTGGCGGAAGTCCAAAACCTTCTCTAATAGATGGAAAAAGAAATGCCGTACAATTTTTCATGAAAAATTGTTTTCCTTCATCACTAACTTTTCCAGTTAAAAATACCTGCTTTGTTAAGCCATTATCTGCAATCAATTTTTTTATTTCTTCACCATATTTTTTATTATTGTTTCCCGAAATAATCAAATTAAAGTCTTTTATGAGTTTCATCATATTAATAATTGACTCATAATTTTTTCTTTCAATAAAGTCTCCAATAGTGTAGAAAAAAGGTTTGTCAAGAGGTATGTCTGTAATATATTTTGAAGTATCTAATATTGTAGAAATTGGATTTCCATTATAAATTACATACTCAGGAATATTAGGAACATTAAAGTGTCTGTGAGTTTCAGCTTTTGCAAATTCTGAAATATAAGTTATGGCTGTCGATTTTTCTAGCTTAGCTTTAAATAATTTATTTACTCTATGATTAGGGTCTGCAGAAATTTCGTCTACAAAGTGAACATCATGTACAGTTAATAGATATTTGTTGCAATAAAAAGGCTCAACTTTGGTATTTTGATTTACAGAATGCCATAAATCATATTTTTTTCGAATTCTAAACAAAGAATGTCTAGAAAGGCTGTTGTATTTATGATATTTAAATTTGTCTTTAAATTCTTTTCTCAGAATATCAGGATTTGACGAGTTTAAAGTCAATTCACAGTTTTTAAAATCTAAAGAAGATAAACCTTTTACTAATTCATAATTGAAAGTTCCTAAGCCAGCTGCTCTATTAATTATGTTATGTGTTTCCAGGAAAATCTTAAATGACATTTTTTTTCTTTTTTTTACGAAAATACAATAATAATTTGAAGTCTTAGATCGTATATGTATTTTTGTTGTTTATAAAAAGAATCTGATGAATTTTAAAGTAAATCCAATTTTCGAAAATAGTACTGAGTTAATACTTAACACAATCAAAATGTTTAATGCAAAAGGTGAACTTTTTGGAAATGGAGATCGTAACAAAATAAAATTGTTCGACTTTAATGGAAAGACAATTAATATAAAATCATTTAAAATTCCAAATTTAATTAACAAAGTTGCTTATCGATATTTTAGAAAATCAAAAGCAATGCGATCATTTGAATATGCGACGATTTTATTGGAAAAAGGGATAGGAACTCCTGAGCCAATTGCTTTTCTTGAAAATTTTAATGTTTTGGGACTTAAAGACAGTTTTTACGTAAGTGAGCATCTAAATGTAGATTTAACGTATAGAGAACTTGTAGAAATTCCGGATTTCCCAGATCGCGAAAATATTTTGCGACAGTTTACTAAATTTAGTTTTGATCTTCACGAAAAAGGAATTGAATTTTTGGATCATTCTCCAGGAAACACTTTAATTAAAAAGAACTCTAGTGGAAATTATGATTTCTTTCTGGTAGATTTAAATAGAATGGAATTTCATGATTCGATGTCTTTTGAAATGCGTATGAAAAACCTTTGCCGTTTGACGCCTCTAGAAGAAATGGTTGCGACAATGAGTAATGAATATGCTAAATATTATAAAGCAAAATCTGAAGAGAAGATTTTTGAGACTTTATGGAAATATACTTCAGATTTTCAAGAAAAGTTCTACAGAAAAAAGCGCTTGAAAAAGAAGCTTAAATTTTGGAAGAAGTAATTCTTCTTAATTCCTTGTACCGAATGTAAACGCTGTAAGCATTCAAATAACATATAATTAAGCCTTTTTTGCCATCTAAAAATCCAAAACGGATTATAAATTGATACAAAAAAGTATAGAGAGGGTGCAGGAACAGGAATAAGAAATAAGGTTTTATTCCTTTAGCTAATTTTTCATGAGCTTTAAGAATTCCGTAATTATGCATTTTTAATTTGTAATCTTCATAAGAAGAGTACGAAAAATGTATGATTTTGTTTTTTAAACTAGCAATTGACCCGTTTACAATTAATTTTTCGTGAACGGTTCTTTCTTCATTATATCTGCATTTTGATTTGTCAAAAAGTCTAAAAATTTTATCGGTCTGCCAGCCACTGAAATTCAGTCTGCTATCTTTGAACATAAAAACACGATAGATAAAATAAGCACTTGCTGTATTTTCAGAATTAAGTTTAGTGATAATTTCAGATTTTAACTCTGCTGTGAGCCTTTCATCAGCATCAATAAATAAGACCCATTGGTTTTTGGCTTGGTCTAAGGCGAAATTTCGCTGAGATGTATAGTTTAGAAAATGATTCTGAACTAATTTTACATTCGTAAAAGACTCAATAATACCTATTGTTTTGTCGGTGCTGTAGGAATCGACAATAATTATTTCGTCAGCAAAATCAATATCTTCAAGAAGCGATTTTATATGCTGTTCTTCGTTAAGCGTAATAATCAGGACTGATAATTTTTGCTTTTCGTTATTCATCGGAGATTCCTTTTACTTTTCTCAATTTTTATATTCTTGAAAGTAAGTATCAAGTTTTTGAAGCATTAATTCCAAAGGATATTCGGCATAATACTCAAAAGTATGTTCTTTGATGTATTGTTCGGTATGCTCTTCGTAGATCTCGGGTTTTAAATCTTTTAAATGAATAGAAGCATTTTTTGCTTCGTTTTCAAACAGCTGCCATGTTTCTTTTCTAACAGACGGAGTGAAGATAGAGAAGGTCGGAATCTCAAGTGCTTTTGCCATATTTACAGCGCCTCCTTCATTTCCTATCAGCATTTCGCATTGAGAAAGGATTGCTAAAAATGGACGTAAATCGGTGGCGTACAAATCAAAAATGATATGCTTTTTTGTTTCTTCAGAACAATGATTATATACTTCTAAAGCCTGCTCTTTTTGGTTTGGAATATAATTGAAGAGAATAGTTGCATTTGTTTTGGCCACTGTAAAATCAATAATTTTTGCCATTCCATCAAGCGGATAGGTTTTGTAATGTTCGCTTCCTAAAATACCAAACATGATCAACGGTTTTTCAGGATCTATATTGTAGCTTTTTAGCAGATTTTTTGCTTCGATAATCTCAGATTCTTTTAAAAAGATCTTTGGTTTTACGTTTGTTATTTTTTCAGAAAAGAAAGGTTTAAGCAATAATAATCTGTTTTCAATTGCCAAACCAAATTCTGATTTTATGGCATCGAAACGCTCATAGCTGTAATTGTAAAAAATGTTAGAATACCATTTATGATAAGAAACTTTATATTTTGCGCCAGAGAAAAATGTGATTAGACTTGTACCTAATTTACTGTATACGTCTATTACGGCACCATATTTTTTTCTTCGAATCTCAAAAATGAATTTAATGAACTCAAAAGTTGATTTTCGAATTTTATTAGTCATCGGAATAATGTTGTCAATATTCGGATTTTCTAAAAGAACATCGATCGAATTAGGATAACACATGTAGTCAATTGTAGAATCTGGAAACTTGGCTTTAAGGTTGTTACAGATAATTGTGCTCGTTAAGACGTCTCCAATTCTTTTTTGTTGAATGACTAATATTCTCATTTATTTTTTTGTTCAATTAGAAGGCTAAAGTACAAACTATTTTATGAAGTGTACAAGTGATGGTATTAATAAGATTAAACTAAATTAAAAAGTTATATTTTTGTGCTCAACAAATTAAATGAACAATGGGAATTAGCGGTTTGGTTATTACTTTCAATGAAGAAAAAAACATTGGAAAATGTATAGATGCCTTATTTAAAGTTTGCGACGAAGTTATTATTGTAGACTCTTTCAGTAAAGATCGTACGGTAGAAATAGCTAAAGAAAAGGGAGCACAGGTGATTCAGCAGATGTTTTTAGGAGATGGCCCGCAGCGTACTCATGGACTGCCTTTTTGTAAAAATGACTGGATTTTAAATCTTGATGCAGATGAATTTTTGGACAAAGATGCTGAGGAATTTATTCTAAATAAAAAATATCTAGAAGGAAATTATGATGCTTTGAGTTTTAGAGTAAAAAACTTTTTAGCAGATAAATTAATTGATTTCTCTGGATGGTATCCTGACCATAAAGTTCGTTTTTTTAATAAACAAACAGCCCATCCTTCCGATTCTAAAGTGCATCAGAAAATTGTTGCTCAAAACGAGAAAAAAGTTGCTGTACATATTCTCCACTACGGATGGGATTCTTTCGATCAAATTATTGCAAAAAAGAATCAGTATTCTGGATGGCATGCTCAGCAGTTATTTGATCAGGGAAAAAGAATTAATGCTTTCAAACCTGTTCTTAACGGTACTGTAGCTTTTATTCGCTGTTATTTCTTTAAAAAAGGAATCTTCAACGGTCTTGACGGATTGTCAATCGCAATGATTCAAGCTTTTTTCTCTTATATGAAATATGCTAAGCTTATAAAACTTCAAAAAACAAAAAGATAATTAGAGGCTAAGTTTATTGTCAACTACTCTCCCGTTAAAGTTTTGAATGTAAGCTTTTAGGAAATTTGAAATTTCTAATGTTTTAAATGTATTTTGAGATTGTAAGTTGTTTTTTAATAAAGGGTCTTTTTTCCAATTATATAATCCAATAGCTTGGTTGTTTGCAAAGGCTAGATAATAGTCGTCTTGAACACAGTGGTAAATTCCCTGTAAATAAAATACAGCAAAATTCTGACTGCTTTTGAAGCTTTTTCCAAAACAAATTAAATCTGTGTTTATGCCAAGATAGTCTATTATGCTTGGCATAATATCTATCTGTTGAAAATTCTGCTTGTTGACACCAGAAAACTGTGGATTGCCTGGATCAAAGAATAAAATTGGAATATGAAATTTTCCTATTGAGGTTTTGTCTATTTCTGACTCTCCGCTAGAAGAAGTATGATCAGCAGAAATTACAAACAATGTATTGTTATACCATTTCTCTTTCTTAGCATTTTTGAAAAATAGTTTCAGAGAGTAATCTGTGTATGCAATACTTTCCTGAATAACTGTTGTCCCTTTAGGGAATTTATTTTTGTATCGTTCTGGTATCTTGTACGGATTATGAGAAGAAATAGTAAAAATAGTACTAAAGAAAGGCTGTTTAAAACTAGATAGTTTTCCAGCAAAAAACTGTAAAAATTCTTCATCATAAATTCCCCATTTTCCATCAAAAGCTTCAGGTCCTACATATTCATCTTTTCCATAATATTTTTCAAATCCTGCAGCTTTTGCATATTGATCAAAATTCTGGCTTCCGTTAAAAGCACCATGGAAAAACGAAGTCGTATATCCTTCTTTTTTAAGAATTTTAGGTAAACTATTCGTTTTGTTCAGAGAATAGCTAGAAATGATAAAAGAGTTATTCATTAAACTTGGTATGCTGGAAATAATTGATGGAACGGCATCAATAGAAACTTTTCCGTTTGCAAATCCATTTTTAAAATAATAAGACTTTGTAATCAAAGAATCTAGAAAAGGAGTTTGCTTTCTACTAACATTTTCATGGCCAAAGCTTTCCAAAATGATTATTACGACATTTTTTTTATTTACAGTTCCTGCATTTTTAAAAGACAAAATTGGTTTGTAGATAGAATCTAGAGTTTTTTTGTCAAAATAATTGACTTTCTCAATGTCTTCTTTTTGTGATATTGTTTTTAATATGCAAAAAGGAGTATTTAAAATAAGCGGGGCATTATTGAGGGAACTATAATTGGCGGCATCTACAATCCTTAGAGGTTTTTTTTGAAATCCTCCACGACCAACTATTAGTAATAAAAAAACTGAAGTAAGAAAATAAAAAGATTGCTTTAAGAATTTTTCTTTTGTGAAGCTCTTTATTTCGCTTTTGCTTTTGAAATCAGGTATCGATTTCCAAAAAAGAATACTAAGAATAATAAACAATAACGGAATGTACCAAAATTCTTTTATAAAAGAAAAAAGCAAGCCTAAAGCTTCTTTTTCCATTCCTTTTGCAGTAATCATACTATAAGTACTTCTTCTTCCTGTGAATCGAAAATATATAATATCAATTAGGTTTGCCGAAATGAACAAAAGATTGACTAAAAAAAATGAAATTTTTAGTACTGTTTGATAGTTCTGGCGATACTTAAAGTTTCCAGGAATTGCATGTGCTATTAAGAAAATAAAAGTTATATATGAAATAGCCGATAGGTCAAACAAAATGCTTCCTAAGATATTTTGAACGGTTATTTGATCAAAGTATTTAGAGTTTAATATGTAAAAGAAAATATTACAAATTTGATAGATTAAAAAAATTATGAAATATCGGTAAAGAAATAGTTTTAAACTTGATGTGTAATTTTTCATTAATAAGCATTTAAATAAGTCGTCTTTCTTGTTTCTGTTAGATTTTAAAAAAGTGCAAATCTAGAATAATTTTCTTAGTTTTAATTAATTGTTAAAATTTTGTTTATTTTTTGTTTAATTATTTTTGAGTGTATATAAAAAAAGGGCAGTAAAGACTGCCCTCATATTAAGATTTTTATATTAATTAAACAGCAACATCATACTCACGAAGTGCATTGTTTAAAGAAGTTTTTAGATCCGTAGATGGTTTGCGAGTTCCAATGATTAACGCACAAGGAACTTGGTATTCTCCAGCAGCAAATTTCTTAGTATAGCTTCCAGGGATAACCACAGAACGAGCTGGTACATAACCTTTCATTTCAACTGGCTCATCGCCCGTAACATCGATAATTTTAGTAGATGCTGTCAAGCATACGTTAGCACCAAGAACTGCTTCTTTACCAACGTGAACACCTTCAACAACGATACAACGAGAACCGATAAAAGCACCATCTTCAATAATTACTGGAGCTGCTTGTAATGGCTCAAGAACACCACCAATACCAACACCACCGCTTAAGTGAACGTTTTTACCAATTTGAGCACAGCTTCCTACAGTTGCCCAAGTATCAACCATTGTTCCTTCGTCGACATAAGCACCAATGTTTACGTAACTTGGCATTAAGATTACACCGCTTGAGATGTAAGCTCCATAACGAGCAACAGCATTAGGCACTACACGGATTCCTTTTTCAGCATAATTTCTTTTTAGCAACATTTTATCGTGATATTCAAAAATACCAGATTCCCATGTTTCCATTTTCTGAATTGGGAAATACATTACAACTGCTTTCTTAACCCATTCGTTTACTTGCCATTTGTCACCAACTGGTTCAGCAACACGTAATTTTCCTGCGTCTACCAATTCGATAACTTCTCTAATGGCATTTGTAGTTGTAGTTTCTTGCAATAAAGCTCTATTTTCCCAAGCTTGTTCAATTATAGTCTGTAAAGAATTCATACGTTTAATTTTTTGGCAAAGATAACGTATTTGTAGAAATGCAAAAAAGCAAAACTACTCGAAAATGTTACAGATTTAACTTTTTGTTTCTTATTTGTAAGTTAGATAATGTTGTATGTGTTTTAATTAACAACACTACCACTAGAAGTTTTTTTTATATCAAAATATGACAAAAGTCAGGATTTCTGCTTTTTCTTCGCTTTAATTTCGCAGTGTTGATCAACATTCCATTCCATAAATAATCATATAAGCAGTAAAATATGAATCAAGAAAATCACCTTCAAAACAGAGTAATTATAGATAAAGAAGTAAGCTGGGATAAAACTCAGGTTATTATGAGTAAAACAAATGCCTACGGTATTATTGAATATGCCAACGAAGTATTTGTAGATGTTTGCGGTTACGAAGACTATGAATTAATGGGACAACCTCATAATATCATACGTCACCCTGATATGCCAAAAGTAATTTTTAAAGTGCTTTGGGAAAATCTTAAAAACGGAAAAAACTTTCATGCTATTGTAAAAAACCTTGCGAAGTCTGGAAGATACTATTGGGTAATTACAGATTTTGAAATCGCCCGAGACGAAAACGACGTTATTGTAAATTATTTCGGAAGAAGACAAGCTGTACCGCAAGAAGTAATTGCGATGCATATTGAGCCTTTGTATAAAAAGTTATTGCAAATCGAAGCAGCAAGCGGTGTAGAATTTAGCGAAAAGTATTTAATCGGATTCTTAGAAGAGAAAAAGAGAACTTACGTTGAATATATTAAGGAGCTGATTTACGAGCATGAAAAGTCACAATCTAAGTTTGCTAATTATTCTGAAGAAGAGGATGCAGGAGAGGAAGAAGAACATAGAGGTTTTTTTGGCCGTTTGTTCGGAAGATAAATTGAGTTATTTTTTAGGTTTGAATATTTGGATAAAAGTCCGTCTTGAAATTTTCGAGGCGGATTTTTTTGGTTTTAGATTTAATTAAAAAACATGAATTTAAAAGGTTATATTTGTATTGTAAAATGTAAGTATTATGGAAGCGATTAGATTAGAATTTCAGCCAGAGATTAGAGAGAAAGTGCTTAAGTTGTTAAGTAAGTTTTCTTCTAGTGAATTGAGGATTATAGAAGAAGATTCTGATTTTGAAAATGATAAAAGAAAAGTGCATGCAGCTTATGCTAAATTAAAAAGCGGTGATGAAAAATTGTATTCAGTAGACGAAGCAGATTCAATTTTAGACAATGCATTTTCGGAATATGACAATTAAAATTTCGAATGAATTTTTAAAATCATTAAAAGAACAAGTTTATTATATTTATAAAGATAAACCCAGAGCAGCGCTAAAGTTTAGAAAAGATTTGCTTAGAAATATTAAAAAAGATTTAAAACATCCTTTTCATTTTACCAAGTCGAAATATTTTGATGATGAAAATATTAGAGATTATGTTTTTAAAGGTTACGTCTCTGTTTATGAGGTTGATGCTGAGAAAAACATTGTTTTCGTTTTCGGTTTTATAAAATATAAAGAATCTCTTTAAAGATTATAATTTCACTTTCCTTCCTTATATAAAAATTTCAAAACATGCCAAGAATCCTTTCAATAGATTACGGACAAAAACGCACAGGAATTGCAGTGACAGACGAAATGCAGATTATTGCTTCGGGCTTGACGACGATTCCGACTCATACTTTAATTGATTTTTTGAAAGATTATTTTGCTAAAGAAAAAGTCGAAGCGGTTTTGATTGGTGAACCCAAACAAATGAATGGAGAGCCATCTCAAAGCGCTTCTGTAATTAATGGTTTTGTAACTCACTTTTCTAATATTTTTCCAGATATGAAAGTGATTCGTGTTGATGAACGTTTTACTTCAAAAATGGCATTTCAAACCATGGTCGACAGTGGTTTAAGTAAAAAACAGCGTCAGAATAAAGGTTTAATAGACGAAATTTCTGCCACAATTCTGCTTCAAGATTATCTTTCCGCAAAAAAATAGCGCTGTTCGTCATATTTTTTATTTATAATTTAATAGTTTTTAGAAAATCCTAACTTTTATCATCTAAAAATTAGTTTTTTTTTGCAATTAAAAAAGTACCTTTGCACTTTAAATAAAAATACTGTTATGCCTGACGAAACCATACGTTCAAATAGTGATGTAGTACTCATTGGCGCTGGAATAATGAGTGCCACTCTTGGAGTAATTTTGAAAGAATTACAACCAGATATAAAAATTGAAATTTACGAAAGATTAGATGTTGCTGCAGCAGAAAGCTCTGATGCTTGGAATAATGCAGGAACCGGACACTCTGCTTTTTGTGAACTAAATTATACTCCAGAAAAGGCAGACGGAAGCATAGATCCTAAAAAAGCAATAAGCATTGCAGAATCATTCGAGATTTCTCGCCAGTTTTGGTCTTACTTAGTTCAGCAAAACAAAGTGCCTTCTCCAGATAATTTTATTAAAAGTGTACCTCATATGAGTTTTGTGTGGGGAGATAAAAACGTAGATTATTTAAAAAAGAGATTTGAAGCGCTTCAGAGCAATCCAATCTTTGCCGACATGACTTTCAGCACCGATTTTGAACAGCTTAAAAAATGGATGCCATTAGTAATGGAAGGCAGAAATGCCGATGAAAAATTAGCAGCAACACATATGGAAATTGGTACCGATGTTAATTTTGGTGCTTTAACAAGAAGTATGTTCAATTATTTAGAAAAATTAGACGGGGTTTCTTTGTTCTTCAATCATGAAGTTAAAAAACTAAGACAGCGTGAAGATAAATCTTGGAGAATTAAGATTAAAGATTTGTCAACAGGAAAAACTCGTAAGGCCTATACAAAATTTGTATTTATTGGTGCAGGAGGAGGATCTCTTCCTTTATTAGAAAAAGCTAATGTGCCAGAAGGAAATGGATACGGTGGTTTTCCAGTAAGCGGACAATGGCTGAAATGTACAAATCCTGAAGTAATTGCAAAACATCAGGCAAAAGTATATGGAAAAGCGAGTGTTGGAGCTCCTCCAATGTCTGTTCCGCATATTGATACTCGTGTAATTGACGGAGAGAAAGCACTTCTTTTTGGTCCATTTGCAGGATTTTCAACTCGTTTCCTTAAAAATGGTTCTTATTTAGATTTGCCTATGTCTATTAAGTCTAACAACTTAATTCCGATGTTGGCTGCAGGATATCACAATATTCCATTAACGAAATATTTGATTGAGCAAGTGCGTCAGTCTCCAAAAGATAGAATGAAAGCTTTACGCGAGTATCTTCCAACAGCACGCTCAAAAGACTGGAAATTGGAAAAAGCGGGACAACGTGTTCAAGTTATCAAAAAAGATGAAAAAGAAGGTGGGGTTTTAGAGTTTGGTACAGAAGTAATTAATACGCATGACGGAACTTTAGCCGTTTTATTAGGTGCCTCTCCTGGAGCTTCTACAGCTGTGGCAATTATGGTTGATTTAATCAGCAGATGTTTTACGCATCAAATTAAAACACCAGAATGGCAGGCTAAATTAAAAACAATGATTCCTTCTTACGGTCAGACTTTAAATGATAAGCCAGAACTTTTAGAAGAACTTAGAAAACAAACAGCAGAAGTTTTGAAATTAAATTAAGCTTCTCAATATTTGAATAAAAAAACAAATCCAGATGAATTAATCTGGATTTGTTGCTTTTAGGTCGGTTGTGTTTTTTAGAATTTTTTCTGCGAGATTACTCATCCAGATCAATTGTTCAATAACCATCTGTGCTTCCTGCATTTTGGCTTGACGCGTTTCTTTATCTAAATCATCATCTTCGGCCAAACGAGTAAAATGCCTGCGCTTTAATTCTTCAAATTGTAAAGTCACGTCTTCTTTTTCAAAAAAAGTGTCTTGTATTATAACTTCATTTCGTAAAATAGAAATCGAATGATCTAAATTGGCTAGAATAGTCTTGATGATATAATTAAAGGAGTCAGAAGCAGAAGTGGTTTGATGCGATTGAATATAAGTAGACAGTGACGCTAAAGCAGATAATAAAGAATGGTTTAAAACCACCAGTTTATTTACCAAGGGCATTGTTTTTTGTTTTGATTTTGGTTCCTGCATCATACGCTGAAAAGAAGTCATTAAATTTCCTATTTCAACAAAGGCATTTTTTCGTGCTAAACGATACGAAGTTGGAACTTCTCCTTTTTTATTATAAAAATCAGCAATTTCTTTTAAGTAATTTCTATTGGCGCGAATTGTGTTTTCAATATGAATTGGTGTATTGATGAATTCCCATGCCGGCCATAAAAACTGATTGGCAATAAAAGCTAAAATTGCTCCTGCAAGCGAATCTAATATTCTATATTGAATTACCTCATTAATATCAGGTGTAAGAATTCCGTAGATGAAAACCACGTACATTGTAACAAATGTTGCACTTATCTTATAGTTAATCTGAGTAAAGGAAATTCCTAAAAGCATACATACAATAGAGAAAATGCTCAGTGCAACGTGATTCTGAATTACAGATACAATTCCGAAAGCTAAAATTCCTCCTAAAACAGTTCCGAATATTCTGTTGTATGATCGTTCTTTTGTTAAACCGTAGCCAGGACGCATGATTACAACAATGGTAAGTAGAATCCAATAGACGTTTTGAAATGGCAAAACTTGTCCGAGGAAAAAACCAATCAAAATAGTGATAGTTAATCTTATTGAATGCCTGAAAATCGATGAAGAATAACTTAAATTTTCGATTAAGGTTCGCAGCGGATAATATTGCGGTGTTAAGAATTTTTCGAGCTCTTTGTCTTGATCTTTTAGTTTATAGGACTGCATTGCCAAAGAAAGTGCACGCTGAATAGTTTTAATTTTTCCAACCTGATTTTTAGCATATTTAAGCATATTGGTCAGCATTAAGACACCTTCGGCAGCCTCTTCTTTTCCTAATGTTTTTTCATAATCAAAAATGGCAAATTCAAGAGCATCCAGTTCATTTTTTAAATCATGTTTGTCGACATAAACACTGATATGATTGACATTTTTGGAAAGTTTTTTAAGGGTGGAGGCCAGTTTATAAGCCACATTTTGATACGTTCTTAAAACATCAGGATGTTTCGCAAATTTTTCATGAAGTTTACTGTGGTCAAAAGACGTATACAATGCCAATTCTTGAATTTCGACTAAAGTAATAAAAACCAAAAGCATTTTTCTATTTTGGCTAGTAGTTCCAGATGCATTTTGGTTTCCAATTAGCATTTTTCTTAAATCTTCGTGAATAAGATTCAATTCTACCTGTACGGCCAGCTGTTTCTCTATAATTGCTTTTCTATTGGCTTCAGGGCTCCATAGATCGCCTCTTAATTTGAGATATTTTGCAGTAAGTTTTATTCCTTCGGCAATTTGTAATTCTACATATTTATATGGCTGAACAAAATGAAAAACAAGGGATACTATTAAATACAGAATTCCTCCAATAAAAATGAAACCTGAATATTCAAAAGCTTCCCAGCCTTCATGTAAATGACCGAATGAAAGGGAAATAGATAATAATGCAGAAAACGAAATTAAAGTGGCTCGTTGTCCATAAACCGAAATCATAGAACATAAGAACAGCAGAAAACCTAAAAATATGTAAAAAAGAAAAGGAAATGGATAAACGAGATTTACTAAAAGATTAACTCCAGAAACAATAAAAGAAGCGGCAATTAATCCTTTTATTTTATGGCTGAGGGAACTCGGAATATCGCTGGGATACGTATAAAAAGCTCCAAGTGCTATTGTAAAACCAATTTCAAAATGACCTAGAAAATTTAATACTAAAACAGGAACAACAGAAGCAATAGTTACTTTAGAGGCGTTGAGGAAGGAAGTGCTGTTAGTAAATTTCGAAATTATATCAATCATAAAAAGAGGTTTACTAACAAAGGTAAGAATTGTAGGAGTGATTTTGGCATAATTATGGATGAGATTTTTAAGCATCAGGTAAAAAATACGAATAATGCCGTATAAGAATTATTCATTGACTATTTTTTACTATTTTTGCCAGCTGAAATATCAGAACTTTAATTCTGTTTTTACAGCACATAAAACATAAATAAAAACAAATGATTTTACCAATTGTAGGATACGGTGATCCTGTTTTAAGAAAAGTAGGACAAGATATTACGCCAGAATATCCAAACCTAAAAGAAACGATCGCAAACATGTACGAGACAATGTACAATGCGTATGGAGTTGGACTTGCAGCGCCGCAGGTTGGATTGCCAATTCGTTTGTTTGTGATAGATACAACGCCTTTTAGTGATGATGAGGATCTTCCTTCAGAGGAACAAAAAGATTTGAAAGGTTTCAAGAAGACTTTTATCAATGCTAAAATCGTTAAAGAAGAAGGAGAAGAGTGGGGATTTAATGAAGGTTGTTTGAGTATTCCTGATGTGCGTGAAGACGTTTACAGAAAACCAACTGTTACAATCGAATATTGTGAAGAAGATTTCGTTATGAAAACGGAAGTGTTTGACGGATTAATCGCAAGAGTTATCCAGCACGAATATGACCACATTGAAGGAATCTTGTTTACAGATAAAATTTCATCTCTAAAAAAACGTTTAATCCAAAAGAAATTGAAAAATATTACTGAAGGAAAAACGTCTCAGGAATATAGAATGAAATTTTTTGCAGCTAAAAAAGCAAGATAAGTTTTCTAAAAAATTAGAAACAAAAAATAAATAAAATTCTTAATACTAATTTTAATAAAAATGAATTTAACGAAAATTTTAGCCATTTCAGGAAAACCAGGTTTATACGAATTAAAAGTACAAACTCGTACAGGTTTTGTGGCGGAATCATTAATTGATGGGAAGAAGATTACTGTAAATCTAAAAAGCAATGTAAGTTTATTGTCTGAAATTTCGATTTATACTTATGAAGGCGAAAAACCGTTAACTGAAGTAATGCAGCAGATTGCCGTTAAAGAAAACAAAGGACAAGCTATTTCTCATAAAGAGGATAATGCTACTTTGTCTGCTTATTTTAAACAAATTCTTCCTGATTATGACGAAGAAAGAGTTTACCCATCAGATATCAAAAAAGTATTAAGCTGGTACAACACACTTCAAGCAAAAGGTTTAGTTACAGATTTAGCTCCTGCAGCTGAAGAACCAAAAGAAGAAGCTCCAGTTGCTGCAGAAAAACCAAAAAAAGCTCCAGCGGCTAAAAAAGCAAAAGCTAAAAAAGAAGAATAGTAGTTTTTCTTTAAACATAAAATAATCCTGTTAAGATGTTTTCTTGACAGGATTTTTTAATTTTACAGAATCGAGTTTAAATCAAAAGAAACTTCAAAATGAACAGAGAAAACCAGTTAAAAGCATTTGAGAGATTATTAAATATCATGGATGAACTTCGTGAGCAATGTCCGTGGGATAAAAAGCAGACATTGCAAACGTTGCGACATTTGACAATTGAAGAAACTTATGAGCTTGGCGATGCTATTTTGGATAATGATTTAAATGAAGTTAAAAAAGAATTGGGAGATTTGTTGCTTCATATTGTTTTCTATGCTAAAATAGGTAGCGAGACTAACGATTTTGATATTGCTGATGTATCTAATGAAATCTGTGACAAACTCATTCACCGCCATCCTCATATTTATGGAGATGTAAAAGTAGAAAATGAAGAGGAAGTAAAGCAAAATTGGGAAAAGCTAAAACTAAAAGAAGGTAAGAAATCTGTTTTAGAAGGTGTTCCAAGAAGTCTTCCTGCAATGGTTAAAGCAAGCCGAATTCAAGATAAAGTAAAAGGCGTGGGCTTTGATTGGGAAGAACCTCATCAGGTTTGGGATAAGGTGCAAGAAGAATTACAAGAATTGCAAGACGAAGTAAAATCTGGAAACCAAGACAAAATTGAAGATGAATTCGGAGATGTTTTGTTTTCTATGATTAATTACGCTCGATTTTTGAATGTAAATCCAGAAGATGCTTTAGAAAGAACCAATAAAAAGTTTATAAAACGTTTTCAATACCTAGAAAGTAAAGCAAACGAATTAGGAAAAATATTAATGGACATGACGCTTACAGAGATGGATGTTTTCTGGAACGAGGCGAAAAAACTTTAGTTGTCGGCCAATTTCTTTAAAGCGCGAACATCTTTAAGCATGATTTTTTTACCAACCAATTCTATTAATCCTAATTTATTAAAATCAGATAATAGACGGATACAGCTTTCTGTAGCAGTACCAATAATGCCGGCAAGTTCTTCTCTTGTTAGCTGTACTCTTAGTGTTTTGTCAGCATCTTCACCAAATTCATCATGTAAGTGCAGTAAAGTTTCTGCAAGTCTCTGCTTAACTGTTTTTTGAACTAATGCAATTTTTTCGTTCTCAGATTCCTTTAAATCTTCGCAGACAGACTGCATCATATTTAAAGAAAACTGATTGTTATTATTAAAGAAATTGATGATTTCAGCTTTAGGAATAAAACAAACTTCCATGTCGGCAATCGCTTTTGCAGTCAAATTTGCAGGCTCATTGCTAATCATAGAACGCTGTCCAAGAAGTTCGCCAGATTTTACCAATTTTACAATTTGGTCTTTTCCGTTTGCGCTCAGTTTTGAAAGTTTTCCAACACCGTCTTTTACACAGAAAACTCCATTGGTTACTTCGCCTTCTTCAAAAAGAGCATCACCTTTTTTTATTTTGTAAGTCGTTTTACTACTTGCTAACTTAATTACTTCTTCTTTGTTAAGGGCTTTTAATGAGCTTAACTGGCGTACAATGCATTGATCACATTTATTCATGACAATATTTGTTTGCTGCAAAAGTAAGGATATTTGAGGGTTTTAACCACCTTTATAAGGTAAATTTATTATAAATTAGGGTTAGTTCTTTTTTAAGCTTTTTATTTTATAAATTTAGGAATCCAATTTCAAAATAACATGACAATTATCATCTTAATAATTGTGCTTTAATTGGAAATTTGTGGCAAATAAAAACAAGTTTATGAGGGAGCAAAGTTGTTTTCATTGTGGTTTAACTATTGAACAAAATGAAGAAATTGATTTTGATGATAAAAAGTTTTGTTGCACAGGCTGTAAAACAGTTTACGAAATTTTCAGCATCAACGACCTAACATCTTATTATGATTTTGAAAAGTCTCCAGGTGCCACACCGCAAGACATCAAAGGAAAATATGATTTTTTAGAAAACGAAGCCATATTGGCAAAAATTCTAGAATTTCAAGAAGGAAACACTTCAATTGTTTCACTTAATATTCCGCATATCCATTGCAGTTCTTGTATTTGGATTTTAGAAAATCTAAACCGTCTTCAACCAGGAATTAGCACTTCTCAGGTTAATTTTCACGAAAAGAAAGTTAGAATTACCTTTAATTCTGATGCAGTTTCTTTAAAAGAAATAGTTTATCTCCTAAGCTCTATAGGTTATGAACCTTATATCAGTTTAGAAAATTACGGATCTGCAAAAGCAAAAGTCGACAGAAGTTTAACCTATAAATTGGGTGTTGCATTTTTCTGTTTCGGAAATATCATGCTGCTTTCATTTCCGGAATATTTTGAAATGAAAGAGTTCTGGCTCGATAGTTACAAACCGTTTTTCAGATTATTGATTTTTCTTCTAGCACTGCCAACTTTTTTATACTCAGCAAGCGGATATTATGTTTCTGCCTATCACAGTATTAAAACAAGAATGCTCAATATTGATATTCCGATTGCTTTAGGAATTATCGTGATGTTTATTCGCAGTACTTATGATATGCTGATGGACCACGGTCCAGGATTTTTTGATAGTTTGGCCAGTTTGATATTTTTTATGCTTCTTGGTAAAATGTTTCAGATTAAAACCTATAGTTTTTTAAGTTTCGAAAGAGATTTTAAATCCTATTTTCCAATTGCGGTTACCAAAATCAATAAAGATTCTTCTGAAGATAATGTAGCGATTTATGATGTTCTGAAGGGAGATCGATTATTAATAAGAAACCAAGAACTTATTCCTGTTGATGGAATTTTAATTAGCGAAAGCGCCGAAATTGACTATAGTTTTGTTACGGGAGAAGCAGTACCGATTACCAAAAAATCTGGAGATAAGGTATTTGCTGGCGGAAAACAGATTGGAAAAGTGATCGAAATGGAAGTTTTGCATTCTGTTTCTCAAAGTTATTTAACTCAATTATGGAGTAACGAAATTTTTCAGAAAAAAGTAGATCAGAAACACAAAACCATAACAGATGCGATAAGCCGATATTTTACCCCCATCTTATTGCTCATTGCATTTGCTGGTTTTGGTTATTGGATTTTTATAGATGCCAATACCGCTTTTAATGTCTTTACGGCCGTATTAATTGTAGCTTGCCCATGTGCATTGGCTCTAACTGCTCCATTTACTTTTGGAAACATATTGCGAATTTTAGGTAAAAAGAAATTCTATTTAAAAAATGCTGTTGTAATCGAACAGCTTGCCAAAGTTGATACGATTGTTTTTGATAAAACAGGGACTATTACAACCAATAAAAAATCGAATATAATATATGAAGGAAATCCTATTTCAGATTCAGATATTGTATTGGTTAAAAATGTATTGCGAGGTTCAAATCACCCTTTAAGCCGAATGCTTTATGATTTTCTTCCAGAATCAAAACGTATTAATATAGAAGAGTTTCAAGAAATTACAGGAAAAGGAATTTTGGCTACTATTGATGGGAACGAAATAAAAATTGGTTCTGGACAATTTGTAAATGATATAGTTGCAGATGGTTCAGAAATAGAAAAAACAGCATTACACATTAAAATAGGGGAGATTTATTTCGGAAAATATACTTTCCAAAATCAATATCGTGAAGGTTTAGAAAAGCTTTTTGCAAATCTGAGTAAAGAGTATCAAATCAAAGTGCTTTCTGGTGACAATGATGGTGAAAGAGCGAATCTAGAAGCGATTCTGCCAAAAGGTACCGAATTGATATTCAATCAGAAACCAGAGCAAAAGCTCGAATATATAAAGAAACTTCAGGAAAAAGGCCAAAATGTAATGATGGTAGGCGATGGACTCAATGATGCAGGAGCTTTGGCGCAAAGCAACGTAGGGATTTCGATATCAGAAAACGTGAATGTCTTTTCTCCTGCTTGTGATGCCATTTTAGATGCATCAGAATTTTCACGTCTCAATTACTTTTTAAAGCTTTCTCATAAAGCAATTGCGATTATAAAAATGAGTTTTGGCTTATCATTGCTGTACAACGTTGTCGGGCTTGCATTTGCAGTCACAGGAAACCTTCTTCCGTTAGTTGCTGCGATCATTATGCCTTTGAGTACAATTACTATTGTAAGTTTTGTGACTTTTATGTCTAACTATTTCAGTAATAGAAATTTAGAATGATTATAAATTATTGAAGAATATATTTTATTAAATTTAACATATTCTATCTCTCTATGATAATTATCATATTTTATGCGCCCTTAACGAAGTAATTTTGTTAATATAAATCTAAGGTATGAGTGTTATTTATCTTTTAATTTCAGTAAGTATTTTCGTGGCAATCTGTTTCTTTATTGCCTTTATTGCGGCTGTCAAATCTGGACAGTACGATGATGATTATACGCCTTCAGTCAGAATTCTTTTTGATGACGAAACCAAAATTAATTCCCAAAATAATAATTCACCAATCGAAGAAAAACAAGTATAATTATGGAAATGGAACAGTTTTATTACGACAACAAAATTGTAAAAAAATTCATTTATGCCACAATTCTTTTTGGAGTTGTTGGTATGTTAGTGGGGCTTACCTTAGCGGTAATGTACCTTTTTCCCAACATTACAGATGGGATTTCGTGGCTGAGTTACGGCCGATTAAGACCATTGCACACCAATGCAGTAATTTTTGCCTTTGTGGGTAATGCTTTTTTTGCCGGTATGTATTACTCGCTGCAAAGATTGCTAAAAGCCAGAATGTTTAGTGATTTTTTAAGTAATCTTCATTTCTGGGGTTGGCAGTTAATTATAGTAGCAGCCGCAATTACACTTCCGTTAGGTTATACTTCTTCTAAAGAATATGCAGAGCTAGAGTGGCCAATTGATATTGCAATTGCTTTAATTTGGGTTGTTATGGGTATCAATATGATTGGTACAATGCTACGTCGTAGAGAACGTCACTTATATGTTGCAATCTGGTTTTACTTAGCAACATTTGTAACGGTAGCGGTACTTCATATCTTTAACAACATCGAAATTCCGGTTTCTGCTTTAAAAAGCTACTCTGTGTATGCAGGTGTTCAGGATGCCCTTGTGCAATGGTGGTACGGGCACAATGCGGTGGCATTCTTCCTTACAACTCCGTTCTTGGGATTAATGTATTACTTCGTTCCAAAAATTGCAAATAGACCTGTTTATTCATATAGATTATCTATTATTCACTTTTGGTCTTTAATCTTTATTTATATCTGGGCTGGACCTCACCACTTATTATATTCTGCATTGCCAAACTGGGCTCAGAATTTAGGAGTTGCATTCTCAGTAATGTTAATCGCTCCATCTTGGGGAGGTATGATTAACGGACTTCTTACATTAAGAGGAGCTTGGGATAAAGTTCGTGAAGAACCAGTTCTGAAATTCTTTGTAGTAGCGATTACAGGTTACGGTATGGCGACTTTTGAAGGTCCGATGTTATCATTGAAAAATGTAAATGCTATTGCACACTATACTGACTGGATCGTAGCCCACGTACACGTAGGAGCTTTAGCTTGGAATGGTTTCATGTCGTTTGGTATTATTTATTGGTTGATTCCAAGAATGACAAAATCGGAGTTGTTCTCTAAGAAACTGGCAAACTTCCATTTCTGGATTGGTACTTTAGGTATTATCGTTTATACAATTCCATTATACGTGGCTGGTTTCCAACAAGCGTCAATGTGGAAACAGTTTAATCCAGATGGTACTTTAACTTATGGAAACTTCCTTGAAACGGTAACGGCTATTATGCCAATGTATTGGATGAGAGCTATTGGCGGTACTTTGTATCTAGTAGGGATGCTGACATTGGTTTACAACATCATTATGACAGTAAAAGCTGGTAATACAATAGAAGATGAATTGGCTCAGGCTCCAGCATTACAAACCATAAAAAGCGGTAGATTAAGCGGAGAGAAATTCCACTCATGGTTAGAAAGAAAACCAATTCAGTTAACTATTCTAGCTACCATCGCAATTTTAATTGGAGGTATTATTCAGATTGTGCCAACAATTATGGTGAAATCAAATATTCCAACTATTTCAAGTGTAAAACCATATACACCGTTAGAGCTTGAAGGACGTGACTTATATATTAGAGAAGGTTGCGTTGGTTGTCACTCACAATCAGTTCGTCCATTCAGAAGTGAGGTAGAGCGTTATGGAGTTCAGTCAAAAGCTGGAGAGTTTGTTTATGACCATCCATTCTTATGGGGATCAAAACGTACTGGGCCAGACTTATTAAGAGTAGGTGGTAAGTACAATGACAACTGGCACTTTAACCATATGTGGAATCCACAAAGTACATCTGCAGGATCAATTATGCCAGGTTATAAATGGTTGTTCGACAACAAACCAATGGACATTTCATTGACACAAAAGAAAATGCAGGCAATGATTTCTTTAGGAGTACCATATACTCCAGAAGAAGTAGCAAATGCACAGAAAACTTTAAGAGAGCAGGCTGTTAAGATTGAAAAAAGCTTAGAAAGCGATCCTGATTTCGTTAAGAGTTATGAAGACAGCCGTAAAAAAGCTGCCGCAAAAGGCGAGAAATTCATTCCGATGAACGAAAGAGAAATCGTTGCTTTGATCGCTTACATTCAAAGACTTGGTACTGATATTAAAGTAAAAGAAACTAAATAACAGCATTATGTTTGAACAGATAAAACACAATATGGAAACAATATCGGGTGTAGAATTATACCCGATTATTTCCCTCTTGATTTTCTTCTTCTTCTTTGTAGGATTAGGCATTTGGGTGTTCTCTTATAGAAAAGAAAAAATTCAAGAAATGAGTAATATACCTTTAGATGAAGGACTTATTGTAATCACAAAAGATAGATAAAAATGAAAAAGTTTTTCCCAGTATATGTTAGAGTACCGCTGATTTTCTTCATCGTATTTGCTTTGATGGAATATTTTATAGACTCAGGCGATAAGCCAGCTTTTGTAAAATATCCAATGGTATCAGTCTTTTTATTTGTCTTTTTGTTTATTCTGATTGCCATCGAGATTACGCTTAGCGCTGTAAATCGAGTAATGTATCAGTTACTTTCGCCAGAAGAAAAAGCGCAGAAAGAACTTGAAGAAAGTTTAAGCTTCAAAGAAAGCACTTGGTTTAAAAACCTAATGCATAAATTGACTAAAACAGAGCCAATTGAAAAAGAAGCCGATTTATTGATGGATCATGATTATGACGGAATTAAAGAGTTGGATAACAATTTACCGCCATGGTGGGTATATCTGTTCTACATCTGTATTATTTTCGGAGTAATTTATGTCGTTCGCTATGATGTTTTAGGAGCTGATGATCAGGAAATGGAGCTGAAAAAAGAAATGGCACAGGCAAAAATTGATGTTGAAGAATACATGAAAACTGCCCCAGATTTGATGGATGAAAAAACAGTTGTTTTATTAACTGACGAACCAAGTTTAGCAGCAGGAAAAGAAATCTTTACAACAAATTGTGCTGCATGTCACCGTGCCGATGGAGGTGGACAAATTGGACCAAACCTTACAGATGATAAATGGATTTTAGGAGGAGGAATTAAAAATCTATTCCACACCATTACAAATGGAGGTAGAGACGGTAAAGGGATGATTGCCTGGAAAGGAACTCTTAAACCAAAAGAAATACAAAAAGTTGCCAGTTATATTCTGTCTTTGCAAGGAAGTAACCCAAAAGATCCAAAAGAAGCAGAAGGAGAGGTTTGGGTAGACGATAGTGCTCCTAAAACCGATGCTGCTACAGCAACTGCAAAAGATACCACAGAAGTTAAAAAATAATTAGAATATCATGTCAAATTTACCAGACGAAGCTTTTAGAGATACCATTGGAACAATAGATGAAGGTGGGAAACGAAAATTTATATTTCCTAAAAAGCCGTCTGGTAAATTTTATGATTATAGAAAAATTGTCAGCTACGTTTTATTGGCGATTTTATTCATAAATCCTTTTATTAAGGTTAATGGGAATCAGTTTATGATGTTCAATATCTTGGAACGTCGTTTTAATATTTTTGGATTCCCTTTTTGGCCACAGGATTTTTACCTCTTCGTAATTTCAATGCTTGTTGGCGTTGTATTTATAATATTATTTACTGTTGTTTTCGGAAGAATATTTTGCGGCTGGATTTGCCCGCAGACTATTTTCCTAGAAATGGTTTTCCGTCGTATTGAATACTGGATTGATGGAGATCGAGGTTCTCAGTCTCGTTTAGCAAGAATGGAATGGAATGCTGAAAAAATTAGAAAGCGAGTTTTAAAATGGACTATTTTCTTCCTTATCTCTTTTCTTATTGCTAATGTCTTTTTGGCTTATTTGGTAGGAAGCGATACTTTGTTTTTAATGATTGAGCAAGGTCCTGTTAAACAAGCAAGCAATTTTATTGCACTGCTGATATTTACAAGTATTTTCTATTTTGTTTTTGTATGGTTTCGAGAACAGGTTTGTATTATTGCTTGTCCATACGGACGTTTGCAAGGTGTTCTTTTAGATAATAAATCTATAAATGTTGCCTACGATTTTGTGCGTGGAGAAAAAGAAGAAGGACGTGCAAAATTCAAAAAAAATGAAGATAGAGCATTAACTGGGAAAGGAGATTGCATTGATTGTCTTCAATGTGTTCACGTTTGTCCTATGGGAATTGATATTAGAAACGGAACTCAATTGGAATGTACCAACTGTACAGCTTGCATCGATGAATGCGATCATATCATGGAATCTGTAGGTTTGCCAAAAGGTCTTATTCGATATGCTTCTGAGGATGAAATTGCAAAAAAAGAACCTTTCAAGTTTACAGCTAGAATGAAAGGATATACAGCTGTTCTCTTCATTTTATTGAGTATTTTTGTTGGAATGCTGTTTTTGAGAACAGATGTACAGGCAGTAGTTTTACGTTTGCCTGGCCAGCTGTTCCAGCACAATGGAGAAAAAATCAGTAATGTTTACACTTATAAAATTGTAAACAAAACAATGAAAGATTACAACGATATACATTTCGAATTAATCGATCAGAAAGGAGAAATTAAAAATGTCGGAAAAAGACATTTTAAAGTAGCAAAAGAAGGAATTTCTCAAGGAACATTATTCATTGAAATTGATGAAGTTTTATTGGAAAGTGATAAAACAAAAGTAAAGATAGGGGTTTATAATGGTTCTGAACTCCTTGAAACAACAACTACAAATTTCTTAGGACCACGAAGTTTTAATTAAAAATATAGTATTATGAAGTTTAATTGGGGAACTGGTATTGTCATTGCATTTGCACTGTTTATGACGTTTATTTTATATTTTGTTTTTGAAGTGCAATCAAACTCTAAATACGATAATGATTTGGTTGTCGAAGAATATTACAAACATGACACGCACTTTCAGGAAGAAATGGCAAGAATTCAGAATGCACACGATTTACAGCATAAGCCATCAATCAAATATACTGGAGAAGGTGTAGCAGTAATTTTCCCTGCAGGATTTGAAAGTGATAAAGTGAAAGGAAATATTCAATTGTACAGACCTTCAAACAAAAAGTTTGATTTTAATACTCAAATTGCTTTAACCAATTCAGAAATCATTATTCCGCAGAAAAAATTAATAAAAGGACGTTGGGATGTGAATATGGAATGGCAGTACGAAGGCAAAAAATATCTCACTAAAGAAGTTATATACGTAAACTAAAAATAAAATGTTATTCTCTGCTTTCTTTTTAGGATTAATCAGCAGTCTGCACTGTGTTGGAATGTGCGGGCCAATTGCTATGATGCTTCCTGTAGATAGACAAAATGAAGCTAAAAAGGCAACGCAGATTATGACTTATCACTTCGGCCGATTAACAGCTTATTCAACAATCGGTTTAATTTTTGGATTACTTGGTAGAGGTTTTTTCTTGGCAGGATTACAACAGAAAATGTCAATAATTATTGGTGTAATCATGATTATTGTGGTTTTAATTCCAGAGAAAAAATTTGCTCAATACAATTTTTCTAAACCGGTTTACAAAATCATTTCAAAAGTTAAAGCTAATCTCGGAAACCAGTTTAAAAATAAGAGTTACAAATCTCTTTTTACAATTGGTCTTCTAAACGGTTTTTTACCTTGCGGAATGGTTTATGTTGCTTTATTTGGAGCAATTGCAATGCAAAGCGCAAGTCTTGGAGTTCTATATATGCTTTTGTTTGGAATTGGAACTATGCCACTAATGACAGTTGTAGTTTATGTGAACTCATTATTGAAATTGCCTTTCAGAAATAAGATCCAAAAAGCAATTCCGTATGTAGCTGTTATAATTGGCGTTTTATTTATCCTTCGCGGATTGGGATTAGGGATTCCTTATATTTCTCCTTCAAATATGAGTCTTTTTGTGCAGCAGACTCCAAACTGCCATTAAAAAATATAATTTAAGATTTATTATACAGTCATCGAGAACAGATTTGTTTCCGGTGACTTTCTTTTTAGATGTAAATCAAATGCCATACAAATATTACGTACAAAAGGTCTTCCTTCTTCTGTAATTTTGATTTTATTATTTTCAATAACAATTAAATTATCGTTTTCTATTTCTTTCAAAGCAATTAAAACTTCAGGAAGCTCAGCAAAGTTTAGAGATTCTGCAGTCCAGGAAGTTTCTAATTCGCAACTTAAATTTAGAATGTGTTTTCTAATGATAAGATCTTCATCAGTTAAAATATGGCCTTTTACAACAGGAATATTATTAGATTCTAAAATCTCATAATACTCCTCTAAGCTTTTGGTGTTTTGTGCAAAACTATACCAGCTGTCACTAATTGAAGAAACACCTAGACCAATCATGACTTGAGTTTTAGAAGCGCTATATCCCATGAAATTTCTATGTAGATTTCCGTTGTGAGCCGCTTTATATAAGCTGTCATCCTTTAGAGCAAAATGATCCATACCAATTTCGTGATAACCGTTCTGAATAAGAAGTTTTTTGCCTATTTCATATAGTTTTCTTTTCTCCGCATCTTTTGGCAGATTTTCATCATTAAAACCGCGTTGTCCGTTTCCTTTTATCCAAGGCACGTGTGCATAGCTATAAAATGCCAATCTATCTGGTTTTAATGAATTCGTTTTTTCAACTGTATCAACTACATCTTCGATAGTTTGAAACGGAAGCCCAAAAATAATATCGTGACCGATTGAGGTATAACCAATTTCTTTTGCCCAAAAAGTTACTTTGGCTACATTATGAAAAGGCTGGATTCTATTAATCGCTTTTTGAACTTTAGGCGAATAATCTTGTACGCCAAAACTCACTCGGCGAAAGCCTAAGTCGTATAATTTTTTGAGTTGGTCGTAAGTAGTATTATTGGGATGTCCTTCAAAACTAAATTCATGATTTTCTGCTTTTGTAGCATAATCAAAAATTCCGTTAATAAGACATTCTAAATTTTCTTTTGAAAAGAAGGTTGGTGTTCCTCCACCCAAATGAATTTCTTTGATTACAGGCTTTTCAGGGAGTAAATCACAATACATTTTCCATTCTTTCAAAACTGCTTGGATATATTTTTCTTCTACTGAGTGATTTTTTGTAATGCGTTTATTGCATCCACAAAAAGTGCACATGCTTTCACAGAAAGGCAGGTGAATGTATAAACTTATTCCGTTTTTTGAATTGCTTTTAGAAAATGATTGCCTTAAAGTTTTAATCCATTTTTCTGTAGCAAAGTCTGCTTCATTCCAGTATGGAACTGTCGGATAACTAGTATATCTTGGACCTGGGACATTGTACTTTTGAGTCAAAGAAATTTTCATAATGACGGATTTAGTTTACATCAAAATTAAAACTTTAGGCTAAGACATAAAATGACAAATATCATGAAACTTGTAAATAAAAAGAGACCCAAAATCGAGTCTCTTTTCTGAATTAAATAACTAACGTGATATAGAATCTTGGATGATTGTAAGCCATTTTTTTGCAAACTGATGATCTTGATAGACGCTAATCTGTTTGATGCGGTCATCGTCAAAATCATAGAATGGAATTATTATTTTTTTAGATGTTTCTTTTTCTTGAAATTCAAAATCAATTTTGATAATAGTGTCTGAACCTGCGTCTGTTAATGGGACTAATTTGCATGAAGCAATGGTGTTTAGATCGACATATGTTGACTCTTGCTGATTTGGATTGAAATTCATCAGAATAAATTTGTTGTTTTTCTGATCAATAGTTAAAGTTTTATTATTGATCGATTCTGTCAAATCAAAATCTTCTGGATGATTTGGACTGAATCTTTTCTTAATGTTTAAAATTCTCGATTTACTAGCTGCCGATGAACGTGCAGAAAAATAGATTGGGATAGCAACAATAATTAAAATCACAATACCCATTATTGTGGTAGTAGTTTCCATGATGTTTTTAATGTAATAAATAAATGATATGCAAAACGGTTTTCGGTTTGAAAACGGTTTGTAGGTGCTGAAGAGTAGATCTTCGAATGAAAAATCAAGTATTTATTTACCAGAAAAAATGGAAAGCATAGAGTATGACCGAAACCTTTTTACTTTGAGTTGTAAAAAGCTTGGTATATGCTGTAATAGATGTAACGGTTTGATGCTGTGGGATAAGCGGTAAAAGGGTGTCAAAACATTTGATTATTCCCGTAGGGTTTGTTTTGATGTTTGCCGCAAGCTGATAGCTTCCTTGGGGCTGTATAAATGCAGACGAATCGGGAATGTCTTTGCTGAAATTAGAATCAGATTTTTCCCTTTCAATTACGCGTACAGAAGTCTGTTCTGCTTGGTAGGCAAACAATCCTGCAAGCAAAAGCATAATAAGAATAACGGTTTTACGAATCCAATTCATGTCGGCGAATTTAAATCATAAAACGCAATTAAAGAAATTTTATAGAATTAATTAACAATCAAAAAAAAGTCCTCAGTTTAATTGAGGACTTATGAGAGGTTATTGTTGCATTTTAAAATAATAATCTGCAGAGTGTTTGCCACTTCCATAAAACAGGAAGAATATGCAGACCAATAAAACGATTATAGCTAAAACTAAACTTTCAGAATGCATTCTTCCCATAGAGTTGACAAGAACAGCACCGAATAAAATAGGCAATTGAGCAGCGATAGCCCATCTGGTTAAAAGCCCAAAAATAATCATTATACCACCAATCATGTGAGCTGGAGCAATGTAGTGCAGCATAAACATACCTCCTCCAAACTTATCAATCGGGGAAATCAAATCATGCAGGTATTGAACATTGGTGACAAAAGAGACACCCTTCATAAATAAAAATCCACCCAAAACAATACGTACTAAATCAACTGGTAAATAAGTGTGCGAATTCGCCCATTTATTCAAACTTTTTACATTTTCCATGATGTTGTGTGATTAAAAATTATATACTAAGTTACTAATTTTTAGTGATATGTGTATTTTTAATCAGTGAAAAATAGTTTTTTTGCTTTTTATTTAACGTCTTGTTGAGAATTCCTAAATCCGTTAAACCTGAATAACTCCCAAATTGAATGGTTTTTGAATAGGAGCGTGGTTTGCAGCCTCGATTCCAATAGAAATCCAATTGCGAGTTTCTAATGGATCGATGATTGCATCTGTCCAAAGTCTCGATGCAGCATAATAAGGCGAAGTTTGCTCATCGTAACGCGCTTTAATTTTATCGAATAATTCGGTTTCTTTTGCCTCATCAACAGTTTCTCCTTTCGCTTTAAGCGAAGAAGCTTCAATTTGCGCTAAAACTTTCGCCGCTTGAGTTCCTCCCATAACGGCAAGTTCTGCACTTGGCCATGCAAATATCAATCTAGGATCATAAGCTTTTCCGCACATGGCGTAATTTCCTGCTCCGTAAGAGTTTCCAACAATAACTGTAAATTTAGGCACAACAGAATTACTTACTGCGTTTACCATTTTGGCACCGTCTTTAATGATTCCGCCATGTTCTGATTTTGAACCGACCATAAAACCAGTTACATCTTGTAAAAATACTAGCGGAATCTTTTTCTGATTGCAATTGGCAATAAAACGAGTGGCTTTATCAGCACTGTCAGAATAGATTACACCGCCAAACTGCATTTCGCCCTTTTTGGTTTTTACCACTTTTCTTTGGTTGGCAACAATTCCAACTGCCCAACCATCTATTCTGGCATAACCTGTAATAAGAGATTGTCCGTAACCTTCCTTGTAGGCTTCAAATTCTGAATTATCGACCAAACGTTTAATGATTTCCATCATATCATATTGTTCGGTTCTTGCCTTTGGAAGAATTCCGTAGATTTCATTTGGTTCTAAGGCAGGTTTTTCAGCTTTGATTCTGCTGTAGCCTGCTTTATCAAAATCACCAATTTTATCTACGATGTTTTTGATTTTATCTAAAGCATCTTTATCGTCTTTGGCTTTATAATCGGTAACACCTGAAATTTCGCAGTGAGTTGTTGCTCCGCCAAGAGTTTCATTGTCGATTGTTTCGCCAATAGCGGCTTTTACTAAATAACTTCCTGCAAGGAAAATACTTCCTGTTTTATCAACGATTAGAGCTTCATCGCTCATAATAGGTAGGTAAGCGCCTCCAGCAACACAGCTTCCCATAACGGCAGCAATTTGTGTGATTCCCATACTGCTCATTTGAGCATTGTTTCTAAAGATTCGTCCGAAATGTTCTTTGTCTGGAAAAATTTCATCTTGCATTGGCAGATAAACTCCTGCACTATCAACAAGATAAATAATTGGGAGTCGGTTTTCCATGGCAATTTCTTGCGCTCGAAGATTTTTCTTTCCTGTAATGGGAAACCAAGCTCCGGCTTTTACTGTAGCATCATTGGCAACTACTATACATTGCTTTCCTCTGATATAGCCAATTTTAACGACAACACCTCCCGAAGGACATCCTCCATGTTCAGGATACATTCCCTCACCAGCAAAACCCCCAATTTCAATACTTTTAGAATTTTCATCCAATAAATAAGTAATTCTTTCGCGAGCGGTCATTTTACCTTCAGAATGCAGTTTTTCGATTCTTTTTTCGCCTCCGCCCAATTTTACTTTGGCAAATTTTTGTTTTAATTCAGAAAGAAGTAATTTATTGTGATCTTCGTTTTTATTGAAGTTTAAATCCATGATATAGTATTGATTTGATAAAATAGTGTTGGCTAATTTACAAAATCAATTGAAATAAAACGAATAAAGCAGTGGATTCAAATTAGGTTGAAGTAAACAATAATGGAATACAGTTAAAAATGCGTAGAATTGAAATTAATAGTTTTATATGTGTTAAAAAAAATATTAATATTGTGTTGATTTAGTAAAACTATTAAGTATGGCTAAAATAAAATTTGTTTTAATTCTGTTTTTGATAAACTCTATCTGTAATGGACAAATTAATAATTCTTCAGAGCGTATTGGAGTATGTACTGATTTGACTTATCAGTATGGCTCAAGTATCATTTCTGATGGAGATGGTGGAGCTATTGTTTTCTGGAAAGATGAAAGAGAAAGAGATAAGCCAGAATTAGGCGGATATTCAATATTTGCGCAGAGAATAACTAAAGATGGTACAATAAAATGGAAAAAAGATGGAATTAGGGTTTGTTCCAGAACTTTAACAAATTATGGACCGATAGTTATTCCTGACGGTAAAGGAGGTGCTATCTTTGCTTGGGAATATACTGGCGAAGATAGTTATGGTTATGATGTACATGCTCAAAGGATTAATGGGGATGGTATTTTACAATGGACATTAGATGGTGCAACGGTTTGTAAAATGGTTGGTGCGCAACAAAAAATTCAGCTTGCTTCTAATGGAAATGGAGGTGCAATTATAACTTGGTATGATTCCAGAAATACAAATGAGAAAGCTATCTATGCGCAAAATTTAAATTTTGATGGTTCTGTTAAGTGGATAGAAAATGGAGTTTTATTGTCTAAAACGTATGATGTCGATACCGATTTTAAAATTATTTCCGATGGAAATAAAGGGGCTATTATAGCTTGGACAGATAATAATAATCCAAATCTTAAAAGAGGAATGTACGCACAAAGAATTGATAGTGATGGGAAAAAACTATGGAATGAAGAAGGTGTGTATATTAAAACAAAAGGAGGAAGTGCATATAATCCTTCTTTAGTTACTGACAGCGGTAACGGTGCTATTATTTCGTGGGAACACAGGATCGATACAGGAATTGCAATAAATATAAGTATGCAAAGATTGGATGATAATGGAGTAATAAAATGGGGGGAAAATGCAGTTCCTATTTTTGATTTGGATGTTTCACAAGGAAAGGAGTCTAGAATGGTTTCTGACGATAACGGAGGTGCAATTATTACATGGAAAGATGGAAGAGTTAACACCATCAATTATCCTAATATTTATGTGCAAAGAGTAAATGCAGAAGGAATTCCAAAATGGGTAAAAAATGGAATTGCTATTACTAATTATCAATATACTTCATCGGACACACCAAGAATAGCGAAAGATGGTGCGGGCGGAGCAATTATATCGTGGGATCAGAGAGATTTTGGAACCGCTGTAATGATTCAGAGTATTAATGCAGCTGGTGAAATGCTATGGAATGCATCTGATAAACCTATTGGCGAAATGGGTTTTGGTTCTAATATTATATCCGACGAAGTAGGTACGGCAATAATCGCATGGAATTATAGCGTGTCAACGCATAATATTGACGTTTATGCTAAAAAGATAAGTTTAAAAAAGAATCTTTCAATTGATGAACATGTAAATGTAGCGAATCCTTATGTGAGAATATTTCCTAATCCTGTTCATAGTTTTCTGACTTTGGATTCAGCAGAGAATTTTAAGTCTCTTTCAATTATAAATCAAAATGGGCAAATAATTTCAACTTTTAAAGGTGATGTAAAAAAAGTTGATTTTAGTTCTCTCCCTTCTGGAGTATACTTTATGGATATTTTAACTGCTAAAGGTAAAATAATTAAAAAGGTAATAAAGTATTAAAATCTTTAAAATAAAAAAACAGGAGCTTTTAAGCTTCTGTTTTTTTTATTTTATCTAAAAGATATTATTTTTTAGAACCACAAACCATTTGCTTTAGTAAAGCCCATTGTTTTAATGCATCTCGAGCTTCAACAGCAGGGTATCCTAACATTGTTTTTCCAGCGGGAACATCTCCTGTAACACCAGATCCGGCGCCAATCATAGCTCCATCTCCAATTGTAGTGTGATCTTTTATAGATGCGCTTCCTCCAATAACAACTCCATTTCCTAAGGTTACAGAACCTGCTAAACCACTATTTCCAGCCATAATGCAGAACTTACCTAATTTGCTATTATGTCCAATCTGAACTAAATTGTCTATTTTACATCCGTCGCCTAGAATTGTAGAACTAAATTTCCCTCGGTCAACACAAGAATTTGCACCAATTTCAACTCCGTTTCCTATGATAACATTTCCAATTTGCGGAATTTTTACCAATCCTTTTTCTGTACAAGGACGAAATCCGAAACCATCTGCACCAATTGTTGCGTTTGGGTGAATTATGCATTCGCTTCCGATATGACAACGTTCACGAATAACGGTTCCAGACCAGATAATTGTGTTTTTTCCAATTGTGCATTCGTCTAAAATGGTCACATTCGGATAAATTATTGTATTCGCGCCAATTTCAACTTTTGGACCGATGTAACAACCAGCACCAATTTTGGCGCCTTCACCAATTATAGCAGTTTCGTCTATAGTGGCTGTTTTATGAATATTGTTATGAAAGATTGGGGCGGGGGGAGCAAAAAGGGCAAGGATTTGTGACATTGCCAAATCGGCATTTTTTACTTTTATAAAAGCGCGGTTTTCTCCAGGTTCAATTGAAATGTCTTCGTTTACCACTGCTATTGAAGCATTAGATGTCGACCAGTATTTTTCGTATTTTTTATTTCCGATAAATGAGATTTCCGAAGTAGTTGCTTTTTCTAATTGTTCTGTTGCGGTTATGCTTTGTGAAGTATTGCCGTAAATTACGCCATTAATAACTTCGTTAATTTCTTGGATAGAATAGGATCTCATTGAAAAATTTTAATCTGACTAAGGGTTATTTTTTGCCAAATAAAATGAATTACATTTTAATTACCTAATTAATTTTTCTTGTTTATTAATAAATGTTTAAAATAATAATATAATTTTTACAAAAATAATATTTAAAATGCTAATTAAATGAAGTCTTTTCAATGTGTTGATTGGTTGTTGTTTAGGTTTTTGAATAAAAAAGCTAAAAATGGTGAAGTAAAATAAAAAAAAAATAATTGTTAAGTGATAGCTTACATTCGAATTGTTAATTCACTTATTGAGTGGGAATTTAAAAAAAAATCGGTTCAATTTAATGAACCGATTTTTTGTGTATTATTCTTTAATTTTTGATAATGAAACAGCGTTAATGCAGTAACGTAAACCGCTTGGCGGCGGACCGTCGGGAAAAACGTGGCCTAAATGTGCATCGCAAACATTGCAGACAACTTCAACACGAATCATTCCGTATGATTTGTCTGCGTGGTAGCCAATTGCATTTTCTTTAATTGGCTGTGTAAAAGAGGGCCAGCCAGTTCCTGATTCAAATTTTTCACTTGCATCAAAAAGAACAGTTCCACAGCATTTACATTCGTAAATTCCAGGATCAAATAAGCTGCATAATTCAGAACTAAAAGATCTTTCAGTTCCCTTTAAGCGTGTCACTTGAAATTCTTCTGGAGTTAGAACGTGTTTCCATTCTTCTTCCGTTTTTTCCACTCTTTTATCTGGAGTTGGATTTCCTTTATTTGTAAAATGAATTACATCTGCCCATTTTATCATAACTTTTTGTTTTAAAGTTTTAGGTTTCCAGTTTACTGTAATTGCAAACGACAACTGAACTATAAAAAAATGACCACTGAAATACTATTCTTCCTCTTTCTGTCCCATCATCATCAGATAGGCTTTCAAGAAAGGATCAATATTTCCGTTCATTACACCGTCGACATCACTTGTTTCATAGCCTGTACGAACGTCTTTTACTAGTTTATAAGGTTGCATCACATAATTACGAATTTGCGAACCCCATTCGATTTTCATTTTTCCAGCTTCGATATCAGCACGCTGCGCTTGTTGTTTCTTTAATTCGATTTCATACAATTGAGAACGAAGCATTTGCATAGCACGCTGTCTGTTATCTTGTTGAGATCTCGTTTCAGAACATTGAATCTGAATTCCCGTTGGTTTGTGAACCAGCTGGACTTTAGTTTCAACTTTATTTACGTTTTGTCCTCCAGCACCACTCGAACGAGAAGTTGTAATTTCGATATCAGCAGGATTAATGTCGATTTCGATACTATCATCAACTAATGGATAAACGTAAACAGACACGAAAGAAGTATGACGTTTGGCATTACTGTCAAATGGTGAAATACGAACCAAACGGTGAACGCCATTTTCTCCTTTTAAATATCCAAAAGAATAATCTCCTTCGAATTCTAAAGTTACAGTTTTAATTCCAGCAACGTCTCCTTCTTGAAAGTTAAGCTCTTTAATTTTGTAGCCATAACTTTCTCCCCACATCATGTACATACGCATCAGCATTCCTGCCCAGTCACAGCTTTCTGTTCCTCCAGCACCTGCTGTAATCTGAACCACAGCGCTTAAACTGTCACCTTCGTCAGAAAGCATATTTTTGAATTCGATATTTTCGATATGTGCTTGTGCAGCTTCATATTGTTCATCTAATTCATCTACAGAAAGTTCTCCTTCTTTGTAAAAATCATAGGCCAGCTGTAATTCTTCTGTGAGTGCTACTGCTTTATCATAATCTTCAATCCATTTTTTCTTGTTTCGAAGATTTTTTACAATGTTTTCGGCCTCTTTTGGATTGTTCCAAAAATCAGGTGCGAACGTTTTTTCTTCTTCGTTTGCAATTTCGATTAGCTTGGCATCAACGTCAAAGATACCTCCTCAACGCACCAAGGCGCTCCACAATACCTTTTACTTGTTCGGCTGTTGTCATAAATTAATTAATAGGTTTTTATATGTTTTTTAGAATTATTACGTTAATTTGGTCTAGAGAAACCAGCGAGTTAAATTTTACCAAAACTTGCTGAGAATAACTATAAGTAATACGTAATTTTGCATACAAAAATAAGATATAGTTTTTAGAATATGGAAATAAATTTAATCAGCGATACCATAACAAAGCCTACTTATGAAATGCTGCAGTATATGTTTAACGCCCATGTTGGCGATGATGTATACAAACAGGATCCAACGGTGATTGAATTGGAAAACAGAACAGCAGAGTTTTTTGGTATGGAAGCTGGACTTTTCTTTCCGTCTGGAACTATGGCAAACCAGACTGCAATTAAACTGCATACACAGCCTGGAGAACAGTTAATAGCTGATAAATACGCTCACGTTTATCATTATGAAGGCGGAGGTGTTTCTTTCAACAGTGGCGTTTCTTGTTGTCTGTTGGATGGAAACCGTGGCATGATTACGGCGGCGCAAGTGAAAGCAGCGATAAATGATCCTGAATTTTATCATAGCCCGCTAACGAGTTTAGTTTGTGTTGAAAATACAACGAATAAAGGTGGAGGTGCATGTTACGAATTGGAAGATTTAAGAGAGATAAAAAAGGTTTGCGATGCTCATAATTTAAAGTTCCATTTAGATGGCGCTCGAATTTGGAATGCGTTAGTAGCTAAAAGACAGAATCCTAGAGAATTTGGTGCAATTTTCGATACTATTTCGGTTTGCTTGTCTAAAGGATTAGGTGCTCCAATTGGTTCTGTACTGCTTGGAAGTAAAGTTGATATTTATAGAGCGTTGAGAATCAGGAAGATATTAGGCGGAGGGATGCGTCAAGTAGGTTATTTAGCTGCAGCGGGATTATATGCTCTAGCCCATAATATCGAAAGATTAGCAGAAGATCACCGCAGAGCAAAAGAAATTGCAAAAATCTTAAGCACAAAACCTTGGATTTCATCTATTGAACCTGTAGAAACTAATATTCTGATTTTTTCACTTGCAGAAGGTTACAGCGATCAATTGTTAATTGAGAAATTAAAACAGAAAAATATACTAATAAGTTCTTTAGGGCATAATAAACTCCGAATTGTAACACATTTAGATTACAAAGAAGTAATGCATACTTATGTGTTGGAAACGCTTTCGAAGTTTTGAAAGAGAGGTTCAAAGTGGCAAAGGTTCAGAGGGACAGAGGTTATAAAAAAAGAGGGTGTAAAAACATCCTCTTTTTTTATGCCAAAGAAAAAAAACTCTGAACCTTTGCAACTCTGAACCTTTGTCCCTATTATTTAAACAAATTATCCATTCCAGGAATAGAAGGCATATCCATTCTTGAAACAGCATCTAATTCTCTTTCGTTTACACTTGTTGCTTTTTCTATAGCTTTGTTTAATGTTACAATTAAGTAATCTTCTAATTGTTCTTTATCTTCCAGTAAAGAATCGTCAATAGAAAGTGATTTTATTTTTCTACTTGCAGTGATAGTAACTTTTAATAATCCGTCAGCGCTTTGTTCATCAATCAAAACAGTATCTAAGCGCTTTTTTGTATCTTCAATTTTTTGCTGGGTTTCTTTAAGTTTACCCATCATTCCCATTAAATCCATTTTTGTTGATTTTTTAAATTATTTCAGACAAAATTACTATATTGCTGTGTTAATTCAATAGAATAATTTAAGAAAAAATTAATTCTGTTCTGTTGGGTTTGTGCTATTTTTGCGTCTTCATATTTAAAAATTAATGCTTAATAAATGCAAAATGATATATCGCCCCCAAAGGCTAAAATAATTCCAAAGACATTAAAAAAACATAAAGAAGCTAGGGTTGATAACTATTTCTGGCTTAATGACAGAGAGAATTCAGAAGTAATCGATTATCTAAATCAGGAGAATGCTTATTACGAAAGCATGACTGCCCACACTCAAAATTTGAAAGATAGTCTGTTTGAAGAAATGAAAGGAAGAATTAAAGAAGATGATTCTTCGGTTCCTTATTTCTACAATGGGTATTTTTATATAACACGTTTCGAAACAGGTCAGGATTATCCAATTTTTGCCAGAAAAAAAGGAAGTCTTTCTGCAGAAGAAGAAATTCTTTTTAACTGTAATGAAATGGCAAAAGGACATGCATATTTCAAATTAGGAGGTTTAAGCATTAGTCCAGATAATAAATTTGCTAGTTTCGGAGTAGATATTGTAGGGAGAAGAATCTACACTATTCAAATTAAAAACTTAGAAACAGGTGAAATTTTAGCTGATAAAATAGAAAATGTTACAGGAGCTTCTGTTTGGGCAAATGACAATAATACTATTTTTTATGTTAGACAAGACGAAACAACCTTAAGAGCAGATAAAGTTTTTAGGCATAAATTAAATACCAATTCAGAAAATGATGTTTTGGTCTATAACGAAGTCGATGATACTTTTAATGTGTCTATAAGCAAAGAAAAGTCAAGAAAGTATATTGTTATTGGTTCTGGAAGCACTTTGACAACGGAATATAGAATTTTGAATTCTAGTAATCCAGAAGGAGAATTTACTGTTTTTCAGCCACGTGTTCGCGGATTAGAATACAGTATTTCTCATTACGAAGATTCGTTTTATATTCTGACCAATAAAGATAAGGCGACGAATTTTAAGTTAATGAAAACGCCAGAAGACAAAACAGGAAAGAAAAACTGGGTAGATCTTATTCCGCACAGAGAAGATGTTTTGTTAGAAGATATTGAGATTTTTAAAAACTATTTAGTTGTAGAAGAACGTTCTAACGGATTGAATCATATTAGAATCATGCCATGGAATGAAGAGTCAGATTACTATCTTCCATTTGGCAGTGAAACCTATAATGCATACACGACAACAAATGTTGATTTTGATACAGATATTTTGCGTTACAGTTATCAGTCATTGGCAACTCCGTCTTCTGTAATTGATTTCAATATGAAGACTAAAACCAAAGAGATTCTAAAAGAGCAAGAGGTTTTAGGTGGAAAATTTGATAAAGACAATTATATAGAAGAACGAGTTTGGGCAACAGCAAGAGATGGAGTAAAAGTGCCTATTTCTATGGTTTATAGAAAAGGATTGGAGAAAAATGGTAAAAATCCGCTGTTGCTTTATGCATATGGTTCTTATGGAATTACTATGGATACTTATTTCTCTTCGACAAGATTGTCGCTTTTAGACCGCGGATTTGTTTATGCAATAGCGCATATTAGAGGAGGTGAGGACTTAGGAAGACAATGGTATGAAGACGGAAAACTGTTAAAAAAGAAAAATACCTTTACAGATTTCATTGATTGCTCTAAATTTGTAATAGACCAAAAGTATACTTCTCCTGAACATCTTTATGCAGAAGGAGGATCTGCTGGAGGACTTTTGATGGGAGTTATCGTAAATGAAGCTCCAGAATTATATAATGGCGTTATCGCTCAGGTGCCTTTTGTAGACGTAATTACCACGATGCTGGATGACAGTATTCCGCTTACAACTGGAGAGTATGACGAATGGGGGAACCCTAACAATAAAAAATATTACGATTATATGTTGTCGTACTCGCCTTACGATAATGTAAAAGCACAGGAATATCCTAATATGTATGTTTCTACCGGATTGCATGATTCGCAGGTACAGTACTGGGAGCCAGCTAAATGGGTTGCGAAATTGAGAGATTTAAAAACAAATAATAAACTTTTGTTTTTAGATACTAACATGGATGCAGGTCATGGCGGGGCTTCGGGACGTTTTGAGGCTTTAAAAGACTTAGCAAAAGAATTTAGTTTTTTATTAGATTTAGAAAAAATTAAAAGCTAATTAGAAATTTTTTGTTAAATTTGCAACCTATCAAGGTTAATTTAAAAAGGCCTTTGATTAACTATTTTTTTATGAAAGAAGAAATAACCGCTTATAATAATGTTTTAGAGTTAATAGGAAACACCCCCCTTATTAAACTAAATAAAATCACCGAAGAGTTAGAAGGAAATTTCTACGCAAAGGTAGAAGCTTTCAACCCAGGTCATTCCTCAAAAGATAGAATAGCATTATATATTATTGAAGAAGCCGAGAAAAGAGGAATTCTTTCTCCAGGAGATACCATTATCGAAACCACCTCTGGTAATACAGGATTTAGTTTAGCAATGGTAAGCATTATTAAAGGTTACAATTGTATTTTGGCTGTAAGTTCAAAATCATCTAAAGATAAAATTGACATGTTGAGAAGTTTAGGCGCCAAAGTGTATGTCTGTCCGGCTCACGTTTCTGCAGATGATGAAAGATCTTATTATAATGTAGCCAAACGTTTGCACGAAGAGACAAAAGGGTCAGTCTATATTAATCAATATTTTAACCAATTGAATATTGATGCTCACTACAACACTACAGGTCCAGAAATTTGGGAACAGACAAAAGGACAAATTACACACTTAATTGCTTGCAGCGGAACAGGAGGGACTATTTCTGGAACTGCAAAATTCTTAAAAGAAAAAAATCCAAATATTAGAATTCTAGGAGTTGATGCTTTTGGATCTGTATTAAAAAAATACCACGAGACAAAAGAATTCGATAGCAAAGAAATTTATCCATACCGTATAGAAGGTTTAGGTAAAAACTTAATTCCGTCAGCTACAGATTTTGATATTATTGATAAATTCATGAAAGTAACCGACGAAGAAAGTGCTCATTCTGCGAGAGAGATTACTAGAAAAGAAGGTTTATTTGTTGGATATACTTCTGGAGCAGTAATGCAAGCTATTAAGCAATATGCAGAAGAAGGCGAGTTTACAAAAGATAGTAATATTATTGCTATTTTTCCAGATCATGGTTCTCGTTACATGAGTAAAGTATTCAGTGATGACTGGATGAACGAGCAAGGTTTCTTTGATAGTGTTAATGAAGAGGAAGCTCAAAAAATTGAATTCGTAAAGTAATAAAGTACTTTTCAAAATATAAAAACTCCATTCGTAATTTGCGAATGGAGTTTTTTTTTTGAAGCAAATTCCTGAGAAATACTAAACGGGTAAAAAGTGTAATTTGTGGTATTGTTGAATATACCGTATTTATACGTAAGAAATTATGAATTTAGATAGTTTTAATTTAATAATTTAATAGTATTTATGATTTTGTGTAAAAGTTGTTTGTTGATAAAATTGTTGAAAAGTGTTACTTTAACGAGTATTTAGGTCAGTTGTCGGAAATATTTCGGCTAAAAATCATAATAATCTAGTTTTGAGGTGTTAAAATAACATAAGTTGTTTAATCCCTAAAATCTACTATTATGAAAAAATTACTACTAGCAGTATTGTTTGTAAGTTTTTTGAATGTGAACGCGCAAACACCGATTCAGGAATTTAACTTTAATGGAACTTTAAACAATACAGCAAACACCATCTCGTTTATCGGAACCAATAATTTTGTAGCTGACCGAGCAGGAGTTGTAAAAGGCGCTCAGCGATTAAATAACAAAGCTCTAGAAGCTGTAATCGATAACCTGCCTCAAGGGAAAAGCTCAAGAACAATTAGTATTTGGGTTAAATTCAATGATATTTCTAATCCAAACTATGTATGGGGTTACGGAAATCCTTTTAATGCACAATATTGTGGCTTATTACAGCAGGGAACAACTTCTTCTAACTCTGATTTGAGTTTGGCAGCTTGGGGCGCTTCTAATGATGTAATTGTGTCTACACCTCTTGAAAAGAATGTTTGGTACAATTATGCTATTACATATGAAGGTACGACTTCTAAAATATATCGTGACGGTAAGTTATTGAAATATCTCGAAGGTATGGCAAGATCTACTAATGGAAACATTTTTAGATTAGGCGAAATCAATACAATGGTAGGAATTAATGCAGATATAGATGATTTAAAAATTTATAACGTTGCTTTAACTCCAGATCAAATACGTGAGTTATATGAGAACGAAAAAGCATCTAACTTACTTGCAGTGGCTGCAGAAGCGAAGACCACTGCAATAAAGGCAAAACCAAATCAAACAATAATTACTTCGGGCGATGTTAACGGATCAGCAAAAAGCATCGAAGTTTATTCGCAAGGACAAAAAATAGTGGGAAGTAATGCAACGAATTTAAGCGATCTTCCAGAAGGGACCTATTTATTAAAAATTACCAGTACTCCATCGAAAAAAATTACCTCAAAATAAATGGTTTTTTAGTTTGTTTCTTTATTAGTTAGTTTTTTTATTGCGTAAGCAATTGGGTTTTTGGAATAGTAAGGAAAGCTTTCTGGTGTTCAGAAGGCTTTTTTTAGTTTAATAAAACAATTCGGTGGATAGACTGACGCTATTATTACCCATTAAGTACTTTTCTTAAGAAGTCTTTTGATTTAATATTGCAGGTATTTTCAAGTATTTTAAAAAAGAGAATGTTGTTTGAGACGTAAAAAGTGTTTTTGTGAGAATCGTTCATTTGCATGTAGGAATGGTTTGGATATGCTGAATTTTAATTATATTTTTAACAAATTTTATAAAAATAATAAATGAAATTTTGAAATTGAAAATCTATAGAGCATCAATTTTATAATAAATTACTATTTGCCTTAAACCAAAACGATTCTGATAAAAGCTATTAATTATGAAAAAAATATTACTCACTTTAATGTTTGTAAATTTTTTAACCGCCAATGCGCAAAATCCGGTTCAGGAATTTAATTTCAACGGAAATTTAAACAGTGCAGACAATACCATTTCTTTTTTGGGTGCTCCAGTCTTTGTAAACGATAGATTGGGAAGCTCTAAAAGCGCTTTACGACTTACAAATAAAGCTTATCAGGCTGTAGTAGGAGAGCTTCCTCAGGATAATAAGCCAAAAACGATATCGGTTTGGGTAAAATTCAACGCAGTTAATATTCCGAATTACATTTTAGGATACGGTACAGCAGTAAACGGACAATATTTCGGATTAGTACAGCAACCTGTATCTGGAAGTACTGCAGATTTAAGTTTGGTAGGTTGGGGAGATACAAATAATGTAGTAGTTTCAGTGCCATTAGTAAAAGAAACTTGGTACATGTACAGTATCACTTATGATGGAAATATATCAAAAATATATCGTAATGGTGAATTGCTGAAATCTGTAGAAGGAATTCAGCGTTCTGCAAAAGGGTATATTTTAAATCTGGGTAAATTAAATAACTCGACAAGTATCAATGCAGATATTGACGATTTAAGATTGTATAGTGTTGCTATGACAGACGAACAAGTTAAAGAAGCGTATAATAGTTCGAAGCCAAATGGAGCAGCAGTAACAGAAAGCATGCCCATTTCAAGTCCTGCAACTTCAAATGTATCAAAAAAGACTACAGTTGCACCTGTAAAAGCATCTACGCCATCATCTGCAGTGTCTGTTGAAACAAATAAAAGCGGTAAAACTATTGAAGTTTTCTCTCAAGGAAGACAAATAATGAGTGCTAACGCTTCTAATATAACTGATTTGCCAGAAGGAACTTATCTGATTAAGGTTATCAATTCAGCAGGAAAAAAATAGTTATTTATAAAAAAGCCCTCCATATTTTGGAAGGCCTTATTGTATTATCTTTTTTTCTGCTGACCTGGAGCATAAGCTTTCGCACTTTTATCTCCATTCATTTTCTTTGCTTGTCCTGGTGGTATTTTTTTACCTGGAGCAGGGTGATGATGGTCATGAGTGTGCACATGTGTACTGCAGCTGATTACACTTAGTACTAAGAACAAAAGAACTAGCGCTACTACAGCAATTCGAGTGATTTTTGATGTTTGCATTTTTAGTTTTTAATTTTATTTGAGGTGTTGCAAATATACTCGAAATGTTAACTTTAACTATGTTTAAGCTTAGTTTAAAATGAGTTCAAATAATCATTGCAATATGTTTTGTTAAGGAGGAAGATTTTTTTTATAATTGAAATCTTGGTCATAGTTAGCAACTTAACTTGTATCAACTTTCTAATTAGCTTAGAGAATTTGCTTTTAAGTTTTAAGCAGTTTTAGGAATATAAGGATTTATGATGTAAACAAATAAAAAAGTCTTCTAAAAATCAAAAGACTTGTGTTTTTAGCTAATAACACTGATTACAATAAATAAGATTACGAGCGCTATTACAGCAAATTTCATAAATTTTGATGATTGCATAAATAAAGGTTTAAGTTAATTATTCCAAATATCAGCAAATATAATTTTTTATTTGAATTAAGGGTAAATTCCTTAAAACAAAAAAGCTCCAGAAAAATCCAGAGCTTTTTAAAATATATTTTATAGAAAGACTATTCTTCCTTCATTGTATGATAAACGTTCATAACGTCATCATCTTCTTCGATTTTTTCGATCAATTTTTCAACGTCAGCAATTTGAGCTTCAGTTAATTCTTTAGTGATTTGCGGAATACGCTCAAAACCAGAAGAAAGGATTTCAAGGCCTCTGTTTTCTAATTCTTTCTGTAAAGCACCAAAACTTCCAAAAGGAGCATAGATTAAGATTCCGTCCTCGTCCTCAAAAACTTCCTCAGCACCAAAGTCAATTAATTCTAATTCTAATTCCTCTGCGTCGATACCATCTTTTGCAATTCTGAAGTTGCAAGTATGATCAAACATAAACTCAACAGAACCTTGAGTTCCCATTGTTCCATTACATTTATTGAAATAACTGCGAATGTTTGCTACAGTTCTGTTATTGTTATCAGAAGCAGTTTCAATTAAGATTGCAATTCCGTGAGGCGCATATCCTTCAAACAAAATTTCTTTATAATTGGCAGTATCTTTATTACTTGCATTTTTAATAGCGCGCTCCACATTGTCCTTAGGCATGTTTGCAGCTTTCGCATTTTGTATAACAGCTCTTAATCTAGAATTGGCGTCTGGGTTTGGTCCGCCTTCTTTAACAGCCATTACGATATCTTTACCAATTCTGGTAAATGTTTTGGCCATTGCTGACCAACGTTTCATTTTTCTTCCTTTTCTAAATTCGAACGCTCTTCCCATTTCTAATTTTTAGTTTTGTGATGCAAAAATACGGTTTTCCTAATTTTTACAAAAACAAAATTGTTCTTTTTTGTTTCAGGTTTTAAGGTTTCAAGTTGAAGGGCTTGCGCTGATTTTAACCGCAAAGTTCGCAAAGATTTTTTATTTAAGATTACGCTTATAAATACAAAGTTCGCAAAGCTAAATGGATAAAGCTTTGCGAACTCTTTTATTTATAAATTAACTTAAAAATTTCTTGGCGTTCTTTGCGTAAACCTTTGCGTACTTTGCGTTAAAAAAAAATCTCATGCACTTAATAAACCTGAAACTTGAAACAAAAAAAACTACTTAACCCCTCCATTAAATTCGTTAATGATATTAACGGCTTCGTTGAGGTACGGATTGGTTTTTAGATTATCCATTTGATATTGGTTAATCGTTTTATCATTTGGATAAGCTCCTAAAAGAAACTGATTCACACTCGAATTGTATACATCAAGGGGATTGTTTTCATCATTAAAAGTATTGATCTCAGTCCAAAGTGCGTTCAATGTTTTTTTCTGTTTAAAAACTGCATCTAACGTCAGCGGAATTTCAGCTTTTGGAGTATTTACAAGCTGATCTATTTTGAGATTGATCTTTTTAATGTTGTTGAAAAAGTAATTGTCGGACAATCTTGCCGAACTGTTTTTAGCAATCTTATCAATTAAATTTCGTTTAACATACGTTTTATATTTTAAGAAAGGTTCGATGCTATCGTTTTTTATAGCCGTCGGAAAATCACTTTCTTTCTGGTAAATGTCTTCATAGAATTCAGGAAGTACCACGTCTGGTTTTACACCAATATATTGATGGCTTTTACCCGTAATCCTGTAGAATTTATTGATTGTAATTTTTAAGAAATCGGTATTTTTTTCTTCCTCAAGCGGAAGAATAGTCTGCATAGTAGCTTTTCCAAGTGTGTTACTTCCTAATAAAAGAGCGCGATTGTAGTCTTGCATGATAGAAGAGAAAAATTCGCTTGCTGAAGCCGTATTGCTATTAACCAATACCACAATTGGACCTCTATAAATTACTCCCTTAAAAGGATCATTAATTATAGATTTCTCTTTTTTGTTGTCAATCACAATTGAAAGCGGACCATAATCTACAAACATTCCAGCCAGTTTTATGGCTTCTTCCATAGAACCGCCGCCATTATCAATAAGATCAATAACAAGTCCTTGTATGCTATCTCTCTGTAGTTTTATAACTTCACGTGCAACGTCATCGGCACAACCTTTTCTGCTGTTGCCGTCAAGATCTGCATAAAAACTCGGAATTTTTATGTATCCAATTTTGCTGTCTTTGCCAATAATGAAACTGAAAACAGAATTTTCTTCATCCTTCATCATTTGCTTTTCAATATAAACATCAAAACTTTTACCCGAATTGCGTTTTAAGGTAAGTGTAATATGCTTGTTGCTTTCAGATAAAATCATGGTCGATATAGACTCTAACGAAGCGCACGAAACCTGAAGTGTTTCTTTCTGATTGGAAATTGAAATAATCTGATCGCCTTTTTTCACTTGTCCTGTCTGATACGCTGGTCCGTTTGGATCAACCTCATCAATAATAATTTCGTTTTTCTCGTTGAGGTTTACCGTCATTCCAAGCGACAAATGTTCTTTGGATAAAGAAGCAACAAAACTTGTTTTAGAATCATCGCTAAAATAAGCGGTATGTGGATCAAAATACGTACAGAAGAAATTGTATAATTTTTCTTCTTGTTTTGCACTGGTTTCTATAAGGGTATTAAAACGGCAAATTTCATTCGTAAGAATTTGATTTTTAGAAGCCTGTTCGATCGATTTAAAATTAGCTTTTACAGAATCTAAATTCTCGCTCATCTCAGCAATATCGTCCAATATTTGATAGCGCAACTTTTTTACCCAAACCTTTTCCATGTCTTCTTTCTTTAAATAAAAGGCAAAAGACTTTTTATAAAAACGGATTGTGTCTTTCTTAGCATAATCAATAGGAAGTGTCTGGATTTTTTCCAAGACTTTCTTAGTGCGTATAAGACCATTTATGTACACCGCTTTTATATCAGTAAGAAAGCTGCAATCATTCTTTAGAATCAGATCATCTAAATTGTATCGGTATTTTTGAGCCAATTCATCGTATTCGCTTTTAAAAAAAATATTGCGTGAAGGGTCAAGCTCATTAATTAAGTTGTCAAAAACGAACACAGATAGACTATCATCAACTGGTTTTGGCCTTAAGTGTTCTGCTTGAATAAGCGCATTTATTTTGTTTAATATTTCACAAGTTTCTGCGCTGTTCTGACCAATGGATATAGTTGATGTCAGCAAAAAAAGGAGTAGTGAAATCTTTTTCATAAATGGAAATTCATGGGTTCATGATTAAAGTTACACTAAATTTTTTGAAAATTGTAGTATTTTTAATAAAATATCGACAACGAAAAGTTTTTAATCGTTAAACGAACGCACGCCAAATAATTTAACCTGAATCTGCTTATTTTAAAGCAAAAAAAATGCGTTACAACCGTAACGCATTATTTGAATTATATAGTCAAAACTTATTTCTTGTAAAAAGGTAATTTTACCACTTTTGCAGGAACATCATTTTTTCTGATTCTAATAAAAATATCGCTGTCAACTGCACTGTTTGCAACTGTCACATATCCTAAACCAATTCCTTTATTCATAGAAGGAGACATAGTTCCAGAAGTTACAATTCCGATTACCGCTCCAGAACCATCAACAATTTCGTAATCGTGTCTTGGCACAGCACGCTCTTGCATTTCAAAAGCAATTAATTTTCTAGTAACACCAGCCTCTTTTTGCTTTTTAAGCGCCTCAGAATTGGTGAAATCTTTAGTGAATTTTGTAATCCATCCTAAACCAGCTTCAAGCGGAGAAGTAGTATCGTTAATATCGTTTCCGTAAAGGCAGAATCCCATTTCTAAACGTAAAGTATCACGAGCAGCAAGACCAATTGGCTTAATGCCAAAAGAAGCTCCAGCTTCAAAAACTTTGTTCCAGATAGCCTCAGCATCCGCATTTTTGCAATAAATCTCAAAACCTCCAGAGCCAGTATAACCAGTAGCAGAAATAATAACATCGTTAAAACCTGCAAAATCGGCTACTTCAAAATGATAATACGTAATAGCAGACAAATCTACAGAAGTCAAAGACTGCATAGCTTCAACTGCTTTTGGCCCTTGAATTGCCAATAAAGAATATTCGTCAGAAAGATTCTTCATATCAACTCCTAAATCATTATGAGATGAAATCCAGTTCCAGTCTTTTTCAATATTAGAAGCATTTACAACCAGTAAATACTCTTCTTCTTTCATTTTATAAATAATTAAATCGTCAACAATTCCGCCTTCATTATTTGGAAGACAAGAATATTGTGCTCTTCCGATAGTCAAAGTAGAAGCATCGTTTGAAGTCACTTTCTGAATCAAAGCCAGTGCATTTGGACCTGTCAATAAAAATTCACCCATGTGTGAAACGTCAAAAACGCCGACACTATTACGAACCGTTTCGTGTTCAGCATTAACCCCTTCATAAGTGATAGGCATATTATAACCAGCAAAAGGAAGCATTTTCGCTCCTAAACCTTCATGTATGTGCGTAAGCGCAGTATTTTTCATTGTGTTGTTTTATAAAATTGTTTTGCAAATCTATTCAAAAAATATCAAATTAAAAGACCTTAAATTATAAATTTCGCAATAATTTGGAGCTATTTCCTGCTATCCGCTATATCTTTTGCTTTTTAAAGAAAAAACAAAAAGGATATCGCTACTATCAGGGCTAAGGCTAACAGTTTCAAAAGACGAGTTATGATTTCGATTTTTTATGTAATTTTATTGTATAAAAGTATTTAAATGAAATCACCGTATTTAATTAATAAAAAAGAATTTCAGAAATTATACAAACCTGTAAATCCTCAAACTCATAAAGGAACACAAGGACATGCGGTGATTATTGCCGGAAGTTACGGCAAAATAGGAGCAGCGGTTTTAGCCTCAAAATCCTGCCTCAAAACAGGCTGCGGACTTGTAACAACTTTTGCGCCAAAATGCGGTTATCAAATACTTCAAATCTCCATTCCAGAAGTAATGGTTGCAACAGATGAAAACGTGAATTTTATAACCAATATTCATTTGCCATTAATTCCGCAAGCCATCGGAATTGGTCCAGGAATAGGGAAGGAGCTCGGAACACAAAAAGCCTTGTTTGAATTTTTAAGAGTCAATAAAGCGCCTTTAGTTCTCGATGCAGATGCACTAAATATTATTTCCGAAAATTTGTCGTGGTTAGAATTAGTTCCAGAAGACACCATCTTGACACCGCATCCAAAAGAATTAGAACGTTTGATTGGAAAGTGGAATTCAGAAGCTGAGAAATTCCAAAAAACAATTGCTTTTTCAGAGAAATACAAAGTCATAGTAGTTATGAAAGGCGCACCGACCTACATCATCAACAGAACTTCAGTCTATGAAAACACAAGCGGAAACGCAGCACTCGCGACCGCAGGAAGCGGAGACGTTCTAACCGGAATTCTCACAAGTCTTTTAGCGCAAGGTTACGAACCTAAATACGCTTCAAAAATGGGCGTCTACCTCCACGGATTAACAGCCGATTTAGCCTTGCCAAAAACAGGTTATGAATCTTTTACGGCTTCTACGATTATTAAGTATTTAGGAAAAGCTTTTCTCGAATTAGATAATTAGAAAATGTGGTAATTTGATAATTGTATGCAGTTTTGTCATCCTGAGGAACGAAGGATCACACAAGTAATTCTGCACAGTAACCATAAAGTAATTCGCCAATCTTTGTCGAGTTTCTAGCGTGATCCTTCGTTCCTCAGGATGACAAAAAATGAGAGTAAATCTGCCATGATCTGCTCAAATCTTTTTGAATCTGCGTGAAAGGAAAAATCTAAAATCAAAAATCATTAAGTTTGTAACATCCAAGATTAGAGACTTAGCAACTTAGTTTCTTAGCATCTTAGAATCTTTAAAAAATGAGAAATTTCGATTTAAGAACAGTAAACGTCATGCGTTATATAACGCCACTGCGCGAAGGCGGTTCTTTACCCGCTTTAGCAGAAGCCGATGACGACTTTAAATACGTATTAAAATTTAGAGGTGCCGGGCACGGCGTAAAAGCCTTAATAGCCGAATTAGTAGGCGGACAAATTGCAAAAGCCTTAAAGCTACAATTGCCAGAATTAGTATTTGCAAACCTTGACGAAGCTTTTGGAAGAACCGAAGCCGATGAAGAAATTCAGGATTTACTGCAAGGAAGTCAGGGCTTAAACTTGGCACTTCATTTCCTATCTGGAGCAATAACTTTTGATCCTGCGGTAACCACTGTCGATGCTAAATTGGCTTCACAAATTGTTTGGCTAGACGCCTATATCACCAATGTTGATAGAACTTTCAGAAACACCAATATGTTGATCTGGCATAAAGAATTATGGCTGATCGATCATGGTGCTTGTTTGTATTTTCATCATTCTTGGCATAACTGGGAACAACATGCTAAAAGTCCGTTTGCGTTGATAAAAGATCACGTTTTATTGCCTCAAGCTTCTCTTTTAAAAGAAGTTGATGCCGAATTTAAAGCGATTTTAACTCCAGAAGTTTTAGAAGAAATTGTCAATACAATTCCATTAGATTGGTTGCAGTGGGAAGATGCAGACGAAACTCCAGAAGGATTGCGAAATGTGTATCTGCAGTTTTTAAAAACAAGATTAGAGAATTCAGAAATATTTGTAAATCAGGCGCAAAATGCAAGATAACCACTTATACGAATATGCTGTGATTCGTGTTGTACCAAGGGTAGAACGCGAAGAATTCCTGAATATCGGAATCATTTTGTTTTGCAAAAAAGCCAAATTTATAAAGGTTCTTTTTCATTTAAATAAAGAAAAAATACAAGCCCTTTCTGCCGATTTTGATGTCGAACAGTTAGAATGTAACCTGACTTCGCTAGTAAAAATCGCCAACGGAGCCAAAGACGGCGGTCCAATTGCCGAATTTGAGATTCCAGAACGTTTTAGATGGTTAACAGCCATTAGAAGTTCTGCGATACAAACTTCAAGACCTCATCCTGGCTTGAGTCAGGATTTGGAGAAAACGATTCAGCGCTTATTTACTGAACTTGTTCTTTAAACCATATAAGTTATATAAGATAATTTAAGGTTTGGCTTAAAAAGAAATCTCGCAAAGACACAGAGTCGCAAAGTTTTTTTAGGTAAAGTTTCCATACAGTTTGTCATTTCGAGGAACGAGAAATCTCCACGAGAAGCTCTACAAAGATTGGATTTTCGTTGCGGAGTTACTTGCGAAGATTTGCTTCGCCTGTTCGCTATCGCTCGAGTCTCGTTCCTCGAAATGACAATATTGGGGGATAATGCATAAAACAAAAAACTTTGCGACTCTGCGTCTTTGCGAGATTAAAAAAAAACTTAGATTCCTTTAAAAATCCAATATTCCAAAAAGGCATTCATTAGAAAAATGAAGCATAATATTTTCCTTTTCTTGATTTTCAATAACCAATAAATCATAAGGTTCTAAATGATACAGCTTTTCATTAATTATAATAACGGTTGTATCTAAAGAAAATAAAATTACTATTTCAGCAGTACAATTCTGATTACTATTGGTTATTTCCAATTTATGATGGGATATTTTTTCTGAAACCATCCAATTAAAATCAGTGCCTTTGGTGAAAGAAGTTACTTCATCATTCGAATTAAATTCCATGATTTCATACTTCTCGTATTCTTTTTTTTCTTTGTTTACCTCGACATCTAAGTCGTTATCAAGCATAACCAAATATCGGTAATAGCCTTTAAATTTGGTAAACTCTGAAGGCGTTTGCTCTATTGTAGCACTGCTTATTCTAAACACAAAATCTCTATCGGCATAAATGGCTGTTTTTGGATAAATCATATATTCATACGTCAATCCACCACTCCAAATAGAGGGTTTAGTATTTTTTTTAGAGAAAAGCTTTATGTTCATTTATTGAATATTTTAATATACATCTTGAATCCGACGTTTAAAAATCTTACCTCACTTATATGGTCAAAAAAACTTCGTGTCTTCGCGCCTTTGTGGCAAAACAAAAACTTAAATGCTTTTCTCTAAGTAAATAAACTCCAAAGGAACTGCCGAAACGGTAGTATGAATTTCGCTTTCAGGAAAAGCCTCACGTTTGCCAGTGTCAACATAACCGTGACGTTTGTACCAAGCCACAAGCTCTTCGCGAACCGAAATAACCGTCATAATAATGCTCGACAATCCCAAAGATTTTGCATGATTTTCGGCTTCGGCCAAAAGTTTTTTCCCGATTCCGCCGTTTTGAAGTTCAGGCGAAACGGTCAGCATTCCTAAGTACAATTGATGTCCTTTTTCAACCAATAAAACCGAACCAATAATCTTGTCATTTTCTGTAAATTTCAGAATCGTATTTTTTGGATCAAGAAAGATTTCGGTCATTTCCTGCTCATCGGTTCTTTTTCCTTCTAATAAATGCGCTTCGGTGGTCCAGCCTTTTTTAGAAGATTCACCTCTATATGCTGAGTTTATTAAGATGGTTAATGCTGGAATATCTTCTAAAGTTGCTTTTGTAATCATATATTGTTGTGAAATGTGAGGTGTAAAATTACATTAGAAAATAGCTTTAGCCTAATGTTTTATGTTTTTTGACTAAATTTGAATTTGTCAATTCGTACAAACTACGAAAAAAGTATCTTACAAAAATACTTTTGTTTTTTACAGGAATTTATTTTTGTTTAAGAATTTTAAATATCTTTGAATTATGAGTACAGCAACAAAACCAAAACATATCGGCAGAAATATAAGCCGTATCAGAGAGCTTAAAGATATGAAGCAGGATGCACTGGCAATTGCTTTAGGCATAAGTCAGCAGATGGTTTCAACTATCGAAAACAGCGAAACGGTTGACGAGCAAAGATTAATTGAAGTAGCAAAAGCTCTTGACGTTTCTGTTGAAGCAATTAAAAACTTTTCGGATGAAGCGGTTTTTAATTATTTTAATACTTTTAATGATGCTGTTTCAAATAGTAGTTTTGGACAAGGTGCAAATAATAATTACGACTGTACTTTTAATCCTTTAGATAAAGTTGTTGAACTTTACGAACGTTTGGTGCAAGCTGAAAAAGATAAAGTGGAGTATTTGGAGAAATTATTGAATGGGAAATAGACGTTTTTAGACATATATTATTTATAAAAGAGATCTTACAAAGATCTCTTTTTTTATTGTTTATAGCTAACGGGAACGTTTCAGTTTTTAATTTACCAATCTTTGCGTCCACAAATAATATGATTGCGTGAGCGAGGGAAACAGGAGCTTTTATTTCAATAAGAAATCTAGTTCATTATTAAATAATATAGAAAATGTTTGATGGTTAGTTATTTTATCTGAAATCAATTGAGCGTATTTTGCTTTGATATTCCCTTGGTTTTTTTCTGTACTCTCTGATAACTCATTGATTGCGTTTTCCCATATCTCTTTATCAATATTTTGGTAATAATCTTCCAGAGAATGTTGTGATAATTCAATAAATCTTATGTCTAATCTTTTTTCAATTTTTTTCATTCTATCTTTAAGTTTTGGATCATCAATTTCATCCAAGTTGTCAATAATTATAAAATATTTATCGAAATAATATGGATTACATTTTATCAGTGTATTAAGCTTTTCAATTTCATATATTGTATTTGAAAAGTCTGCAACTTTAGATATTCCAGAGGCAGATACAAATTGGATATTCTTAATTAAACCTTTATCTCTCGCTGAATCTAAAATAATTTGCAAAGAATATTCCTCTAATATTCCATAATTTTCTGGGTATCCAATATCAGAGATGTCTGCGCCAAGCATTTTATTCACTATATATGCACATTGAGAACCTTTGTAGCCATAACTTTCATTAGTTTCAATCCATGATTGTTTATTAAAATCAATTGATAAAGGCTTGCCATTTTGAAGTGGATAGACTTTTTGGTTTTGATATTTTGATGATGCCGTAATTATAAATGGACTATGGGTAGATATAAAGAAATAAACTGTTTTTGCTATTTCTGGATTTATTTCTTCGAAAATGGAATTTAAAATATGTGGAATTTCTTTTTGGTAATTAGGATGAAGATTGTTTTCAGGTTCTTCAATGATGAAAATATTTGTAGAATTTGCATTTTGGATTGTCATTATCCATTCTTTGATTATTTTAGAAAAATTATGCTTTGCTCTTAGGCCATCGGCAATAAACGTTGGATCTACAGTACCCGAATCACTTTCAAAAATTAATCTCCCATTGTCTTGATTAAATGGGTCATTTTGGTCAACATATTTTTTTGCAACTAATTTAGAATTACCTGTTTCTTCTAGAAAAGTATTTAATCTGTCTAATGAAGCAACATCTCCAATACCAATTAAAGAATCTATTTTAGCTTTTCCTCGAAGATTATTCATTCCTTTTTCATTTTCACCATTAGAAATCATTAAGTGAATATTAAGAGATAAATTACTTCGTTCTTCTGTTTTATTAGGATTGGTGATATTCCAAAATAATTCTGAATGTTTATTATCAACTGAAAATTTAACAATGCTTTCTGGTCCAAAAAAATGTCGTGAATTTGTACTGTCTCTTAAGTATGAAAGCGCATTTAGAACACTAGTTTTACCACTTCCATTTTCACCAACTAAATAGTTGACAAATGAAAAATCATTGAGAGTGATTTCACTAGTTACTTTTTTAAATTTTTTCAGAGTAAGTCTTGTATTCATTTATCGTTTGATATTATTTAAAGTTATAACTCGATAGCGCGGATTTGTAATCCGTGCCCGCAAAGATTGGCAAGTTCTCTTTCTAGAAACATTAATTTGCATAATTTTCGTTTAATGATTTGTTTTGTGTCTCACTGTTGCGGGCACGGATTACAAATCCGCGCTATCGGGATATTTTAAGTTTTCCATTTTCGATATCTCTCAGAATCCAGTTTTTATAAATGTAATTCCATTTCGTTTCATGTGTCTATATTCACCAGAATGCTCTGTCCAAGGCAAAATTTCAAATATATAAAGCCAATATTGCTGAAAATCAGTAGATTTTAACAATCGTGCATGAATTTTATATTCTTGTAAGTAGCTTGCTTGTTGATGTTTTTTATCAATTCTAAATGCTAAAAGCATAAATACACAATCATTAGATTGTATTGAATCAGTTTTAATGGTAGCAATTTGCAGATCAAAATTATACTTTAAGGCATAATAAATTGCATATGAGCATGCTTCGTAAATTTTAGTTCTTATTCCATATTCATAAATATCTTTTGCAATCTTTTCAATAATTGTTACATCAATAGAATGGGCTTGGAAAACATATTCGTCGAGTAAATTAATTAAATATGGATAAAGTAAAACTAAATGATGAATTTGTTTGATGTAGTAATTTTTAGCGCTAAACGCAAGATACTTTCCTGATATTATTTGAATTGCGTAATTAATAATTGATACATCACATCCTTCTTCAAGCATCAATTCAATTGCGAAATCAAAGAATCCTTTTAGTTCTTTTACTCTAATTCCCTCAGTTCCATTTGGTGAAACATAAGTATTTGTAAAATTAAAATGATTTAGTTTAGTAACCCAATTTTTGACATCAGCCTTAGGTAAAGATATAATTTTTGATTTTTTAGAATTTAAAACTAGTTCATATTTTTTGAGTTCTTCTGATAGTGAAAGGATAAACCTTTCAGCATCTTCATAACTACTCGTATAACAAGTATAGTCATCTATATTACGAATATATTTAAAACCACTATTTACTAGTTCATGGTCAACTGAAGTTAGAATTATTTCTGAAATTAAATTTGATGCGTGTGGTCCAATAAGTAATCCATTTGTTTCTCCAAACTTTAGATTACGTGTTTTAAAATCAATTTGGTTAAACCATAATCCTTGACCTCTGTTAGTTTTGGCAAACTGTTTTGTTACTAATGCCCATGAAATAGAATGGCTATACATACTAGGAAAACATGTAGCAACATCTGCATGTGCAACATATTTACTTTTGATTATCAAATCTTGTTGTGGTTCAGCGTCCATGTAAAAATTTTTATAATTCATTTCAAATAAACTATTTCCATTGAATAGCTTACGAATATGAATTCGGCTGACTTTATGAGTTTCAGTACTAGTTTTATTTCTAAAATGATCAACAATTGTTAGCCAGTTTGAAGAAAGAAATTTGCACAAATTTGCGTATGCAAAAGGGTCTGGAATTGCTAATGGTCTCAGGACATTTATATTACGCATATTGGAATAACGAACATAATCTCGCTCATTATTTTGGTTTGGAAAGGTTGCTGTTTTTGTATAAGCTAAAAAACTTTCACTTGATAAAAAGTTAGGGATTTTATTAGCGAACAACCCATGACCTACAAAACCGTCATATAATTCGGCTGGAGTGATGTCAGTCATGTAATCAATGTATGGTGTCATAATTTATTGTGCTTTTTAAGAATGTTGCCTAACGTTCTGCCGCTACATGAAGTTTGGGATTAAGAAAGAGTAATCTTTCTGATTTGTCAGATCTTTCAAGTACAAAACTATCTATAAATTCAGCCAATACGCAAATCTCATGTAATGGTTTTATTTTATTTCAATTAATTTTTGAGGTCCAAATAAATATATTTTCACCTTTCCATCAAATTCTTCGCGGAAGATTTCTAATTGACTTTTCATGAAAATTTCGGCTTGTTCAAATATTTCTTGAGTTCTCGCACATGCAATAATGAAACACTCATTTTTTGGAGCTTTAGATAATAATGTCATTTTTTTGAAGTCTCCACTTATTTCTTTAATATCTTCTTTATATCTAAAATATTTAAGTTCAATAGTTAAAGCTTCATCATCATATTTGTAACCTTTCTTTTTTAGTTCTGGAATGTAAGCAAGATAAAGTTTGTTTTTATCGTAAGCTGTAATATCAACAATGTATTTACTATTTGTAACGTATTCATCGTACCAAGGACTTTGGGTATTTACGCTCACATTGCTGTCGAATTTGTTTCGAATATTATTGCTCAAAATTGATTCCAAGTCACTTTCGTTTAGTAAAGTGAATTTTTCATTTTGAAAATTTTCGGCTGTTTCTTTTATAGATTCTATTGCTTTTTCAGTAAACATATTTTGACTATATTACGTTTTTTTTAAATCTCTCCTAAGTCATTATAAGCGAAACAAACTTTCGCATCTACACCTAAAATTGGATAGTTAAGCGAAAGTTTGTTCCGTTTTCTTACTTCCAAATATATGTATTTTTTCTTGCCAATTTTTACGGATTTCCGTACTTGATATCTTTATTTATTAATTCAAAATAAAGAATGAGAATTCAATAAAAAAGCGAGTATTTTTTTTACTCGCCTTGATCATTTGTTTTATGTTTTTTTACCCCAAGAAAGCCTTCAACTCCTCATAAGTCCCAATTTTCACACTAACTTTCTTCTCATTAATAACACTCTCAATTTGAGCGGGAATCGGAAGCGTAATTCCTAACGCAGGTTCCACAACATCTAAGAATTTAATAGGATGCGCTGTTTCTAAGAAAATACCAATTGCGTTCGGGTGTTTTTCTAGTTCTTTTTTCAAACCTAAATAACCAACAGCACCGTGCGGTTCTGCAATGTAACCGTCTGTATTGTAAATTTTCTTTAGCGCTTCAAGAGTTTCTTCATCAGTATAACTATAAGAAGAAAAGTCTTTTTCGAAAGCTTTTAAATCATTGTTGTACAATTCCTGAATTCTAATAAAGTTGCTTGGGTTTCCAACGTCCATTGCGTTAGAGATTGTTGCTTTAGAAGGTTTCGGGTCGTATTTTCCGTTTTCTAAGAATCTTGGCACGGTGTCGTTTACGTTTGTAGATGCTACAAAATGTTCAATTGGTAAACCTAATTTCTTTGCCATAATTCCCGCGCAGATATTCCCGAAGTTTCCGCTTGGACAAGAGAAAACTAAAGGTTTGTTTTGGCTTTTCAATGCTTTGTAAGCAAAGAAGAAATAAAACATTTGTGGCAACCAACGTGCAATATTAATAGAGTTTGCCGAAGTCAGGTTTTTGTGCGCTAGAGTTTCATCTAAAAACGCTTTTTTCACCATATCCTGACAATCATCAAAAACACCGTCCACTTCAAGCGCTTTAATGTTTTGCCCTAAAGTAGTCAATTGTTTTTCCTGTATGTCGCTCACTTTTCCTGACGGATATAAAATGACAACATCAACGCCGTCAACGCCTAGAAATCCGCTCGCAACGGCACCGCCTGTATCTCCAGAAGTCGCTACTAAAACGGTGTTTTTAGCGTCTTTTTTGTCTTTATTGAAATAGCCCAAACAACGCGACATAAAACGTGCTCCAACGTCTTTAAAAGCCATTGTTGGTCCGTGAAATAATTCTAACGAATAGATTCCGTCTTCGACTTTCACAACCGGAAAATCAAAAACTAAAGTTTCGGCAATGATTTCTTTTAATTTTTCTGCCGGGATTTCGTCTCCAACAAATTGTTTAATCGCTTCAAAAGCAATTTCTTCGTGACTTAAACTTTCGATTTTATCAAAAAATGAAGGATCAAGCGGTGTGATGCTTTCTGGGAAATATAATCCTTTGTCAGTTGCTAATCCTTGTATAACGGCTTCTTGAAAAGAAACTTTTGGGGCATTATGGTTTAAACTGTAGTATTTCATTTTTTTTTGTTGCTTTAGGCTTTAGGCAGTATGCTTTAGGCTTTTTGTATGGCTTTAAGCTTTAGGCAGTAGGCTTTATGCTTTTTTCTTAGTTTTACATTTTTTCGCAAAGGTTTTAAGCTTATAGCCTAAAGCCTATTGCTTACAGCGTCCCGTGCTAAAGCACGCGGACTCCGTCTGGATTGATTTTCGATACGTGAATTTCATACGGTAAATTCATTTTTTCGTAAACGTCGCTCATGGCTTTTGCGATTTGGTCGGCTGTTTCTTTTCCTCTGCTTAAAGCGAAGATTGATGGGCCAGAACCAGAAATTCCAGAACCTAAAGCGCCGTTTTCGTAAGCCGTTTGTTTGATTTGATCAAATCCAGGAATTAAAACACTTCGAACTGGTTCAACGATTTCGTCGTGAAGCGATCTTCCAATTAAATCATAATCTTTGGTGTAAAGACCTGCAACCAATCCGCCTACATTTCCCCATTGTGTGATAGCGCTTTTTAGGGAAACATTTTGTTTTAAAACCGAACGGGCATCAGATGTTTTCAATTCAATTTGCGGATGAACCACCGTTGCGTATAATTCTTCCGGACTATCAATTCTGATAATATCCAAAGGCGAATAACTTCTTACCAAAGTAAAAGCGCCTAAAAGGGCAGGAGCAACGTTGTCGGCATGCGCGTTTCCGCTGGCTAATTTCTCGCCCTGCATCGCAAACTGAACCAAATCTTTACGAGAATAAGGTCTTCCCAATAATTCATTAATTCCGAAAACCGCTCCGGCAGAACTTGCAGCACTGCTTCCGATTCCGCTTCCGGCTTTGATATGTTTATAAATTTCGATTTCAAATCCAAAATCCAATTCATCTAAAGTTTCAAGCATTGCCAAAGCCGCAACTCCAGAAACGTTTTTTTCGGTTTCCAAAGGCAAATCGGCACCCACAATTTTAGTGATTCGAACTCCTTTTTGATCGACTTTTCGAACAATCATTTCATCGCCCGCATTGTCTAAGCAAAGTCCGAGTACGTCAAATCCGCATGAGAGATTGGCAATAGTTGCTGGGCAAAATAGTTTAATTTCCATTTTCTTTTAAGGTTCAAAGTGGCAAAGGTTCAAAGGTTCAGAGGCTTTACTACTTATTGTTTTTTAAGGTTCATAGTGGCAAAGGTTCATAGGTTCAAAGGTTTTTAACTTTGTCCCTTTGCACCTTTGAGCCTTTGTACCTCTTTAGATATTTCCAATTCTAATTACATCCGCAAAAATTCCTGATGCTGTTACCGCAGCTCCGGCTCCGGCTCCTTTGATCAATAAAGGCTGATCTACGTAACGATCTGTGTAGAACAATACGATATTGTCTTTTCCTTCTAAATTGTAGAAAGGATGATCTTTTGGAATGAATTGCAGACCTACGCTTGCTTTTCCGTTTTCGAATTGCGCTACGTATTTCAATCTTGAATCTTTGGCTAAGGCTTCTTTGTAAATGCCATCAAAATGCGAAGCGTGTTTGATTAACGATGCGAAGAAATCTTCGTTGTTTGTTGTTGCTAGACATTCTGCAGGTAAAAACGATTCGTTTGCAATTGCGTCGATGTCCATTTCGTAACCGCTTTCGCGAATTAGGATTAAGATTTTACGCGCTACGTCGATTCCGCTTAAGTCAATTTTTGGATCTGGTTCTGTGAAACCTTGAACTCCAGCTTCTTTTACCACATCGTGGAAAGAATTATTTTCGTCAAAATTGTTGAAAATGAAGTTCAAACTTCCAGATAAAACAGCTTGAATTTTATGCACTTTATCGCCAGAAGCAATAAGGTTTTTTACTGTATCAATAATTGGCAATCCCGCACCAACATTCGTTTCAAACAAGAAAGGAGCATTGTATTGGCGAGATAAGCTTTTTAGTTTTTTATAATTATCGTAAGCAGATGAACAAGCAATTTTATTACAAGTTACAACGGCAATACTTTCTTTTAAGAATTTTTCGTAAGCTTCAGAAACCGTTGCGTTTGCAGTAATATCCACGAAAATGCTGTTACGTAAATTCAGCTCTTTAGCTTTTTTGATAAATTCTTCGATACTTGCTGGTTCACCTTCGCTTAAAGCGGCATCCCAATTTTTTAATGAAATTCCGTCTTCGTCAAATACCATTTTTCTAGAATTAGACAAAGCGATTACGCGAACGTTTATCTTTAAATTATCTTTTAAAAACTTTCTTTGATTGTGAATCTGCTCGATGAATTTTTCGCCCACATTTCCAACTCCCATTACAAATAAGTTGAGCTGTTTTGTGTTTTCTTCGAAGAAATTTTCGTGCAAAGTATTCAACGCTTTTTTAACGTCTCTTTCGTTAATTACAGTCGAAATGTTTCTTTCAGAAGCACCTTGTGCAATGGCGCGAATGTTTACGTTGTTTTTTCCTAAAGTAGAGAACATTCTTCCGCTTAAACCTTGGTGATTTTTCATGTTTTCACCAACTAGAGCAATAATGCAAAGGTCTTTTTCTACATAACAAGGATCGATTTTGTTTTGAGAAATTTCGATTTCGAATGCTCTATTGATTGCTGCTTCGGCATTATCAGCATCAGAATTCAAAATTCCGATACAGATTGAGTGCTCAGAAGAAGCCTGAGTAATAAAAATTACGTTGATTTTTTCCTGAGACAATACTTCAAATAAACGTCTTGACGAACCTGCAACTCCAATCATTCCTGGACCTTCAAGAGTTAAAAGTGAAATATGATCGATATGGCTGATTCCTTTTACAACTGTATCTTTTGATGAAACCTGATTAGAAATTAAAGTTCCCTCAGCTTCTGGCTCAAAAGTATTTTTGATTAAAATCGGAATATTTTTTCTTAAAACAGGCTGAATTGTTGGCGGATATAAAACTTTTGCTCCAAAATGCGACAATTCCATTGCTTCCTGATAAGAGATATTCGAAATTGGCTGTGCTTGTTTTACAATTTTCGGATTTGCAGTAAACATTCCGTTTACGTCAGTCCAGATTTCTAATTGTTCAGCATTGATTGCTCCAGCGATAATGGCTGCAGTATAATCAGATCCACCGCGACCTAAAGTGGAAGTGATTCCGTCTAAAGTCTGTGCAATAAATCCAGGCATGATATTGATTCTGGCTTGATTAGAAGCAAAATATTCTGGGATTAATTTATTAGAAACTTCAAAATTAACGACAGCTTTTCCGAAGTTGTTATCTGTTTTAATTAATTCGCGACTATCCTTGTAAACTGCATCTTTACTGATTTGCTGATACGCTTGAGCGATGATGAATGAAGAAAGCAATTCACCAAAACTTAAAATTGTATCAGCAGTTCTAGGAGATAATTCGCCAAGCAAGAAACATCCGTCTAATAAAGTTTCTAGATGGTTGATAATTCTTTTTACGTGGCTCAACAAACTACTTTGCTCGCTTACCGGAATAAGTTCTTTTAAAGTGTCAAGGTGTTTTTTCTCAATTTCAGCCACAACTTCTCTAAAGCTTTCGTCGTTTGCTGCTGCTTTTGCTGCTGCAGATTGCAATAAATCAGTTACTTTACTTAAGGCAGATACAACAACAACTAATTGATCCTGTTTCGCTTTTTGGTTAACAATTTCGAGAACGAGTTTTATATTTTGAGCATTGGCAACCGAAGTTCCGCCAAATTTTAATACTTTCATTTTAGTGATATTTTTTAATAAGGTGCAAAGATTTTGAGTAACAAAGGTTCAAAGGTTTGTCGACTGTGAACTGAAACTGAAAACTATGACTATTTTTTTTGTAAATGTTTTCATCTATCCAATACCTTTCTTCTTTTTAGAAAAAAGTATAGATAACCCGGATTATATGTAAAAATGTATACCCCTAAGGGGTAGTAGTTGTTGTAGTAGAAATAATGGTAGCAGCAATTGCAACTCCTGTTTGAGTTGTAATAATCGAAGATTGATATTTTATGCTGTTATTTTTCATTTTTGATTTTTCAAAAGTACAGCTTTTTATAAGAGTTAAAAACCCAAAAAGCTTTTTTACGAATATTTTAATAATTCAAATCTCTATAAATCAATATTGAGTATTTGTTAAAATTGAATATGCTAAATTGATGTTTTGATATATTTTGAATACCTGTTTTTATAGAATGAACCTTTGCAAGGGATTGATGTTTAGGTCAAAAACATATGGAAAACAGGTGAAAAAGAGAAATTTTGATCTGAAATGCTCTTTAAAGTATGTTAAGAGCTTTTATAGAAATCTTAATTATTGTGATAAATTGTTGCTTTTTAATATTGATTTGTTGAATTTTGGCGTTTAAAATTTACAATCATCATGAGAGAGATCCATTATATAAGTTCAGAAACTATCACTTTAGAAACTTTACAAGAAATTTTAAGTCAAAATAAAATACTTGAATTATCTGAAGAAGCTAAAGTAAATGTTCAAAAATGCCGTGATTATTTAGATAAGAAAATGGCATCGCATACTGCACCAATTTATGGTATCAATACAGGTTTCGGATCTTTGTATAGTGTAAAAATCTCTAACGAGAATTTATCTAAACTTCAAGAAAACTTAGTAAAATCGCACTCTTGCGGAACTGGAGAGGAAGTTCCTGCTGAGATTGTGAAGATGATGCTTCTGTTGAAAATCCAATCTTTAAGCTATGGACATTCTGGAATTCAGCTAATCACATTGCAACGTTTGGTTGATTTTTATAATAATGATATTCTTCCGATAATATATACTCAAGGCTCTCTTGGAGCTTCTGGAGATTTAGCTCCTTTGGCGCATTTGTCTTTGCCTTTAATTGGAGAAGGAGTTGTATTGTTTGAAGGAAAAAAAGTAGCTTCTGCTGAAGTTTTAAAACATTTTAACTGGGAACCTATTGTTTTACAGTCAAAAGAAGGTTTGGCTCTGTTGAACGGAACGCAATTTATGAGTGCTTACGGAGCTCATATTTTAATTAAAGCTTATAAATATTCATACTTGGCAGATTTAATCGGAACTATTTCATTAGAAGGTTTTGATGGAAGAATTGAGCCGTTTAACGAATTGATACATTATATACGTCCGCACAAAGGGCAGATTGTAACGGCGCAGCGTATTACTGAATTTTTAGAAGGAAGCGAAATTATTGCTCAAGAAAAGAAACACGTTCAAGATCCGTATTCTTTCCGTTGTATGCCACAGGTTCACGGAGGTTCAAAAGATGCGATCGATTATGTTAGAAAAGTATTCAAAACAGAAATCAATTCGGTAACCGATAATCCTAATATCTTTATCGAAGCTGATCAGATTATTTCGGGAGGGAATTTCCACGGACAACCTTTAGCTTTAGCTTTAGACTTTATGGCAATTGCTTTGGCAGAATTAGGAAGTATTTCTGAAAGAAGAACCTATCAATTGATTTCTGGATTACGTAATCTTCCAGCATTTTTGGTTGATAATCCAGGATTGAATTCAGGATTTATGATTCCACAATATACAGCAGCGAGTATTGCAAGCCAGAACAAACAATTGGCTACTCCGGCAAGTATCGATAGTATTGTTTCAAGTAACGGTCAAGAAGATCACGTGAGCATGGGAGCAAACGGAGCTACAAAAGCCTTACGAATTTTAGATAATTTAGAGCGTATTTTGGCAATCGAATTATTAAATGCTTCTCAGGCTATAGCGTACAGAGAGCCTCTAAAATCAAGTGATTTTATCGAAATGTTCTTAAACAGCTACAGAGAAGTGGTGCCTTTGGTAAAAGAAGACAGAATCTTACATAATGACATAGAAAACACGGTTTTATTCCTTGAGAGTTTTCAAATTGAAAACGATTTGTTAACAATGGCTTAACACAGGAACGTGTTATTGAAGGTAATTTTGCACTATCAAAAATAAAACAATGTCAATAAACAGTATTTTCCAATTTTTAGTGCCGAAAGACAAAAAATTCTTTCCACTTTTTGAAGAGGCTTCTAGCAATTTAATTGAATTAGCATCTAACTTACACGAAGCTGTAAATTTACCATTAAAAGAAAGAGAAATTCTTTTTCAAAAAATTGACGAATTAGAACAAAAAGGAGAAGACATTACTCGTCAGACAAACTTGGAGTTAAGCAGAAACTTTATCACTCCGTTTGACAGAGAAGATATTCATACATTAATCACTTCAATTGATAACGTTGCAGATTACCTTCACGGTGCATCTAGCCGTATGAGATTGTATCAAGTTGATAAGATTACAAAATCTATCAGAAAGATGACTGAAATCAACCTTGAAGCTTGTCAGAACATTGACAGTGCGGTAAAAGAGTTGAGAAACCTACAGAATTTTAAAGTTATTAAAGATGCGTGTGCTAGAATCAACAAACTAGAAAACAAATCTGATAACGTTTATAACAAAGCAGTTTTTGAAATTTTTGAAAACGAAACAGACGCTAAAAATATCATTAAGTATAAAGAGGTGTTATCTGTTTTAGAATCAGCAACAGACAAATGTAAGAGTGTTGCGAACATACTAGAATCTATTTCTGTAAAACATTCTTAATTCAATTTTTCATTCTGAAGTTATAATTTTATGACGCTACTTATATTAATTATAGTACTTGCCTTAATTTTTGATTACATCAATGGTTTTCATGATGCGGCAAATGCTATAGCGACTGTTGTTGCAACAAAGGTTTTGACACCTTTTCAGGCGGTAGTCTGGGCAGCATTTTTTAACTTTCTGGCGTATTGGGTTTTCGGATTTGGTGTTGCGGATACTGTTGCTAAAACAGCGCACACTATGGAAATTAACCTTGTTGTTATCCTAGCCGGAGTAATTGCAGCAATCTGTTGGAATTTATTGACTTGGTGGTTAGGTATTCCTTCAAGTTCTTCGCACACTTTAATTGGAGGTTTTGCTGGAGCAGCTGTAGCGCATGCTATTGCAGTTCATGGTTTCTCTGGTTATGTTGGAGAAGACGGAGCGACTCACTACTGGTATGAAATTGTAAGCTGGTATAAGGCCGGTAAAGACGGCGGAATGCCTTCGGGAGTTCTTATTATCATCGCTTTTATTGTATTGGCGCCACTTTTAGGGGTTTTAGCATCGTATTTAATTTCAATTTGGTTATTAAATGCTTCGCGTAAAAGTATCGGACCAAAAATCTTTACTGTAGCTTTAATGCTTGCCACGATTTGGTTTGTTTATACTCAAATGGTTTCTTATGAAGAAATTCTAGAGCATGGAAAACCTCGTTTCGATTCTCACTTCTGGAGTGTAGTATTTGATTCTCATAATATTAAATGGTTTTTAGTAGCCTTTATTATCTTAACAGTAAGTGGATTCTGTTTGATATTCAGTAGTTTGAATCTTCATCAAGCAGATGCAGCTTTAAAGAAAATGCAATTATTGTCTTCTGCGGCATTTAGTTTAGGTCACGGAGGAAACGATTCTCAAAAAGTAATGGGTATTATTGCTGCAGCTGTAGCGGTTTACATTAATACAAATCCAGGAGTTCATATGGATGCTTGGTTAGATGTTGTGCTTCCAAATGACGATGCAGGTATTAAAGGTGTAATGCCAAGCTGGATTCCGTTAGCATGTTATTCTGCCATTGCTGCGGGAACTTTAAGCGGTGGATGGAAAATTGTGAAAACAATGGGGTCTAAAATTACTAAAGTAAGTTCGTTTGAAGGTGTTGCAGCTGAAACTGCAGGTGCTTTGACACTTTACTTTACAGAACACTTAAAAATTCCAGTAAGTACAACGCATACAATTACAGGTTCTATTATTGGAGTTGGATTAACAAAACGTGTTTCTGCCGTTAGATGGGGAGTTACAGTAAGTTTAATCTGGGCTTGGATCTTAACTATTCCAATTTCAGCTTTATTAGCAGGTTTGGTTTATTTTATTCTAAGCGTATTTATTTAATAAAATGATTATTACGAAATGTGAGATATAAATCGCATTTTGACTAAATATAAAACTCCGATTTCAATTTGAAATCGGAGTTTTTTTGTTTGAGAATAGGAGTTTAATAATTGTCTTAAAATGAAATTATTAAAGCTTATTCGGGTAATAACTGTTTTGTGCTTACATGACTTTTGCAAAAATATTGATAGGTAGTTATCAATAGCTTAATTCAATAAATCATAAAAATGAAAACAGTTTTTGAGAAGCCATTAATTTTTGATGGAGATAAGGAAATGGTAGTTTTGATCTACTCAAATTATATAATAAGTGAAATTACAGTAGAAGATGCTAATTTGAGTATTGAAAAGATGAATAGAGAGACTTTCAATGCTTCTTTTTTTGAATCGACAATAAAAATTGAAGAAATCTTTGAATACGAATTCGAGCCTGATAATGACACTTGTATTATGTTTGGAGTAAAAAACAGTGAGGGAACAAGTTACAAAAATGTAGAGTTCAAAGATACAGATACAGCTAAATCAGCGGAAAGAACTTTCAAGGAAAATTTTAGACAACTAGGGTTTAAAAGAGAAGAAAAACAGTTAACAGCTTTAAGTGCAGCCTCATTACCAGGAATTTTTATTGCAATTATTGCAATTATTGGAGGTGGATTAACATGGTTTTCTTATGAACTTGAAACATGGGAGCCAAGACGAACAATGATTGTAAAATGGTACGTTTATATTTTTGTAAAGCTTTCTAAAGCAATTGGATATCTACCTTTATTAATTCTAACGGTATTATTATTAATGGTATGTTTATTTTGGATGATAAAAAGAATAACAAATCCGCCTGTTAAAATTAGTGCGGTAAAATAATTTTAAAAGCCGATTTCAAATCTGAAATCGGTTTTTTTTGTTTTAATTTGTTTTAAAGTAAAAGCTAAAAACTTTTAGAGGCTATATTAATAGCCCATTTCGCTGACTTTTATAAATAGTTTAATATTTTAAATAAATGAAGAGAATAATTGTATTGATTTTAATGCTGATTGTAAAAATTAGTTTTGCTCAATTAAAAGAAAAAACTTTTAAATACGGCTTTGTTGATCAGACAGGAAAAGAAATAGTTCCTTGCAAATACGATGGAATTGCTACTTTTGAAAATGGGTTTGCTATTGTGCAATTAAAAGGCAAAAGTGGAGTAGTAGATAAAACTGGAAAAGAAGTTATTCGCTGTATTTATGATGAAATAATTAATAAGCAGAATTGGATAGCTGTAAGCAATAAAAATACTAAAACTCAATATTTAATTAAGTCTTCAGATGTTTTGCTAACTAAAAAATATGATGATGCAAAAACTTTATCTCCTGAAATCATAGCTGTAAAACTGAATAATAAGTGGGGTTTTATAGATGTGATTGGAGAAGAAATAACTCCGAAATATGACGAAATAATTGAGTTTGCAGATAGGTTTGCAGTTGTGAAATTAAGTGGCAAATTCGGCATTGTAGATCAAATTGGAAAAGAGGTTGTTGCGCCAATTTACGATCATGTCCAAAATTTTAAAGAAGGTTTTGCAGTAGTGAATTCTAACAATAAGTTCGGAGTGATTAGCGAGGAAGGGAAAATTGTAGTTCCCGTTAAGTACGATATGAATTTTTATTTTAAAGATAATGTGTCTATTGTAAAACAGGAAAATAAATATGGTCTTTTGGATAACGAAGGAAAAGAAATCGTGCCGGTAAAATATGATTTCATGATTTTAAACGATGAATTAATTCAAGTGAAATCAAGCGATAAATATGGATTGATTGATAAAACAGGAAAAGAAATGACTCCAATTAAATATGATGCAATTGAATCTTTTAAAGATGGAATCGCTGTGGTAAAATTGAGTGGAAAATATGGTTTTATTAATAAGGAAGGGAAAGAAATCGTAACCCCAAAATACGAAAAAGCAGATGATTTTAAAGACGGTTTAGGTGCTATTAGAATTCAGGTTGGAAATTAAAGCTTTTGCAGGTTTTTATGATTGTGTTTTCGTTTGTAATGTGTTTGTTTAAGATGTTTTTTATCGGCTGAAATAACGCTTATAGTTCCGTCAATTTCAAGCATGGCAAGTTTAATGTCTGTAAGATGTTCTAAACCATGTTCTCTTGCCGCTTCTTTTAATTCTTCGTGCGAAACATCTAATCTGCTTAAAGTTTTAAAATCTAAAACCCCATTATGAATTAATATTTCAGGTTTATCAAGAATTAAATCGCTAAGAGTTTTGAATCTCTTTGTTAGTTTTTTAATTGTAAAATTGATTGTAAATAAGACCAAAGCGGCAATCAAACCTCCAATTAAACTGGTGTCAGGACCAACCATTGCATTCTGAACAGAGTTACTGATTAATAAAATAAGAATTACATCGGCTGTGTTTAATTGAGAAAGTTCTTTTTTGCCAAATATTCGTAAAGCAATTGTCATAAAGAAATAAACGGCAACGCTTCGTATGATTATATCTAAATAAGGAAAAGTCATGTTTTTTATTTTAAAGTTAAATAAAAAAGCTTTGTCAGAGTTTTAAACTTTGACAAAGCTGCTAAATTATTTACGAGATATTAAGTTTAAATGAACTTAATTTAGAGTTTGAAATTCTTTTCAATCGCTTTTATCATTTCTCCGGCAACATCTTTATTGGTTGCGCCTTCGATTCCTTCAAGACCTGGAGAAGAGTTGACTTCAAGCAATAATGGGCCTTTAGAGGAACGTATAATATCAACTCCAGCAACTTTCAAATCCATTGCTTTTGCGGCTTTAATAGCAATCTTTTTTTCTTCGGCTGTTACTTTGATGACAGAAGCAGTTCCGCCAAGGTGAATGTTGGCTCTAAATTCGCCCGGCATTGCTTCACGCTGAATTGCCGCAACAACTTTTCCATCAATTACAAAACAGCGAATATCTTTTCCGTTTGCTTCTTTAATGAATTCTTGAACCAAAATATTGGCATTTAAACTTTTGAAAGCATTGATAACACTTTCTGCAGCTTTTTTGGTTTCGGCCAAAACAACCCCTTTTCCTTGTGTTCCTTCTAATAATTTCACAATTAAAGGTGAACCGCCAACCATTTTAATTAAATTGTCTGTATCTAGCGGAGAATTGGCAAATCCTGTTGTTGGGATGTCAATTCCGCTATTCAATAATAATTGTAAAGAATATAATTTGTCTCGAGACTGAGTTATAGCTGTTGCCGAATTCAAAACAAAAACCTTCAATGCCTCAAACTGACGCGTTAAAGCACAGCCGTAAAAAGTAATACTTGGACGGATTCTAGGAATAATGGCGTCGAACTCGTTTAGAATCGTTCCGCCTCTGTAATGAATTTCAGGTTTTTTGGCATCCAATTTCATGTAGCATTCCTTGATGTTTAAGAAATGCATTTCGTGCCCGCGCATTTCGCCGGCTTCCATGATTCTTTTATTGCTGTACAATTCAGGATTACTGGCCAAAAGACCAATTCGCAAACCTGTTTTTGCTTTTTCTGAATTTTGATATAATTCTTTTAAAGATTCTGCTGTAGGCTGTCCTAATAAGTATTTTTGTTCAGGATCGACCAAAACCCTTCCGCTCATCGCTTCGCGTCCTAAAAGCATTCTAAATCCCATAGAATCGCGATTGGTCAAAGTCATTTCGATTGGCCATTTTGTATCGCCAATTTTTAGACTAGTTTGAATAACATAACGGTGTTCTCTAAAACCACTTGAGCTTTTAACAATCCTTTTATCTACAAGTGGCGCTTCGCAGTGAATAACAGTTTTAATATTATTCTGAATTGGATTGATATCAAATTTAACCCAATTGGCATCATTTTTTATAAAAGGAGCTATGTTTAAAGCATGCATTGCCGAAGTTTTGGCACCAGAATCTACACGAGCTTTAATTGTCGGGATTCCAAGTTCTGGAAATGAGCACCATTCTTCGCTACCTAAAATGACTTTGTTTTGAAGCATATTTTGTTTTTTTATTATAGAATTTAAATTCAAAAATAGCTATTTGCTTTTACTAAAGATAGTGATTTTTAATAAAAAAAATACCCGTTATGTTATGAAAACGTAACGGGCATATTATGAATGTTATAAATTTTGACTAATTTATTGATTCGTTGGCTCTTCGGCTTTGTGAATCTCAACTGATAATTCTTGTGAATCATCTTTTAAGTCCATCATGATTTCATCACCAGAATGAATTTTTGAAGTGATGATTTCTTCGGCTAACAAATCTTCAACATATTTCTGAATTGCTCTTTTCAGCGGTCTAGCTCCAAATTGTTTATCAAAACCTTTTTCGGCAATAAACGCTTTTGCTTTGTCAGTTAAGCTTAATTTGTAGCCTAACTCTGCAATACGAGAATATAGTTTTTTCAATTCGATTTCGATAATCAAATCGATATCAGCTTTTTCTAATGCGTTAAATACAATTACGTCATCAATTCTGTTTAAGAACTCAGGAGCAAAAGTTTTCTTCAATGCATTTTCGATAATGCTTTTTGAATTTTCATCAGCCTGAGCTGTTCTTGCAGCAGTTCCGAATCCAACACCTTGTCCGAAATCTTTTAACTGACGTGCACCAACGTTAGATGTCATGATAATGATCGTATTTTTAAAGTCAATTTTGCGACCTAAACTATCAGTCAAATATCCGTCATCTAAAACTTGAAGCATCATGTTGAATACATCTGGATGCGCTTTTTCGATCTCATCTAAAAGAACCACACAGTAAGGTTTTCTACGAACTTTCTCAGTCAATTGACCACCTTCTTCGTAACCAACGTATCCTGGAGGCGCTCCAACTAAACGAGAAATTGCAAATTTCTCCATGTATTCACTCATATCGATACGAACTAAAGCATCTTCAGAATCAAATAATTCTTTTGCTAATACTTTAGCCAATTGCGTTTTACCAACACCAGTCTGACCTAAGAAAATAAATGAACCAATTGGTTTGTTCGGATCTTTAAGTCCAGCTCTGTTACGTTGAATAGAACGTGCAATTTTAAGAACGGCTTCATTTTGACCAATTACTTTATTCTGAATCAATTCAGGCAATTGAGCCAATTTGTTGCTCTCTGTTTGTGCAATTCTATTTACAGGAATTCCAGTCATCATAGAAACAACATCGGCTACATTATCTTCTGTAACTTCAATTCTGTTGTTTTTAGAATCTTCTTCCCATTGTTCTTGTGCTAAAGCAAGATCTTTTTCGATACGTTTTTCATCATCGCGAAGTTTGGCTGCTTCTTCATATTTTTGTTTTTTAACAACCATATTTTTCATTTCGCGAACTTCTTCCAATTGACGCTCTAAATCCAAAATTTGTTTTGGAACATCAATGTTAGTGATGTGTACACGTGAACCAGCTTCGTCCATCGCATCAATCGCTTTGTCTGGCAAGAAACGCTCAGACATATATCTGTTTGTTAGCTTAACGCAAGCCTCAATAGCTTCTGGAGTATAAGTTACGTTGTGATGATCTTCGTATTTGTCTTTTACATTGTTCAAAATAGCGATTGTTTCTTCAACAGAAGTTGGTTCAACAATTACTTTCTGGAAACGTCTTTCTAAAGCACCGTCTTTCTCAATATATTGTCTGTACTCGTCAAGAGTAGTAGCACCAATACATTGTATTTCGCCTCTTGCTAAAGCAGGTTTGAACATGTTTGAAGCATCAAGTGAACCAGTTGCTCCTCCAGCTCCTACAATAGTGTGGATCTCATCAATGAAAAGAATAATATCATCGTTTTTCTCAAGCTCGTTCATTACGGCTTTCATTCTTTCTTCAAATTGTCCTCTGTATTTAGTTCCAGCTACTAAGCTTGCTAAATCTAGAGTAACAACACGTTTATGGAAAAGAATACGAGATACTTTCTTTTGAATGATACGTAAAGCAAGTCCTTCTGCAATAGCAGATTTACCAACTCCAGGTTCTCCAATAAGAAGCGGATTGTTCTTTTTTCTACGGCTTAAAATTTGCGATACACGCTCAATTTCTTTTTCTCGTCCTACAACAGGGTCTAATTTCCCTTCCTCAGCCATTTCTGTTAAATCTCTCCCAAAATTATCTAAAACTGGGGTTTTAGATTTTTTGTTTGACTTATTGGCAGGATTATTAAAACTGCTTTCTTTAAGACTGTCATCTTGTCCTGAATCGTCATTGTATGATTCGTTTCTTGGCAAGTTTTCTAAGAATTCTTCTTCGTTTGGAGTCATATTTAAGTACTGTTCTTTAGCCACATCATAATCTATTTTTAGTTTATTCAGTAGCTTGGTTGTTGGATCGTTTTCGTTTCTCAAGATACATAACAGCAAATGTGCCGTGCTAATCGATGAACTTTGAAATACTTTTGCTTCAAGAAAAGTGGTCTTCAGGGCTCTTTCGGCCTGTCGGGTAAGATGAAGGTTTTTCTTTTCTGCATTTACTTCAACGCTCAGGTTGGCAGGGCTTAGTATTTCTACTTTTCTGCGTAAATGATCTAAATCGACAGCTAGGTTATTAAGTATATGAATAGCTTTTCCGTTACCATCTCTTAAAATACCTAGCATAAGATGTTCTGTGCCAATAAAGTCGTGCCCTAAACGTAGAGCCTCTTCCTTACTGTACGTAATTACATCTTTTACTCTTGGTGAAAAATTATCATCCATAATATATAATTGGTATTGTAAATTTAGTGAATTACAGTTTTAAAAACAAAAACCGTACCCATCGACATCTCCTGTCAGCTAATAGACGAAAAAAAAGACAATAAAAGAGTTAAAAAACGTTTAATTTATTAACTAAAAGCCAAAATAAAGTTGTTAATAAATCATTTAAATAAGTGTAAGGAAATAGCTGAAAAAATTTTAAAAAAACGTATCTTGGCACGCTTTGAAACTAATATAATTATTTAAACATAACAACTTATGTCTGAAGGAGAAAAGTTAATTCCTATTAACATTGAGGATGAAATGAAATCAGCTTACATCGATTATTCGATGTCAGTAATTGTATCGAGAGCACTTCCGGATGTTAGAGATGGCTTAAAACCAGTGCACCGAAGAGTTCTTTACGGAATGTATGATTTAGGTGTAACTTCAAGATCTGCTCACAAAAAGTCTGCGAGAATTGTAGGGGAGGTTCTGGGTAAGTATCACCCGCACGGTGATACCTCTGTTTATGATGCAATGGTGCGTATGGCGCAAGAATGGAGTATGCGTTATTTATTAGTTGACGGACAGGGTAACTTTGGATCTGTCGATGGAGACAGTCCTGCAGCAATGCGTTATACTGAGGCCAGAATGCGTAAAATTTCTGAAGAGATTATGGCCGATATCGAAAAAGAAACAGTTGATTTTCAATTGAACTTTGACGATACGATATACGAGCCAAAAGTAATGCCAACAAGAGTTCCTACTTTATTAGTAAATGGAGCAACAGGTATTGCAGTTGGTATGGCGACAAACATGCCACCACACAATTTAACTGAAGTTATCAACGGTACTTTAGCATATCTTGATAATAACGATATTGAAGTAGATGAATTAATAACTCATATTAAAGCGCCTGATTTCCCTACAGGAGGTATTATCTACGGATATGAAGGTGTTCGTGAAGCTTTTAAAACAGGTAGGGGACGTATTGTAATGCGTGCTAAAGTCGGTTTTGAAGAGGTCGACGGAAGAGAATGCATCATCGTTACCGAAATTCCATATCAAGTTAATAAAGCCGAAATGATCAAACGTACGGCTGATTTGGTTAACGAGAAAAAAATCGAAGGTATTGCCAATATCCGCGACGAGTCGGATAGAACTGGTATGCGTATCGTTTATATCTTAAAACGCGATGCTACGCCAAACGTAGTCTTAAATACTTTATACAAATACACTCAGTTGCAATCTTCGTTTAGTGTAAACAATATTGCATTAGTAAAAGGACGTCCTCAATTACTGAATCTGAAAGATATGATTCACTATTTTATTGAGCACCGTCATGATGTAGTAGTTAGAAGAACACAATTCGAATTGCGTAAAGCAGAAGAAAGAGCACATATTTTAGAAGGATTAATTATTGCTTCTGATAATATCGACGAAGTAATCGCGTTAATTAGAGGTTCTAAAAATACAGATGAAGCTAGAGAGAAATTAATCGAAAGATTTAAATTATCAGATATTCAGGCTCGTGCAATTGTTGAGATGCGTTTGCGTCAGTTAACAGGTCTGGAGCAAGATAAATTAAGAGCTGAATTTGATGAATTAATGAAATTAATAGAGCATTTAAAAGCTTTATTGGCAGATGTTAATTTGAGAATTGATTTAATTAAAGAAGAGCTTACGGAAATTCGTGATAAATACGGTGACGAAAGACGTTCTAAAATCGAGTATTCTGGAGGTGATGTAAGTATTGAAGATTTAATTGCTGACGAAAATGTAGTCATTACTATTTCGCATGCAGGCTATATCAAACGTACAAATTTATCTGAGTACAAAACTCAAAATAGAGGAGGAGTTGGACAGAAAAGTGCTGGAACAAGAGATCAGGATTTCTTAGAGCACATGTTTGTGGCGACAAACCACCAGTATATGATGTTCTTTACTCAAAAAGGAAAATGTTTCTGGATGCGTGTTTATGAAATTCCGGAAGGTAGCAAAACTGCTAAAGGTAGAGCAATCCAGAACTTGGTGAATATTGAAAGCGATGATAAAGTAAAAGCTTTCATTTGTACACAAGATTTAAAAGATAAAGATTATATCAATACGCATAATCTTGTAATGGTGACAAAACAAGGTCAGGTGAAGAAAACTTCTTTAGAGAAATATTCTAAGCCAAGAGCAAATGGAGTTGCGGCTATTACAATTAAAGAAGGCGATGAGTTGCTTGGAGCTCAGTTGACAAACGGAGAAAGTCAAATTATCTTAGCTGTTAAATCTGGTAAATTAGTTCGTTTTGAAGAGACTAAAACACGTCCGATGGGAAGAACAGCTTCTGGAGTTCGTGGAATTACTTTGAAAGACGAAACGGATGAAGTAATCGGAATGGTTACGGTGGATAAAAATGATATTACGGAATCTCAGATTTTAGTTGTAACTGAAAATGGATACGGAAAACGTACCAAATTGGTTGATGAAGATGGAGAAGATGTATATAGAATTACAAATCGTGGAGGTAAAGGGGTTAAAACGCTTAATATCACGGAGAAAACAGGAAAACTGATTTCTATCAATGCTGTTACTGATGCAGATGATTTGATGATTATCAACAAATCTGGATTAACTATCAGAATGGCAATTGAAGATTTACGTGTTATGGGACGTGCGACTCAAGGTGTTAGATTGATTAACCTTAAAGGTAAAGATTCTATCGCTGCCGTTACAACAGTAATGAAAGATGATGCAGAAGAAGTAGAAGTGGACGAAGACGGTAATGTGATTGAATCTACAATTGAGAGAGTGAAGCCAGATATGGAAGTTCTTGAAGATGACGGGTCTGTAGAAGAGGATGACGACTCTGATGATGAAGTAGAGGACGAGGATGATGCTGAAGGAGAAGATGAAGAGTCTGAAGAATAGGTAAAAACAAAAATTAAATACAAACAAATATCATTATGAAAAGTAAATATGTAATACTTGCATCAGCATTACTGATCTCTGTAGCTACGTTTGCGCAAAAAGATCAAATTAAAAATGCTGAAAAAGCATTAAAAGGTGGAGATGCACAAGGTGCTCTTGCGCAATTAAAAGATGCAGAGAGCTTAATTGCAAATGCTAAAGATACAGAGCAGGCTCAATATTATTTCGTTCAAGGAAATGCTTTTCTTGAACTTGCTAATAAAAAGGTTGAAGAAAGTAAAAACTTATCAGCAGCAGCTGATAGCTACAAAAAATTAATTGAAGTAGAAAAAACTTCTGGAAAACAAAAATATTCTACACAAGCAGCAGCTTCAATTACAAACATTAAAGGTTTGCTGATTAATTCTGCAATTGCTGACACACAGGCAAACAAACATGTCGAAGGCGCTAAAAAATTGTACGAAGCATATGAATTAGACAAAAAAGATACTATTAACTTGTACTATGCAGCCTCTACAGCTGTAAATTCACAAGATTTTGATCTTGCTTTACCAATGTATGAAGAGTTGAAAAAATTAAATTATTCAGGAAAAGGAACATTGTACACAGCTGTAAACAAAGCTTCTGGAAATGATGATAGTTTTGCTAATGCTAAAGAAAGAGATTTAGCTGTAAAATTAGGAACTCACGAAAAACCTAAAACTGAAGCTATTCCTTCTAAAAGAGGTGAGATATACAAAAACTTAGCCCTAATTTTAGTTCAAAAAGGACGTACAGAAGATGCTAAAAAAGCAATCGCTGACGCTAGAAAAGCAAATCCAGATGATACTTCTTTGATTTTAACTGAAGCTAATTTGTATTTAGAGACTAAAGACTTCGATATGTACAAAAAATTAGTTGGTGAGGCTTTAGAAAAAGATCCAAACAATGCTGATTTAGTGTTCAATTTAGGGGTGATTAGCGCTGGAGCTAAAAATAATGCTGACGCAGAGAAGTATTACTTAAAAGCAATTGAAATCAATCCTAATTATACAAATGCTTACTTAAACCTTGCTGCTTTAAAATTAGAAGCTGAAAAGCCAATCATTGATGAAATGAATAAATTGGGTACTTCTGCTAAAGATATGAAACGTTACGATGTTTTAAAAGCACAAAGAGAGGCTGTTTTCAAAGGAGTTATTCCTTACCTTAAAAAAGCAAATGAATTAGATCCTAAAAACGAGGATGTTTCTAAAACATTATTAGGAGTTTATAGTGCTCTTGAAATGACTGCAGAAGCTAAAGCTTTAAAAGCAAAAATGTAATTGTTAGTTTTAAAATAAAGAAAAAACCATCCGCCTGGCGGATGGTTTTTTTTATGTTCTTAACTGATTAATTCAGCAGATAAAGTGATAGTTGTATTTAACAGTTTTGAAATTGGACAGATTTCTTTTGCTTTTGCAGCTGTAGAAGCAAATTCTTCTGCAGATATCGATGGAACTTTACCTTTTAAATCTAAGTGAATCAAAGTGATTGATCCGTCTTCAAAAGTTACTGTAGCTTCTGTAGTTAAATCATCGGCAGTAAAACCTGCTTCGTTAAGTAAAAAGCTTAATTGCATCGTAAAACAGCCAGAATGAGCTGCAGCAACCAATTCTTCCGGATTTGTTCCAACGCCGTCAGCAAATCTTGTTTTAAAAGACAGTTGTGCATTGTCTAAAGTTGTACTTTGTGTGCTGATTGTTCCTTTTCCTTCCATACCAGTTCCTTTCCAGTTGGCGTGTGCTTTTCTTGTAAATTTCATATTCTTCTTATTTAAAAATTAGTATTAAATGTTATTCGTTTGATGTTAATGAAAAGTGGTAACTCAAATATAATCAATATTTTGCAGAATAAGTTTTATGAAATTTAATTGTGTTGTTAAGTTTTGGATTTTAGGCTGGGTGAGTTTTAACCGCAAAGTGTGCACAAAGGTTAACGCAAAGCAAGCAAAGTTTTTAAGTAAAGCTTTGCGAACTGTGTGTTTTTATAAAACCTCATATATTTAAAAATCTTTGTGGACTTTGCGTTAAAAAGTGAGCACAAAAAAAAGTGTAACTATTGCTTGTTACACTTTAATATTTTTAGAATTCGACTAGAATTACTCTTGACCTAAGTTTCGAAGTTGCTTCAATTTATCTTTCCATACGTCAAGGCTTTCTTTATGAATTGCAATGTTTTTACGAACTTCTGTAACTATTGAATTCTCTTTTTTGGCATTTTTCGTATTGGCAAAGAACTGAATGTTATTTTCTAATTGGAAAATTTCATTTTGAACTTCCTCAATTTTGCGCATAATAAAGATTTTTTCATTGTCTAATTTACGGGTATCATTGCTGTCAGTTAGAGAATCAATGCGGTTTGCAAAGCGCATCATTTCAGATTCCTTTTTGCTTAAACTTAGTTTTTCAAAAAGAGCGTCTAAAATTTTATTGAATTTTCCTTCAATGTGTCTTCTTGAAAAAGGAACTTTTCCAAATCCTTTCCAAGTTTCTATATGTGCTTTAATTGCGTCTAGATCTGTTTTATGTTCTCCTGTCAATTGAAAAGCTCTTAAAACATCTAAATAAGCCTTTTTATTGTCAAAAGCAGCAACTTCATCACTGTTTTCTTCAGATTTGTGCTCTTTTAATTTGTCGAAATAATGGTTGCAGGCATCCTTAAATTCTTTCCAGATTTTGTCTGAATATTTTTTAGGAACGTGCCCGATTTGTTTCCATTCTTCCTGGATTTGTTTCATTACAGGAGTTGTAGCTTGAAAATCGGTACTTTCTTGTAATTCTTTAGCCTTTGCAACAAGAGCTAGTTTCTTATTTAGATTATCGTTTTGATCTTTTTTAATGTCTTTATAAAAAGAATTTTTGAAAGCGTTGAAATTTCTAACGGCAGTTTTAAAAGTAGCCCAAGTTTCTTCATTTACTTCAGAAGGCACTTTTCCAGCTACAAAAAACTCATTTCTCAGTTCTTCTACTTTTTGAATCTGAACAAGCCATTGCGAGTGAGAATTTACCTTTTCGCTTCCAAGTGCTTCAATTTTGGAGATAATATCTTTTTTAACTTCAAGATTTTTTTGCTCATTAGCTCTTTGGCTTTCAAATAAAAGCTCTCTCTTGTCGTGTATTTTCTTAGTCAGTTCACTAAACTGATTCCAGATTGCATCACGGTGTTCTTTAGAAACAGGTCCGATTTCTTCCTTCCAAATTCTGTGTAAATCCTGTAACTCACGGAAAGATTTACTCACATCGGCATCATTTACCAATTCTTCAACGCGAGCGATAATTTTTTGTTTTAATTCTAAGTTATGTTTAAAATCTAAATCCCTAGCCTCACGGTCTAAGTGAAGATAATCGTAGAAGTTTTCTACATGGAAATGGTAATTATTCCAAACGTGATTGTATTTATCTTTTGGAATAGCTCCTGCATTTTTCCATCTTTCTCTTAATTCATTAAAATGCTTAAGAGTATCTTTTATGTTTTCCTGCGGATTGATTAATTCTTTTAGTTCTTCAACAATAGCCAGACGATTCTCTAAATTACTTTTTAAATTGGTCTGTAAATGTTTAAAATGAGAATTTCTTTTTTCTCTAAAAACATTATAATATTCGTCAAATTTTGATTTTAAAGGAAGATGATATTCAAACTCTTCATTGGGATCTTGATTAGAAGCTAAAAATTCTTCTTTTTTCTCCTCTATAAGATGATGATATTGTAATAGAAAGGCTTTTTTGATTTCTTCAATATGATCTTTTACAGACATTACTTTGTCTATATTGACCAGTTTTTTAAGTTCATCAACAAGAGCATCTAGTGAGAATGTATTGTAATCTTGCATAGGAATGTCATGACGTTCCTTTAGCGTTTCGTCTTCGCTTTCAGCAGCGTTCGAATTGGTAATAACATCTAATGCCTCCTGATGGGCATCTTCTTGTTCTGCTGCTTCATTTTCAGTTTCTGAGACCAAATCTTCGGTCAAAGTTTCAGAATCTGAGATTTCTATTGCATCATTTGTTACCGAATCATTTATTTCGATTCCAGATTTTCCGTCTGCTTCATGCAGGTTATCATTCTTTTCTTCTAACATCTTTAAAAATGTATAAGGTTTTTATTTTAAACAGTGCGAAAGATAGTAAAGGTGTTTCTAACTACAAAATAAATCCTTTGTTTATACGCTAATTTGCGATGAAATTCTTATTGTTTAATTCAATTTGGCAGTATGATATATTAATTTTTGTTGTTTTAATTGATAAGATGTAAATAATATTTTTTACGATTTTTCAATGAAAAAGATATGAATTTTAAAAAGTCAAGCTGAATTATATGGTTTGTTTTAAATCAAAATAAAACCAGCAAACCGACTTCCATACCAAAATTATATGATTTTTCACCACCAAAAGCTACGCTAGGGTGTACATAAACTAAGTTTGTTGGGGTAATTTTTCGTCCAAATTCCATAAAAGCATTATTTTGAAAGCCATCCAGAACGTAATTGTATCTAAAGGCTATATCTGTGGCAATCCAATTTTTACCGAAAAACCATAATAAGTTGTTTTCTAGTAACGTCACGCTTACATCACTCCGATTGCTTGATCCCGCAAAACTTTGGGAATGTTCGACGGTCGCAATCCATAAAAATTTCTTTTGATTGAAGTATTTTGCAAAAACACCAGCAGGAATCACAACCCATTTTCCGGTACCAAAACTCGGATCAGCGGCAGAATTTGAGATGACACGAGTTCTAAGACCAATTCCATTATTTTTTTTAAAATAAGGAATAAAGCTAAGCCCAGCACCAACATCACCAAGTCCGGTTTGATTGATAGAATTAGAGTTGGTTGAAATTAAAGGCAAATCAAATCTCAGATTCCAAGCTTTGTTTCCTATTGGCTGTAAGACACGTAAATTTGTAGTGTTATAAGAGCCATTTTTAGTGTCTAAATATTCATTGTACAATAGAATAGTTTGCAGAAAATAATGATATCTGGGTTCGGCAAACGGACTATTGCTTCTGTCTATATCTTCGTCTTGGGCAACTGCAAAGAATGTAATAAGAAAAAAAATGCTAAAGTAAAGTAATTGTTTTTTCATAACTATTTGCAAATGAGTAGACTAATTTACAAAAATTACTTTAACATTTTAATTTTTTATTTGTTCCAGATTTTCCAAGCTTTCTCAGCTTGAAAAATAAGCATATCGTGCCCGTTTTTAATTACGGCACCCATTTCTTTTGCTTTTCGCAGGAAAGTAGTTTCTGCGGGATTGTAGATTAAATCGTAAGCAATATGTTTTTCTGTAAAAAACTCATATGGCAAGTTTGGACAAGCTTCAATATTCGGGCTTGTTCCAACTGGTGTACAATTAATTATAATTTGAAAATTGTCAAAAGTTGTCGCATTGATCAAATCATAATCAATAATATTTTCTTTTGCTTCCCTAGAAACAAAAGTGTACGGAATGTCCAATTCGTCCAAAGCAAAGGCAACACCTTTAGAAGCACCACCTGTTCCTAAAATAAGAGCTTTTTTATGGTGAGGCTCTAATAATGGCTTTAAAGACTTCTTAAATCCGTAATAATCGGTATTGTATCCTTTTAGCTTACCGCTTTTCGTAAATTTAATAGTATTCACAGCGCCAATTAGAGCGGCTTTTTTTGATAATTTATCTAAGAAAGGAATAACTTGTTCTTTGTATGGAATCGTAACATTTAATCCTTTTAAATCAGGATTGTTTTTAATTAGTTCTGTGAAGTAATTAATCTCAGAAATGTCAAAATTCTCATAGCTGTTGCCAGCAAAAACTTCATTATTAAATTTCTCTGTAAAATAACCTTTTGAAAAAGAGTAGCTTATGTTGCGTCCCAATAATCCAAAACGTCTCCTTAATAAAATATCAACCATTCTTATTTACGATGTTTTTCTATATAATTTTTTACTGTTTTTTTTGTCCAAACTACCGGGAACAAATCTTCTATCAAGATATAGTTATCAAAGTTTAGACGTAATCCGTTGCTTAAATGGAATTTAGCTTTTGTATTGTCTTGAATCATAAAATACAACCCAGCCAGACGGTATTCGATTTCATTTTCTTCAGGAAAATACTCTGTAGCTTGCAATAAAGTCTGGATAGCAGTTTCAAATTCTCCTAAAAACTGAAGAATATCAACCCAATATAGCCAGGTGTCTAATGCATAATCTCCAAATTCAACCGCTTTTCTAAAACCAAATTCGGCCTCTTCAAAGAAATTCATCTGTTTGTTGATTGTAGCATATCTTTTCCAGTACAAACGATTTTGATTGTCTATTGCCAATGCTTTATTTACAAAAAACAATGCTTTCTGATAGTTTTTCTGGCGAAGGTGAAAATCTGTTATTGCAATCCAACCTTTGTCTAAAAGCGGATCTTCGTGAACAGTTTGGTTATAATATTGGATCGCTTTCGCTAAATTTCCAAGTTTTTCGTAACATTTTCCAATTCGAAGCAATGCATACGATGTTGCATCGTCCAATTCGATCGTTCTGTTATAACTTTCAATTGCTTCGTTGTATTTTTTGAGGCGTTCATAAGCTTTTGCTTTTTCCATAAAAGCACCCAAAAATTCATCATCAATCAGTGTTGCATAATCAAATGCGCGAATAGCATTTTCATATTCTTTTACGCCATAATGAAGGCGTCCAAGCTGATGCCATGCAATTTCGCTGTAGGGATTTCTGTTGATATATTCGTTAAGATATACAATAGCTTCTTGATTTTGATCTAAAAATTCAAAACAATACACTACGTTATAGAGAGCAGATTGATCTTCTAAGTCTTCTTCAAGACATTTGATAAAATTCTCTTTTGCCAGCTCGAGATTATCCATAAAAAGATACTCCATTCCAATCAAATTGTACACATCAGCATAATCATCAGTGTATTGCAACGCGATTTTTAGCAGTTCGACTGCTTTTTCGTGCTGATCTCTTTTTGAGCAGATATTGGCTTTCTGGATATAGATTTCCTCGTTGTTAGGTTCAATTGCGTATAACTCATTCAAAAGCTTTTCAGCAATGTCGAGTTTGTCATCGTAAACTAGCATTTCTACTTGTACTAATTTTAAGCCTGTAGATTTTGGATGCTGGTCTAATGCAAGTTTTAAGGCCTTTTTTGCTAAATTAGCCTTACCTATGTCTAAATAATGAAGAATTATTTCTTCGAATTCTTCAGAATCAAAAAAGAGTACTTTGTTGGTTTTTAACATCGACTCAAATTTGGATAGGGATAGGTTATAATCTTCTTCTTCGTTGCTTAATTGCATACTTCGTATATTTGAAATTAGCCTGATATAAATTTAGGCAACCATATAATTGTTGTAAGGATAGGAAATTAATTGTTTTGAACAATTTAATTAACAAAATATGGCGTTTTTTATTCTATTTTGGGAAGAAATCTCTTTTATTCTTAAGGGATTAACTTCGGGTTTGTCATTTTTTTATCTGTAACGAAAGGCTTTTTTGAAAGAGAAAGTCAATGTTAATATCTGTCAGTTTTATTAAAAACAGCATTCAAATAATTTTACGTTTTAGTTTTTGTTCTTTTTCATTATTTCGTCCATCACGTCTAAAATAATAGCACAGCCTTCTCTAATTTCGTCTTCAGAAATAGTCAAAGGAGGTGTAATTCGTATTGCGCATCCTTCAAATAAAAGCCAGAACAAAATAAGTCCTCTGTCTTGACAAGTTAAAATGACTTCGTTGGTAATATTTGCCGATTCTGTCATTGCGGCAAGCATTAATCCTTTTCCTCTAACTTCTGTAATCAAAGGATGTACCAAAAGCGATCTGAAGAGTTTTTCCTTCTCTAGCGTTTCTGCCATTAAATTTGTTTCAGTTAATTCTTGCAAAGTTGCTAAGCAAGCTGACGCAATGACAGGATGGCCTCCAAAAGTGGTAATGTGCCCTAATTTCGGATTTTCTGTTAAAAGATCCATTTTTTCGGCAGAAGCTGTAAAAGCACCAACTGGCATTCCGCCACCCATTCCTTTACCCATCACTACGATATCGGGAACAACGTCGTAATTTTGGAAACCAAAAAGCTTTCCAGTTCTTCCGAAACCTGGCTGAATTTCGTCAACAATCATTAAGGCACCAACCTCATCGCATCGTTTACGAACTTTTTGAAGGAAATTGTTTTCTGGTTGAATAAAACCAGCTCCACCTTGAATAGTTTCTAAAAGAATCGCTGCTGTTCTAGTCGTTATTTTTTGCAGATCTTCTTCGTTGTTGAAAGTAATAAAATCAACATCTGGAAGTAGAGGTCTAAAAGCTTGTTTGCGTTCTTCAAATCCCATAACACTCATAGATCCCATGGTGTTTCCATGATAAGCGTTGTGGCAAGAAATAAGCTGGCTGCGGCCTGTAACGCGTTTGGCTAATTTTAATGAACCTTCAATCGCTTCTGTACCAGAATTAACCAAATAAGTTTTGTTTAAAGATTCAGGAAGCAGAGAAGCCATCATTTTGCAGTATTGAACCGCAGGACTTTGAGAATATTCTCCGTAAACCATTACGTGCGAATATTTATCCAATTGGTCTTTTATAGCTTGATTTACTCTTGGATGCTGATGTCCTAAAGTGCAAGCAGAAACTCCGGCTACGAAATCTAAATATTTTTTATCGTTTGTATCGTAAATGTATGAGCCAACGGCATGCGAAACTTCCATTCCGAGTGGGTAAGGAGAGGTTTGTGCTTGGTATTTTATAAAATCTGGATTCATTTTTTTAAGCTTCTAAGTTGCTGAGATGCTAAGATTCTAAGGTAGTCTTAGTTAAAGTTTTGAGTAAAATGCTAAACTGAACACTGTGACCGCGACTGAAAACTGTAACTTCGACTGAAAACTGTCACTGAGACTGAAAACTACTTGCTTTTAGCTTTCGTGTCTGTTTTAGGAGCAGGATTCTTCTTGTCGTAATTCAAAGTTTCTTTTCTGACTTTTAGCGGAACATTTTTGCCTTTTTCTTCTTCCTCTTTTCCTTGTTTAATCAGTTTGTCATTCTCTTCGTTTTCTTCTGCGGTAAAAATATCATCTTTGGATTTTATTCTTTCCTCACCTCGCCATTTCATTCCTCTCAGTTTACGAGCATTTTCGGGAAGTTCATCTTCAGGAAAAATATCTCCGTCTACTTTGTTGAAGAACGTAATAGTTTCAATGGCATTATTTTCTAATATCATGTTGATTTTACTGCTGACATTTTTATTGATTCCAATTAGTTCTTTGGCATCATTACGCATATAGTAAACTACTTCGGTATTTTTTATGACATCAACATCATGGAGTTTTCCATCCCGGAATTTTCCAAACAAATTGAGTCCCTTGACTTGGTTAAATCCTGTTCCGAGCGTGTCTTTGGATAAGACAAAAGTATTATTGAGTACTTTCAAAGAATCAATTTTTCTTGTTTTATTATCGCCAATCAGATGCATTATATCTCCTGTAATCTGATTCTCTCCGTTCCAAAGAATCGGATTTCCGATCAATTTTGTTAAGGCTATTTTAGAATCTGAGTGTATAGAATCACATTTACCGCTCATATCTGTTTTGTAGAAACGAACATTTTTATAAGCTCTTAAAATTCTTTCCCCTTCTTTTCCTGTAACCATTAATTTTTGTCCGTGAATGTAAACCGAGTCATTTTCGACAAGATTTACAGCGACAGCTCTTTTGGTTACAAACATTGAATCTTTCAGTTTGTAAAGCTCTGCATAATGGCCTTTTACAATTCCTTTATTGATAGAATCGGTAATTTTTACATTTCGTGTTGCCGAAGCAAATTCGGTATTTCGATTGTAGAATAAACTATCGCCTTCTATGCGCCGATCATCATACTTTATGTACGATTTTCGGAGAAAATGGGCTAAGTTTTTCTTCGTATCATAAAAACCTTTTTCGGTATAAATGTAATTAGCTTTACTAGTAATAGTTGAAGGACCAAGAAGATACGTATGTCCAGAGTTGCTGTAATAATCCAAATGGTTTGATTTAATTACATATTTCGGATTTGTAATTGTAACTTCAGTTAAAAACTGGAATTTTTTTTCTTTTACAAAATATCTTCCAGATTTGCTCACCAAAGTATTGTCTTTATTGACTATTGTACCTTTTGTATTGTAAAATGCTTCTTGAGTATTTCTGTCAAAATTAATCGTATCAGTGCGCAAAGTTGCGTCTGGTGAAGTTAAAACAGCATCTCCTTTAGCGAAAGCTTTTTTTTCATTACCGCTATATTCAGCGTATTTACTATTCAGAAATAAAGTATCTCCCTGTACTAATTGTACATTTCCAAAGGCTTTTAGATAATTCTCTTTTTGAAAAAAATAGGCTTTATTGCAAGTTAATACCACGCCATCGTGATTTACTTTTACATTTCCGGTAAGTAAAAGCGCATCTGGTACATTAACCTGATCTACATCAGAAAAGTCAGCATTTTCGATGACGATTGTTTTTGGAGATTGTGCAGGTTTTTTTGCTTGCGCGAAAGTGAATTGAACGCTTAAAAAAGACAGGCAAATAAATATGAAAAAGAGTGATTTCTTCAACTGATTAAATTTTTGTCAAATTTATAAAAAAGGATAGAACCTATGGCTGTTATTAGGATTAATTTATAATAAGTCATTAACAGTTTAAAGTCAGATTTAAGTGTCATTTAATTTTTCAACAAAATCTTAAACTCTCACGTTGTAGTAGTTGTATTTTAGACCAAAAACATTGTAAATTAGATAAAACGTTTTCGGAGTTTTAAAAAATAAGCTATTTTAGAAAATTGTTTCGATGCTTTTTCGTTTTTGAAACTAAAGAAAGAAGATAAGAATAGCCCAAAATATATGATAAGTAAAAAAATTATTGCAGCCGGAATTACATTAACGGTTCTATTTTCAGCCTGTAAAACAAAAGACTTAAAGATGAGCACAGCAAAAGAAGAAACTGCAACAGAAAAGAAAGTTGTAGTTTATCAAGTTTTTACACGCCTTTTTGGAAATAAAAATACAAACAATAAACCATGGGGAACCATTGAAGAGAATGGTGTCGGAAAGTTTAATGATTTTACCGATAAAGCGCTCCAAGAAATAAAAGATTTGGGTGTTACCTATGTTTGGTATACAGGAGTTCCGCATCATGCTTTAGTACATGATTATACGGCTTATGGAATTTCAAATGATGATCCAGAAGTAGTAAAAGGGCGTGCCGGTTCTCCTTATGCTGTGAAAGATTATTACAATGTAAATCCAGATTTAGCTGTAAATCCTGCAAAACGGTTAGAAGAATTTGAGGCTTTAATTAAGCGTACTCATAATGCAGGTTTGAAAGTAATTATTGATATCGTTCCAAATCATATTGCGAGAAAATACGAAGGAAGATCAAATCCAGAAGGAGTAAAAGATTTCGGAGCAAATGATGATGTTGCAGTTGAATACAAACGCGACAATAATTTCTATTATATTCCGCAACAGCATTTTGAAATTCCAGATGGGGATGTTCCTTTAAATGGAGAAAAAAATCCGCTTATTGATGGAAAATTTGACGAGAATCCTGCAAAATGGACAGGAAATGGTTCTCGTAAAATTAAGCCAGATCAAAATGACTGGTACGAAACCGTAAAAGTAAATTACGGAGTACGTCCAGACGGTACTAAAGATTTTCCTGAACTTCCTGCTGGTTTTGACCAAAAATCGTATCAAGAGCATTTTGCTTTTTGGCAGGATAAAGACGTTCCTGATTCTTGGAAGAAATTTAGGGATATTGCTTTGTACTGGACTGCGAAAGGAGTGGACGGATTTCGATATGATATGGCTGAAATGGTTCCGTACGAATTTTGGAGTTATATGAATTCTTCCATTAAAATGAAAAATCCAAATGCATTTTTATTGGCAGAGGTTTATAATCCGAATGAGTATCGCAATTATATTCGTTTAGGAAAAATGGATTATCTGTATGATAAAGTTGAAACGTATGACAAACTGAAAGATGTTATTCGCGGAAAATCTTCTCCAGACGAATTGACAAAAATCCAAAACGGAATGGCGGATATTGAACATCATATGCTTCATTTTCTAGATAACCATGATGAACAGCGTTTGGCAAGCCCAGAATTTGCTAGAACGCCAGAAAGAGGAAAACCTTTAATGGTGGTTTCGGCAACAATTAGCACTTCGCCAACAATGATTTATTTCGGACAAGAAGTAGGAGAGGCTGGAAACGAAGATGCAGGTTTTGGAAAACGCTCTAGAACATCAATTTTTGATTACATCGGTGTTCCAAATCATCAGCGTTGGATGAATGGCGGTAAATTTGATGGAGGACTGCTTTCTGAATCTGAAAAACAGCTTCGTGATTTTTACAAGCGTTTACTGAATTTTACAATTAATAGCAATGCCTTGATGGGAAGTTTTGAAGAAATTCAATCAGTAAACAGACAAAACAATGAAGGTTACGATACGTTGCTGTATTCTTATGCACGCTGGTCAGAAAATCAAAAGCTAATTGTAGTGGCTAATTTCTCTTCTGAAAAAGGAAGTGAATTTGATTTGAAAGTGCCTTCTTCACTTATTTCAAAATGGAATTTAAAAGATGGAGAATATCAGTTAAAAGATCAGTTGTATCAAGATAAAACTTTTGTATTGAAAGTTCAAAATGGGCAAGGAGAAGCTAAAATCTCAATTCAACCTTCAGAATCTTTGATTTTAGGAATTGATGTCAAGCCAATTGAAATATTATAAATAGAAAACGTGTTTAGTGTATCCTAAACACGTTTTTTTTTATTTTAAATCTTTATCAGCAAAGAAAAAATCTCTTTTATAGAAAATGTTGCTCCGCAGACAAATTCGTCTGAAGCGCCATAATAAATCGTCAGTGTATCGCTATCAGGGTCGAAGATATGTCCGTTTGTAAAAACGACATTTCCAAAGAATCCGCTTAATTCATAATTTGTTTTAGGAAACATGATTGGGGTTTCTGTTCTTGAAATTACTTTTGTAGGATCTTCTAAATCCAATAAAAAAGCGCCTAAACAATATTGATGGAACTCGTTGGCTCCGTGATAAATTTCTAGCCAACCCAATTCTGTTTTTATAGGAGCGGCTCCTGCACCAACTCTTTTACTATCCCAACTTTCTTTTCTGGTTTTGATAATGCATTTATGATTTCCCCAATGAATGCCATCTGGAGAAGAGGCAATCCAAATGTAATTTCCTCCAATATCTACACTACTTGGTCGGTGCAAAGCATAAAATAAGCCGTTTATTTTTTCTTCAAAAATAGCACAGTCTTTATTGTGAGGCGGAAATATCATTCCGTGTTTTTGGAAATTTTTCCAATCGGTTGTGGTTCTTAAGCCAACGCCAACACCACTAGGAGAAACAGAAGTAAAAGTCAGGTAATATTTGCCTTCAATTAAAGAAACGCGACAATCTTCGATTCCGAAAGTTTCTAGTATTCCTTCGCCAACCAAATGCGGATAGTTTTCAGGTTCATAAAATCGTTTTCCATCTTCACTACACAATAAACGAATATGTGATAAAGTGGTTAAATAATCAATTCCTTGATAATTAATTACACGAGCATCTGTTGCAATAAGTTCTGGATGATTTTTTAGAATTTCAATAATTTGGATTGTTCCAGCTTCTGTTAGAATTGGAAACGAAATGCTATTTTCAATTTGTTTTGGTCTTTCAGCAACACGTACAGCCAGCCAGATTTTATTTTGGAACCGAAAAACACCTGGGTTTAATAGGCATGTGATTTCTAAGCCTTCTCTGCTTGGCGGTAGATCCGATGGAGATACTATAGGGTTTTCTGTAAAACGATTGGCAATGTCTTTCATGATCTTCGTTTAAGTACCTAAAAGGTATAAAAAAAAGCTGATACTTACTTGTATCAGCTTCTTTTCTATACTTTTTTAACCTTTTTGAGTGCTTCAACGTAATATTCGTTTACTTTTTCCCAATTGATGTGATTGTAAAAAGCATCAATATAACTGCCTTTTCGATTTTGATAATCTAAATAATATGCATGTTCCCATAGATCAATTCCCATAATTGGAGTGCCCGGAATCAAAGCATTTTTCATCAATGGATTATCCTGATTGTCTGTTGTAGTAATTTGTAATTTACCATATCGATCCACAACCAGCCAAACCCATCCAGAGCCAAACTGCTTTTCTGACTGCGCTTTAAATTGATTCGTCAAATTATTAAAAGAACCAAATTCTTTGTTAATAGAACCAGAAAGTGTATCTTTTGGTGTCTGCTCTTTTGGAGTCAGAATATTAAAATACAAAGTATGATTGTAATATCCACCCGCATTTTGACGAAGCTTTAAATTTGTAAGCGGCATTTTTTTCAAAATGTCTTCAATAGGCATATTTTCAAACTCAGTCGAAACAATTTCTTTATTAAAAGCGTTGGTGTACGACAAATAATGTTTAGAATAATGGGTTTCTAAAGTTAAGCTTCTAATGTCTGGTGCAAGTGCATCGTAGTTAAATGGCAATTTCGTCATTTCAAAAGAACCAGGATCAGCTTTAACATCATTTGGTGAACCAATAGTTATTTTTTCTTCTTTTGTTGGAAGAGGAACTTCAACTACTTCAACCAGCTTATCTTCTTTACAGGAAAATAATAGTAAAAATGAAGCTAAAGTGCTGAAAAGTACAACGTTTTTCTTCATAATGTTTTTATTTTGATGTTAATGAATTGATGATTTCGATATAACTTTCTTTGGCTTCGTCTACAGACATATGGCTTATTTGCATCCAAGCGTTAGTTTTAAAAGCATCTCGCAAATCAAAATTTTGAGATTGATTATAAACTGCTGTTCCAAAAGTAGCCTGTTTGTAAAAAGCATAAAGTCTTAGCTGCACGTCTTGCGGCAACGAAGCCTGTGTCATTGTCATAGCAACTTCGACGGCATCAGCAAAGCGAATATCTAAATCTTTATCAGCCATTTATGCTTTTGTAGCAATAATTGTTTTTCCACCAATTGCTTTTTGATTTAACTCAACATTAATTGGTGTACCTAAAGGTAAAAATAAATCTACTCTAGATCCAAATTTAATAAAACCAGCATCAGTTCCCTGAACAACCTGCATTCCTTCTTTAGCGTAGTTTACAATTCTACGAGCCAAAGCTCCAGCAATTTGTCTGTATAAAATAGCGCCAAAAGTTTCGTTTTCAATCACTACAGTAGTTCTTTCGTTTTCTTCACTTGCTTTTGGGTGCCAAGCAACAAGGAATTTTCCAGGGTGGTATTTGCTAAATTTAATAATCCCATCCATTGCGTAACGTGTTACGTGCACATTGATTGGCGACATAAAGATAGAAACCTGTAAACGTTTGTCTTTAAAATATTCTCCTTCATAAACTTCTTCGATAACCACCACTTTTCCATCAACTGGAGCTAGGATGTAATCGCTGTTTCTAACTGCAATTCTCTTCGGGTTTCTGAAGAATTGTAAAATAATAATCAAAATTACAAGCGCTGCAATTTGAACAAGCATTCTAAGCCAATTGATATCTATAAATCTTTCAGCAATTAAAAGTACAGCTACAGTAAATACAGTACCTAATAAAATGGACGGGCCTCCCTCTTTATGAAACATAATATAAAATTTGATAAAATAAAAATATAATTGGTGCTACAAATATAACACTATCTAATCGATCTAAAATACCTCCATGGCCGGGCATTATCGAACCACTGTCTTTTATACCTGCGATTCGTTTAAATTTGGATTCTATTAAGTCCCCTATAGTTCCAAAAATGCTCACAATTAATGCAATAATGGTCCAGATTAAGATCGATGTGTTGCTAAATTCAGGTTTAGGCTGAATGTAGAGTTTAGAAATCAAAAAGCCAGCAAAGGCAGCAAAAACAACACCACCAAGAAAGCCTTCGATTGTTTTTTTAGGAGAAACACGTTCAAACAGCTTGTGCTTTCCCATTGATTTTCCTACTAAGTAGGCAAAAGTATCGTTGGTCCAGATTAAAACAAATAATCCTAGAATGATTTTCGGATTATAATCATTTGTTCCAAAAGAGATTTTTACAATAAAAATAAATGGGAGCGTAATATATCCAAGCAGGTATAAATATTTTGAAGAAGTGCTTATTTTTTGAATAGAATCATAAAATAAGAATATAATGCATTTAATAGAAACGACAATTGTAACAGCTAGAAGAACTAAGTCTAGTTGTTTGATGTTTATTTCCAGGTTTACATCCAAATTAAAAGAGTCATTTAAGAATTTGCTGGTCTGTTTATTGTAATGACTTACTAAAATAGTAGTAGTATAAACCAGTATTCCAAAAAATATAGAAAACACTTTATTCAGGTTAACTATATTAGAAAATTCATATATCGTAATAATTAAGAAAACACCAAAAAGGGTAATGAAGCTTTCAGTCGAAAACAATATTGAAGTTAATAATAAAGCAATATAAACAGCACCAGAAATGGTTCTCTTCAGCGTTTCGTTCATCTTAAAGATCTTCTAAAAGCAATAAATAAAGGTTTTTCGCAACACTTCCGTATTGTGTAAAATCTTCGTCTTTCGCTTTTTCGAAATATTTTATTGTAGTGATATTAGTAGGATAGTCTCTTTCGTACTTGCGTTTTATAGCGCTTAATCCATCGCTTTTCATTGGAAGGATTTGGCTGGTTGTAGCTATGATGACAATATTTGCAGGTAATTCGTTTGGTTTATTTTGTTTAATTTGTCTGGATGAAAATAAAATAGAACCTTCATCGGCAATAAGGTTTTCGCAACTCGCTAATAAGAACCTCGGTTTGGTTGGTGCGCTGTAAAATAGTTTGTTTTCTTCTAATAAACCAAATAAAGCAGGCTCATAACATAAAACTTCTTGTTCAAACCAATCATTTTCTTCTAAAATATTTTCAAACTGTTCAGAAAGTTCTCCCGTGTTTTCGCAGTACAAAAATTTACCTCCATTTTTTTTGAAGTTGAAAATAAATTGCTCGTCTAAGGATAAATGACTGTTCTGCGCAGAAGTTCCTGCATATTCGCTTTCGTTCTCCTCGTCAGAAGCGGCCTCACTAGAGCCAAATATTTTTTTGAAAAAATTCATTTTTTATATGAAATGCTTTACATGTTAATTGAAAACGTTCAAAGATAAAAAAATCTTAATTCAAAAGGGTGTTTTGAATTAAGATTTTGAAAAATATTATTATGTATTTGGTAATTCGTTATGAAACTACCTCTTCTAAATTTTTGTCAAATGTGCGTTTTCCGAATATATTTTCTAAGTCATCTTTAAAGATTACTTCTTTTTCAATCAGGATATCAGCAAGTTGATTTAATTTATCTTTGTTTTCCTCTAAAATCTGAATCGCTCTCTGGTATTGACCTTCGATTAAATCTGAAATTTCTTTGTCAATAATTTTTGCAGTTTCGTCAGAATATGGTTTAGAGAAATTGTATTCGCTTTGTCCAGATGAATCGTAATATGTAACGTTACCGATTTTATCATTCAATCCGTAAATTGTTACCATTGCACGAGCCTGACGAGTTACTTTTTCTAAATCGCTTAAAGCTCCAGTTGAAATTCTGTCGAAAGTTACTTTTTCTGCAGCTCTACCACCCATTGTAGCACACATTTCGTCTAACATTTGATCTGTTCTTACGATTTGTCTTTCTTCTGGCAAGTACCAAGCAGCACCTAAACTTTGTCCACGAGGAACAATTGTAACTTTAATAAGCGGAGCAGCATGCTCTAACATCCAGCTCACAGTTGCGTGGCCAGCTTCGTGAATAGCAATTGCTCTTTTCTCTTCTGGAGTAATGATTTTGTTTTTCTTTTCAAGACCACCAATAATTCTATCAACAGCGTCAAGGAAATCTTGTCTGTCAACTGCAGCTTTATTATTTCTAGCAGCAATTAATGCAGCTTCGTTACAAACATTAGCAATATCAGCACCTGAGAAGCCTGGAGTTTGTTTTGCTAAGAAATCTAAATCAAGACCTTCAACTTTTTTGATTGGAGCTAAATGTACTTTGAAGATTTCAGCTCTCTCTCGAATGTCTGGTAAGTCAACAAAAATTTGTCTGTCAAAACGTCCTGCACGCATTAAAGCTTTATCTAACACGTCAGCTCGGTTAGTTGCAGCTAAAACAATTACGTTAGAGTTTGTACCAAAACCATCCATTTCTGTCAGTAATTGGTTTAATGTATTTTCTCTTTCGTCGTTTCCGCCAGACATATTGCTTTTTCCTCTTGCTCTACCAACAGCATCGATCTCGTCGATGAATATGATAGCAGGAGATTTTTCTTTAGCTTGTTTAAATAAGTCACGTACACGTGAAGCACCAACTCCTACGAACATTTCTACGAAATCTGAACCAGATAAAGAGAAGAAAGGTACTTGAGCTTCACCAGCAACTGCTTTTGCCAATAAAGTTTTACCAGTTCCCGGAGGCCCTACAAGTAAAGCTCCTTTTGGAATTTTACCTCCAAGATTTGTATATTTTTCAGGGTTTTTAAGGAATTCAACTATTTCCTGAATTTCTTCTTTAGCACCTTCTAAACCTGCAACATCTTTAAATGTAGTTTTGATATCTGTTTTTTCATCAAACAATTTAGCTTTAGATTTTCCTATATTGAAGATCTGTCCGCCACCTCCAGCGCCTCCGCCAGACATTTTACGCATAATGAAAATCCATACACCAACAATAATGATGATAGGAAGTAGGCTGATTAAAATATCGCTCCAGTTGTTTTTTTGAAGGAAGTTAAAGTCTTTCAATTTTCCTTCACTAACTGCTTTTTCTAGTTTAGTCTGAAAGATTTGATCATTACCAATTTCCAAAGTGTAATGTGGACCTTTGTTTGGCTGTTTGAAAATATCTTCAGCAACTTTTTTGTTTGCTGGGTCTTTAAGAGCCGCAGCATTCAAATATACCTCAGCTTCTGCCTTGTTGTAAACAATTACTTTTTCAATCTGTCCTTTTTCTAGAAGGGTATTGAATTTAGAAGAAGTTAATTGAGCAGGTTCGCTTAAGCTTGATCCTCCTGTGGCAAAACTTATGAATAAAAAAACTAAAAGTATTGCGGTGTATATTAACCAAGGACTTATTTTAAATTTATTCGGATTTGGATTATTATCTTTAGCCATTTAATGAAAGTTTCTTTAGTATTTGTTCTCGATTGAAGTTATTTTGGCATCGCCCCAAAGGCTTTCGATGTTGTAATATTCACGAATGTGTTTTTGGAAAACGTGTACAACAATATGTACATAGTCCATTAAAACCCATTCTGCATTATCTGTTCCTTCTACGTGCCAAGGTTTATCTTTTAAGTCTTTTGATACGATTTTTTGAATTGAGTTTACGATGGCGTTAACTTGGGTGTTTGAGCTACCGTTGCAAATAACAAAATAGTCGCATACAGCTGTATCTATTTCTCTTAAGTCAAGAATATCGATATCATTTCCTTTTACTTCCTCAATCCCTTTGATTATGTTCGCCAGTAGAACATCATTATTAATAGTCTTTTTCGCCATGAATTATTTTATATGAATTTGTAAAGTTACCAAATTTTGTGATTATTTTTGAACCTTAACAAAATATTAAATTAAGATATTTAAATTATTTAATGAAACTAATCAAACTCGATGCCATAGATTCAACAAATGACTTCCTAAAGGCTTTGGCAAGTCAAGATGAACTGGAGAATTTTACAACGGTAACAGCTGAAAATCAGACAAAAGGGAAGGGTCAAGTAGGTGGCGTATGGAAGACTCAAGCTGGTAAAAACTTAACTATGAGCGTTTTGATTAAAGATTTCCTCTTTAATAACGACGAAGTTTTCAATTTAAGTCTCGTTGTATCTTTATCGGTTGCAGAGGTTTTAAAAACATTAAATATTCCTGATATTTGTATAAAATGGCCAAACGACATTCTGTCATATAATAAGAAATTGGTTGGCATATTAATCGAAAATACCTTAAAAAGTAATGGCAGAATCGTGTCAGTTGCGGGAATTGGAATCAATGTCAATCAAACTGATTTTAGCGAATTGCCAACTGCTTCTTCTATGTCAGTGATTGCAGGCAAATCTTTTGATAAAGAAGAATTGGCAGTTTTAATTGTGGAAAAACTAAAAGAAAAAATCCAATTGTGGAATACCTCAGCACAGACTTTTTGGGACGATTATTTCAATTTTTTATTTAAAAAAGGAGTTCCAACAGCGTTCAGAGATAACAGTAACCAAGATTTTATGGGAATCATTCAGGGTGTTTCTCCAATTGGTAAACTACAGGTTTTGCTAGAAGATGATTCGATTGCCGAATTTGAGATTAAGGAAGTTAAAATGCTTTACTAAGTTGCTAAGGTTCTGAGATGCTAAGATTCTAAGTTTTTTTATTTTAATCTCGCAAAGATTCTAAGTTAGTAATGGTTTAATTTTAAAATAAAACTTTGCGTCTCTGCGACTTTGCGAGAGCATAAAAAAAATGTCCAACAATAGTCGGACATTTTCATTTATAATTCACCATTATTAAAGCTTGTTCATATTGTTTGCTAAAGTTTCAATAAACTTACTGATTGGACCTTTAACCATCATTGCCATCATAGCGTTGAATTCTCCTTCAAAGAATAATTGAACCGCACTTTCTGAATCAGAAACTGTGTCAATGTTTGAAGTTAGTGTAAAAGGAAGTTTATCGCTTGCAGCACCCAAAACGATTTTGTTTGGAGCTACTTTGTCCTTCATTTTTAATTTGATTTCCGGCATCCCTTTCAATCCAAAAATAAAAGCGTCTTCGCCAGTCACTTCAAATTTAGCGATATTGTCTGGCATTAATTTTTCGAAATTCTTTACGTCAGTCAGTTGATCAAATAAATCCTGAGCTGATTTCTGAACAGTAACTTTTGGACTTTCTAAGTTCATATTGTTTTTTGTTTTTGTTTTTTTAACGCAAAGTGCGCTAAGGTTTTTTATATGTTAGGTTTTGAAAAAAAACACAAAGTTCGCAAAGCTAAAACTTTAAATAAACTCCAAAAGGAGCAGAGCGACTTTTAGAAAATCTAAAATCTAAAATCTAAAATCTAAAATCTAAAATCTAAAATCTAAAATCTAAAATCTAAAATCTAAAATCTAAAATCTAAAATCT
>NZ_JBEWQE010000012.1:0-216765 GCF_040538975.1 Flavobacterium sp. UW10123
CAGCTTTGGAAATATAATTTGTCGCAATTAATATTTCTAACCAATACATTGACTCATCGCATTCTTTTTGAGAAATTGATAATTTATGAATCCAACTGCGGGACGAAAATCAAATACATTAGAAATATATTTACTGTACGTTCCTGTTTCCTTTGTGACATTTATTGATGAGTTGTAAATCTTGGTTTCTCCGTTTATCTCAACTTTTAAAGTCAGCGGATAATTTTTCTGAAACGGACTTATAAAATCTAAATCTGCATTTTCTGAAATAATCGAATCTTTAATACTCCAAATCAGTTTTGCTGAGCTTGGAAGGTTTGCAGCAATATTCAGGACTTTAAAGCGGTCAATTGTGTACGATTCTTTCAGCACTTCTGCTGGAAGCAAATCTTCTTCGCTATCATTATCCTTATCGCAAGAGGCAAATCCCAAGAAAAGAATTAAAAACATAGCGATTTTTAAAAGGTCTTTATTCACCATTTTTAATTTTTAATTTTTAGTTATAAAAGCAATATGAGCAGGAATATTCCCTGCGGTTGTTTTCCATTTTAGTTTTCCATCTGGCGTAAAACAGTAGATATAACCTGTTACGACATAGTTTTGCGCATCGGTAATGTAGATTTCTTTGGTTTCTGGATTCACTTGAAGTCCGTACGGAATCATGATTTTTTTATCGGTTCCATCCGTAATAATCTGATTGGTAATTACTTTTTTAGTTTTAGTATCTAAAATTCCGTAACTCACTTTATTACTACCTGATAAGTAACTCCAAGAAACGCTGTAGTAATACAACAAATCATCGACTAGACAGGTTCCAGAAACGGGAATATCGAGTTGCATTTTCTTTTCGTCAGTCTTTGTATCAATCACAAAAAGATTGGATGGCGTGTTGTAATAATCACCTCGTGAACTCACATAAATATCGCCTCGACTGTCAATTTGCATGCTGTACAAATTGATGCCCACATCTATTTTTTTGATTTCTGTGAAAGTCGCCAGATCAATAACTGAAACGGTTCTATCGTAATTCGGAACTCTGTAACCGCCAGAATTCGCGACATACAATTTTCCGTTATGAATAACCATTTGTTCAGGCTGATAGCCAACGGTTACTTTTCTTTTTATTTCTAATGAAGTAGTATCTATTTCGGCCACAAACCCGATTTCTGCATTCGGATTTATGGCAACTGGCCCCGAATACGAACTTACATAGGCTTTGTCTTTATAAAAAGCCACATAACGACAATTGGGAATATCTATTTTTTTGATGCGTTTTGCCGTCCATTTTTCTAAAACCTCAACTTTGTTGGAGCAATTTATAACTGCATAAACCTTGTTTCCATAAATTTTAATATCGTTTCCAACATCTCCCAATTCTTTTACCACACTCGGATTTCGTTCTGAATATACATCTGTAGTATAATTTCCTGTTCGGTAATTAAAAACATCCAGACTAGCTCGGTTCATTCCCATATTTCCTTCGTTTAAAAGATAGAAACCTTCAATATTTCCGTCACTTCTTGGCGCGGCAACAGCTGCATCAGAAGAAAGAAATACGGTTTCGTCTTCACGGCAGGAAACCAACAAAACAGATATGCTTAAACCAAATAGTATTTTTAAAAAGCTCTTTTTCATAACTCAAAACTGATTATAAATTTGAATGTTCGCCCCGGCATCGGATAATTGTAGATGACTTCATATTGCTGATTGAAAGCGTTGTTGACTTCAATCGTTCCGTTTAATTTGTAATTTTTGAATGCGAAATATTTCTGAACCGCCAAATCGTGCGTGTACCAAGGCTGTACTTCGTTTACTTTGATATTATTGACATTGCCGTTATAGCGTTTTCCGACATAAATGAAGCTGTAATTGAAGTTCCAAGATTCGTAATTGGCGTTTAAAATTCCAGATCCGCTATGCCAAGGCGTGTACGGAATCTGATCTCCGTAAGAGGACATTTCTAAACCAACAAACTTTGTAAAATCCTGACTTTGAGAATATGTGTATGTTAAATTGGCATCTAGTTTTAGCTTATTAAAATGAGTTCCCATATTTAGAACCGTTTCAATTCCTTTTCCTTTTACCTGTCCGATATTCGTCATCATCCAGCGAAATAAATTTCCAGTTGGAGCGGCAACAATTTTGTCTTTTGTATTGGTATAATAAGCATCTGCTTGAAAAGAGAATCTATCAAAAAAGCTTTCCTTTACAGGGAAATTATACGTAAACCCAACATCGTACTGATTCATGTATTCGGGTCTCAAAGTGCTTGAACCAATCATGGTATAATACAAATCGTTGAAAGTTGGCATTCTGAAAATGCGTTTGGCAAACGCCCTTAAATTGAAATCGTATTTCTTAAACGGAGTATAACCCAAAAATATAGCGGGAGTAAATTCGGTTTTATTGGGTGCTTTGGCATTGTATTTTACTTCCTCAATGACACGAGTTCCTAACACATTTCCTAAAACTTTAAAACCTTCATATCGATACGAAGTTGCTAGAGAAACAAGGGCTGTATAACGCTGTGGAAAAGAGAATTGTGTTTGGATTCCTCTTCTTGTCGCATTTAATTTATTGTATTGAAAATCGGTTGAAAGCGAAACATCCCAAGTGGGTAAAATGCTATACATATTAACTGCGGAGAAATAAGCTTCCTGCTGATAATAACTATCATCTGATTGTGCGCCTTCTGTTACGGTTTCACCTAAAACGTTTGTCGTATCTCGTGCAATATAATGCGTGTAATCGTAGGCAAATTTTCCTTTTAGCTGAAATTTATATTTATCTGAAACATCTTTTGTTAGAGAAGATTGTCCAAAAAAGTTTTTGTCAAATTGTCTAAAACCGTCTTTAAACTTATTTTCTACAATGGCTCCTGGTGCACCGCGTTCAGAATCATAATAATATACTTTTGCATCCCAAGTTCCTTTATTTATTTTTCCATACAAACCAGATTCAAATCGGAATGCTTCTATATCACTGTTCCATCGTGTAGCTGTAGTATCGTAGGCAATACTTCCATCTTGATTTTTTCTTTTATATCTAAATTTATATTGTCCGTTTGATTTGATGTATTCAGAACTTACGCTCATGCTGACTTTATCGCTCAGTTTTTGTTCCCATCTAAAAGAAGGATCATGGTAATTGATAGACATTGTTTTGTAACGAACCAGCAGATTTGTTTTTTTATTGCCTGTAAAAACAGGACGTTTGGTTCGCAAATAAATAGTCGAAGCTGATGCAAAGTCTTTTGCCGACTGAAAGATTTCGCTTTTCTGTCCATTATACATCGTAAGCGATTCCATATCATCAAGCGAATATTTCCCTAAATCGGTTACGCCGTTTTGCGCATTTCCAAGCTGAATTCCGTCATAAAAAACACCAACATGATGCGTTCCCATATTACGAACATCAACCGTTTTGAGTCCGCCGACTCCGCCATAATCTTTAATTTGCGTTCCCGCAAAATAACGAAGCGCATCGGCAACATTGTGACTAGAAAGATTTTCGAGCAGAACACCCGAAAGACTTTGCACGGGAATAACTTCCTGATAAGGTTTTCCTTTTAAAATAACTTCTTTTAAAACACGCGAACTATCAGTCACTGCTTGCGAATGAAGCAAAAAAGGAAAAAGTACTAAAAAAGCAGAAAATAAAGTTTTCTTCAAATTACACATCACGATTTAATTAAATAAACTTTGTGTGATGCAGTAATTATACAACAGTAGTAATCCTACTATAGAATAGCAGGTTATTATCTTGTCATCAACTTCATACCACGAAAGTTTTAAACTATGTGATCGTGGCAGGTCTCCTGACTTATTCTATCTTTAAACGGCCTTCTCACCCCTAAAATGGAACAATGGCATTAGTATGTTTAAAGACTTTGTGTAGAACTTACAGTAGCGGGTCTGTTCAGGATTTGCACCTGATTCCCTTTTAACTGCTTATTTCAGATTGAAAAAAGCAGACCAAAATCTGGGGTAAAGATATAATTATCTTTGTATTTTTTTTATTTGTTTTTTATATGATACTATTATTTTTACAATTTAATTTGCTATTTACTTATGTTTGTGCAATTAAAACTAACCAATGACCTTAGCTGATTTAATTAAAGACTTTATTGACTCAACCAAAGAAAGATTAAAAAACCCCATATCTGGCGCATTCCTATGGTCATTTGTATTTTATAATTGGCGACCAATTTGTCTATTACTTTTTTCAAAAACATCAATCGAAAATAAAATTATTGTGATTAACCATGAATATTGTTCTTTCTGGGCAATCTTTTTCCCAATTGTAATTGCAACATTTTACACATTATTAATTCCTAAAATAATGCTGGAAATTGATAAAGACTTAGAACCAACTAAAGACGCAAGGATAACTAAACGCTACGCTTCAAAAAAACATGAAGTAGTTGAAAAGACAAAAGTTGCCAAAGCGGAATTTTTATTAAAAAGCGAGGAATCTGGGACACAAACTATACAAGAATTTATGAGTCAAATTGAAGCTCTTAAGGAAAACAATAATAATTTGCAAGATAGTATCAAGCAAATTAACGAATCGAACAAAGTTACTGTTGATGGTCTTAATCATTCTTTGCAGATCGCAAAACAAGCTTTAAATGAAAAAGAACAGCAAAATGTTATCTTAAAAAGAATAAATGACTTAAAGAAAGATAATGCACCAGATATACACATTCAAGATGATGATACTATTAGTTATAGATTTTTAATTAAAGGATTGATAAATAAAGCACAACTATCTGAAATTGAAACGACGCAGTTATTAAAAATTACTGATAACTTAAATGCAGCACAATTTGATTCAATTGAAAGTTTAGAGAAAAACAGTCATGGCATGGTAATATTATCCAAAGTAAAAGATTACACTAACGTACAGGTTTTGCTTGATCGAGGAGTTCTCCAGAGAAGAGTTGCAGGGAACAGATTATCATATCATTTCACCAACGAGGGGAAAATAATCCATAACTTATTAAAAAACAGTTCAAACACCAACTCTTAAAAACATTAAAAACGATTTACCAATTTTTTTTTTTAATATCAATACGATAGGGAAGATAAAAACAAAAAACCACTCTTAAAAAAGAGTGGTTTTAAAACAGTTATGAAGGTGTTACTAACTCTATTTAAAAAAATAACCGATTGTTATTTGAAAAACTTTATTCTTCATATCGCTGTTGATAACATAATTTGTGTTTGCCGTAACATCTTTAAACACATTGGCATACGACAAATTATATCTTGCATCTGCATAGAAATTGCTAAACTGATAACCCAATCCGAAATTTACTGAAGCATCTACTCCGTTTGAATAGTCTTTTAAATCCATTTTTTCATGGTTATCGTAACCTAAAAAATTGTCTTGGTATTTATTGTTTGCTTTCAACAGAATTCCGACTTGAGGTCCCGCTTGAATGCTTAAACCTTTCGCCACATAATATTTTAACATTACTGGAATGTTTAAATAATTTAAGGCAATTGTGCTTTTGTAATGTGAGTTTTGTACTTCTGGATCAGAATAAGATAATTTCATTCCCTGCTGGCTATACAATAATTCTGGTTGTACCGAAAAGTTTTTTGCCAAAGGAATTTCTGCCATTAATCCTGCTGTAAATCCTGTTTTACTAGATGAATCCAATTCGTTTTCATCAAATGTTAGGCTCGAAATATTCAATCCTGCTTTTACGCCCAGTTTGACCTTTTCGGTTTGAGCCATTACACCTGCACACATAAACAATGCACAGATTATTAGCTTTGATTTTTTCATCGTATTTTTCGTTTTTTTTAAGAAGGGCAGCTCTACATGAGAACTGCCGTTTCTATCTATAATTTGTTACTTTTTAATAATCTTAGCTGTGTACTTTTTGCCTTGTACGGTACAATCTAAAATATAAACTCCTGTCGTAAGCTGACTAACATTTACACTTGATGGAACAGCAGAATAGGTTTTACTCCAAACCGCATTTCCTTCCATAGAGTAAATTTTCATTTCAGCTTCGCCTTCAGCTTTTTCAGCCAAGAAGATGTTTACATTATCTGCAGCTGGATTTGGGAACACTCTGAAAGAATTTGTCAATTTTCCAATAAGAAGACCTTTAGAATCTATTGGAGCAGACATACTTGTACAACCATGTGTATTTGTTACTTGTAGAGTATACGTTCCTTCCCAAATTGTAGAAACCATTTTTTCGGTTGCATTAGGAATAATTCTTCCGTTTAAATACCACTGATAACCCTCAGAATCAGCAGAAGCTGTAATTTTATTTCCTTCTAATGCTTGAATTTCTGGAACTGTGTTTTCAAGAACATTGATTGTTGTTGTGAAAATTTTTCCTAATCCGTGTTCGTTGTAAACCGTTACGTAATAATCTCCGCTTTCTGTTGTTTTGAAAGTTGGATCTGTAGAACCATCAAACCATTCGTAAGCAGCATAATTTCCAGGATTTAAAACTACTTCTGGACCACAAACATCTCCGCTTACAAGTTCAGATTCGAAAGTATCAAATATCACAGTTACTTTTTCAGTAAGACTGCATCCGTTTTCTAATGTTGCCGTTACAGTATAATCTCCTGCTTTATCAACATTTATAGAATTGGTGCTTTCACCTGAACTCCATTTATATGAAGTTGCTTCTAACTCTTTAGCAGCAATGTTTCTCTCTGCATCCAGAAATACACTTTTACCTGCATAAGCATGGATAACTGAAGCGTCAAATATTTTAAAATCTGACGGTACGCCTTGGTATACATAATTCTTGATACTATTGTTTGATTCGATAGCATCGTTTTCCATTTTTGCATTTACGGCAAATACATGAGAATCTCCAGAATCATCTAATTTAGGCTGTTTGATAAAAGTATAATCGATGCTTTCGCCAACCGGAATTCCTGATGCAATGGCTTCTGAGATTTTTTCTGATGTATTACTGTACTCCAAATCTAATTGGATAGAATTTTCTTTAATAGCAACTTGTCCTTCATTTGTCAGCCTAACTTTTACTTCGCTATTGCCACAAATATCTTTTGGAGATAAAATTTGAACAGAAACATCTAAAACAGCCTCACTCATTACTTTAAGATCGTCTAAAACCATATAAGAATATCCATCTGATTTTGCATGTCTAAAACGGAACAATACTGATTTTCCAGCGTATTTTGTAATGTTTAAAACTGCTTTTTGCCATTCAGTATCTACATAAGTTCCTTGACTAGTCGCTCTCCAAGCTTCAGTCCATTCTCCGCCAACTGGCTTAATATCTACAATTAAAGCATCATTAACATTGCTCTGCAAAGCGTAATAAAACTCTAAAGCCGTAGTACTTTCAGACAGTTTGTAAAGTGGAGAAATTAATTCGCTATAGTAATAATAGCCTTCTAATTGACTGTATAATAGTTTTCCGTTAGTATCTCCCGAACGGTTTTTTAAAGGAAGTGTCAAATTGATATTATCTGGAGTTGTAACCGCTCTCCAAGGGTAATTTTCATCACTTTGATTAGAAATAAATCCTTTTGATCCAAATATTGAACCTTGTGTTAGGCTAGAGAAATTCTCTGTGCTTAATTCTAGCGCTTTTTCAGCAACTTGAAAAGATGCCGTAAGACTTTTAATATTCGTATCTAGCTCTCCATCGGCAGTTGCCTGCACTTTAATTTCGTAATTGCCAGCAGCTAATTTTGAAAGACCGTCTATTTTATAAACAAGAGTTTCACCTTGTCGGATTGTTTTCGTTCTTTCTAATGAAACTGGTTCGCCAATAGCATTTCCGTTCTGAAGAATTTGATATTTAAGCGTAACTTTTTCCAATGTTTTATAAGCTACATTTCTTGCATCAATATAAAACTCATGCGTAGGTACATCTTCATAAACTGTTTCGCCTACAACTAAATTCGAAAGCTGTAAATTACTTTTAGTTGGTGTAATTTCAATATTATCCACCGCAAAACCATTCGCAAAAAAGCCATTGTCATTTTGTTGAAAAGCAACTTGCACACAAGAATTTCCGGCGTAAGCACTTAAATCAACATTATAACCAAACCAAGCGCCATAATAAGGCATTTTAAATACTTCTTTCCAAGTTGTTCCGCCATCGGTACTTACTTTTACAAAACCATCTGACCATTGCTGAGGATCTCCAAAACCATCAAATGATAAATGCGCTTCTTTGTAATTGGTTAAATCAAATACGGGAGAAACCAGCATATCGTTTGAAGCATCGCAATTGCATTTGTCATCATTACTTGCCATAAATTTGGTATGATCTGCAATAAACCATCCAGGAGAACCTAAATCTGCACGCACGCCATGTTTCCATCCTGCAGAACCTTTATTCTCAGAAGTTCTCCATCCTTTGTATTTAGAAGCGTCTTCAAAGTCCATTTTATACGGAAGTACAGAAACTTTCATGTCTTCGTTATTCCAATTATCGTACGTTAATGTGACAGCATTATTTCCTTGTTTAAGGTCTTTTGCCATATCTACAGGAAAAACAGAAACCGAAATTGTATACTCTCCAACATTCTTCAAATTAATATTAGGAATAGAATAGTTTATTGTGTCTTTAAACCTAGCGAAGTTTAAAGTTGTTTTTTCGATTTTTGAAAAAACTTCGACTTTTGCTGCATCAAGAACTTTAGTTGTAATATTAACTTCCTGACTTGCTGTAGCAAAATTGTTTGTTATTTTGGCAACTACTGCAGCATTATTATTGTTGATATCACATTTACCAGCGTCAACTTGTGCCGACACAACTTCTAAATCATAAGGCGCATCGCTTACCAAAATGTTATCTATAAATCCGCCTAAGAATCCATCATAATAGTCGTCTGATTTTACGTGGAAACGAATAGCCACTTTTTTTCCTGCCAATTCATTTAACCGAATTTGGTACGGATCTTTTTTCAAACTATTATTTACTCCCGTAAACCAACCTCCATCTAATAAATCATTATTATGTTCTATTTCCGGATAATTAACTGTATTTATTTTTTTCCAGCTTTTACCTTTATCTTCAGAATATTCAACAATTAAACCATCATACGTTCTATGCAATAAATAATACAAATCGAACTCCACATACGGAGAAACCACATTGGTAAAATCAAAGATTGGCGATTCTAAAACGAAATCAGAATTAAGTCCCATTCTTTCAGTTCCCTTAAAGTCAACCATTCCCCACATGTATTGTGATTTAACCGTTCTAAAAGACGCAGGATAATTTTGAAATAAAAACTTCTGATTTCCGCTTAACGCTTTTGTGTTCCATCCTCCAGGCGTTCTCTCGAATCCTTCAGTATAAGGAAATTGTGTTATAATATCGCTGTAAGCAGCATTTATAATACTATTATTTGTTGTAATCGGATCTTTATCATAAGTTACATAAGCTTCGTAAGTGTGTAAACCCGCCGCTGATAAATCGACAGCAGTATCAAAAGCTATTTTCATTTCCGAATTTCCTTTGAAAGCAGTCTGCAATGTTACATCTTTCCAAATCGTTGTGCTTCCTGCTTTTGTATCGGCATATCCAATTTTTAAAACAGTTCCTGCTGGAATATCTTGACAGCCTAAATTAAAAATCGTAATAGCTGGAGTATAACTTGTTGTAAGTAAATCTCCTGTATACATTGGAAGATCTAAAGCCGTTGCTTTGATATCAAAATCTTTTTGTGCAGTGGCAACATATATGCCTGTAACAAAAGAATATCCCTCTTTAACACCAAAATCTACAATAGGATCAAGATCTACTTTAACTTCTACGTAGCTCGTCGCATTTATTTGATATGGTATTTTGCTTTTTATTGCAATAGTTGTTTCTTCTCCAATTCCTAAATCTTTAGCAAAAGGAACTTTACCGTCGTTGGTATAAAAAGTAATGAGTCTGCCAAGTGCGCTTGCCATGGCTCTTAGTTTGAAATTTAAAACTTCATCCGCTTTAATTACAGCAGTTCCTGTATTTCTTAGTGTAATATAAAAAGGCTCTTCTCCTTTTAATGGCCCGCAAGACGCTGAAGGATTTTCTACCGAAACAATCGTTATTTGTCTATCCGCATAAGCGGTACCTACACCAATCGCATACCAAGCATTAGTTACTTGTTTAAACTCTTCAGAACCTAGACCGTATAAATCTTCTACAGCCATCAAAGTTGCCTGACGCATGTCGCTAAAATTTGAAGACGGTGATAAATATTCTGTCAATGCCAAGTACGCAATCTTTTCAGCTTTAGCTAAACCAATCGGTTTAACAGTATAACTGTTGTTAAGGTCATTAACTCCTTCTCCACCTTCAGCTAAAAGATAAAACCAATAATTGGTAATACCGCTGTTAATGTGCACACCTCCATTATCATAAGATGTATTGGCTGGATTTACCCAATTTGTTCCTCCGTATGTATCAGGCTGACCTTGAGCTTTTGGATTAGCCATACTTCTTAAACTTCCGTGAGAATACAATTCATCTCCCAAAAGCCAGATATCATTTTTAGTATCTCTTCCAGCGTAAAATTCGATAGAAACACCAAAAATATCACTAAAAGATTCGTTCATTGCACCCGATTCTCCTTGGTAAATTAATCCTGCAGAAAATTGTGTTACGGCGTGTGTTAATTCGTGTCCTGTAATTGCCAAACTTACAAAAGGCTGGTTTTTACCATCTCCAAACTGCGCCCATCCTCCTGTCCAAGAGGCATTTTCTACATTGGTTCCTAAGTGAGCAAGACCAAAAATGGTCATTCCTTTGTCATCGACACTATTTCGGTTAAATTTTTCTTCGTAATAGTTTAAAGTCTTTTGTAATCCCCAATGAATATCAATTGCCACTTCATCGTGATCTTTGTTGTATAAATCATTCCAATTATTATCCTCATCGATATATTCTGTAAGCACTTCATCTGATGCGTGCTCTGCATGATTCATATTCAAAGTATAAATTGGCACTTTGTATTTTCCTTCCAAAGTTTCCAATCTATAACCATCTGAATATTGAGTTGTTCCAAAAGTAACATCTCCTGAGAACCTTGCTTTTCCTTTACCTACTGCACTTCTTCCATCAGCAAAAGGTGAAGAAGACGAATGAAGATCTCTGCTTAAGTCAATTTTTAAAATGACTTTCCCTGTATTAGCATCAACATAAATGGTCTGACTTGACTGCGGATTTGTAGCGAAAACATCGTATTTCCATGCCAAATGGTATTCTGTCAATTCAGAAGAAAAATTAGGTCCCACATAAACCAATTCTCCTTGCGGTTTTGTACTGATTTTTTTATGGACTAAAGACGATAATTTTTTGCTTTGCCAAACGTACTCTTTAGCATTTACAGTATTTAATGCGTTTTGTAAAGCAGCCGACGCGTTTACTTTGTAATTACTGTTTGCAGGCAATTTTTTACTGATATGCCCAAATGCTTCAATTTTACTCTTGTTATCTCTTACTTTATAAATAGCACCTTCTACAGGCACAGCATTATGCATTTGCTGATACGTTGCCAAACTTCTGCCATGTTTATCAGAAACCGATCTTAATTGCATTTTGTCTGCATTCGAAAGTTCAAAATCTGCTCTTTTAACTTCAAATACATTGCGGATAGTCAAATTAGATGATTTTGCAAAAGATCTCACTTTTGTACTGTCTGTAGTTTGAACATTCTTAGCTGTTGAAGCGCTTTGGCTTTTATCAAAAAGCTTCTGGCTTGCTTTTAATCTCTTATTTACATCATCACTTTCTTCCTGCGAAAGCGCTTTTCCGTTTATGTTTTTTTGCGTTAAAAGAGTATTGGCTTCATCCTCTTGGTTAACATTTGAATCGTTGTTTTTCTGATAAACTTGATTCTTTTTCTGATTAGCAGCTGGCGATTGCATGGCCGTCTGCGCATTAGATGTTTTGTTTTTTGGAAAAGGAGACTGAGCCATTCCGACGGAACAGATCAAGAAACCTAACAAAAGAAACAAATACCTGGGTTTAGAGTAAATCTGGTTCATTTTTTTTAATTTAAAATTAGTATTAAGGCTGCGAGTTAATAGATATGATGGTTCGCAGAAAACCACAAAAGCAAGTCCTTAGAATCAATTCGGCGGTTGATTCTTAGAACTTGCTTTCGTTATTTTTTGTAGAATTTTTAAGAGCGCACTCTTCTTTGTTTTTGTTTCTTCTAAAAGCTCATCTAAACTTTTATTCGGTTCTTCTTTTTTCGTGGTATTCATCCAAACTTGTTTTTGATAATGGTTTGGTAAAAATAGACGGACGCTATAAGGCTCGAAAAAAAAGGACTAATGCAAAAACACTCGCAGACAGAAATAGAACACTCAGAAAACACTCATTTTAAATTAAAAACAATTATATCAAACAGTTACAATTAAAATTATTTTACAGTGAATCACCTTTAAAACTGTTCAGATAAGTGGAAAGATTTACTTTTTCGTTGGTTAAATCGAATTTTTTGCGCAATCTGGTTCTGGCATTTTCTATCGATTTAAAGGATTGTCCTGTAATTTGGGAAATTTCTTTTGTAGTTAAATCTAAATAAAGCAGCGCACAAAGTCGGCGCTCTTTTGGAGTAAGTGTCGGATAATCGATGGTCAGTTTATCGAAGAAAGATTTATGAACCTGTTCAAAACTAATTTCAAATTCTTTCCAGATATCGGCATTCAAATCTTTTTCCAAGCGTTTCAAAACAATATCAATTGCTTGTTGTAATTCTTTATTGGCTGTTTTTAGTTTGATTTTTTTAAGATCGGTCAGGATTTCGTTGATATTATCGGTACGGTGAATTTCGGCCATAGCCTTGCCTACCAAAACCATATTTTTGGCTTCAAGGCTTTGATTCAATTCCTGCTGTTTGGCTTTTAACTTCTCTTTTTCTAGCTGATTTTTAATATTCCTATTTCGATAACGGATAAGCAGAAGAATTAAAGTCAATATTCCGATAACTAATATTAGCCCAACGACGTAATATTTAAATCTAGTTTTCTCTTCAACAAGAGTTCGTATTTGGTTACGTACTTTATAATCCTGCTCAAGTTTTATTCTTTCCAGGTTTACGGCCTTTTGTTCGATATTAATACTATCACTTATCTTATTGAACTGCTGAAAATAAAAAACCGCATTTTTATAATCACCCATATTTAAATAGGCTTCATAAAGCATTTTATTCAAACGCATACTCGAAAAACCAAATGGATTTCCTTGAGAATATTCTAAAGACTTTTTCGCATTTAAAATGACTTTATCCAGTTTTTTTTCTTGTAAATTATATTCGGAAAACGATTCAAAAACAAAGGCTTTTAGTGAATCATCGATAGGAGTATCTATTAGAGAAAAAGCTTTTTCAAAATATAAATCAGCATTTTTTTTATCTCTTTTTAAACTATAAGCCCTAGCCAAATTGGTGTACACATAAACTGTCAAGGTATTGTTTTTTAGTTTTTTTGCAATTGCATCGGCTTTATGATAATAATGCAGGGATGAATCTAAGCTTTTACCAAGATAAGTTGTACCAATGTTGTTTAATATTTTTACCAGTTTATCTGGCTGGTTCTTAGATTTCTGATAACGATATACATTTAGGAAATACTTGAGCGCTTTTTCTTGGTTATTGGTTTTTCCATAGGTAATGGCTAAATTATTTTCTACCTGAACAATTTCATCTTCAATGTTATTGCTTTTATAAATTTCATAAGCCTTTAAATAATATTGCAAGGTTATATCTAGTACGTCTTTTGAACTGTAAATTTCTCCAGCAGATAAATAAACTTTAGCTAAAGCTAAATCGGCTTTGTCTGTTTTTTTTGCCTCTGTTTCAGCCAGCTCTACATATTTTATCGCTCTATCCCAATCAGAATCTTGAAGTTGGGAAGCGATTTTTAGGGCTAAATCCACTTTTTTTTCGTGATTGTCTATAGTATTTAAGCTATCAATCCATTCTTTTGTTGAAGATTGCGGATAAATATGAAAAGTGGTGAGAATAAAAAATATGCAAAGTAATCGACCCATCGTGTGTAAAAATGATAAAGATGGGTTCAAAATTATAGAAAATTATCAGCAATTAACAACAAATCGATAAAAGAAACATTATTCTAAACAAACTAAAAAGTTAATCATGATTTACGATTTGGCGAAAAAGCAGCAATGTTCCATTATTATCTTTTTTCCATACATTGATGCTTTTTCCTTTTACATTTCCATGATTATCACCATCACGCCAATCTACACTGTAAAACCCAAATTCTATAATTGCCGTTCTGGCATAAATAATTTCAGAAGTCAGAATCGAAATTTTATCAATACTTAAAGTTCCTGGTTTTTCGTGCTCGGCAAAATAATCTGTAATTTCTTTTTCACCCGAAAGAATCGGAGTGTAATAGGTAAGATACATGGCATCTGTCATAAACATTTTGGCGTGTTCTGCTCCTTGCCTATTTTGAACCAATTCCTTTATTTTATTATTTCTTTCTTTTACTTCTAAAGTTAATTTATCTGTCGGAATATATTCTTTAATCTTTAAAATTGCGGTATCGTCTATCTCAGGAATTTTTTTATCATCAAAATAACTTGAAGATCCCCAAATTTCAGCGGCGATTGTTGGAGGCAGGCTCCTATTGGAAGGCTTTTTCCATAAAACCGCATATTTGCCGACATAAGAAAAAGGATTTTGCTCGTTTAGATTTAAAGTTTCAGCGAAGGTTCCAATCTCTAAAACATAGTTTCCAAAATCCTGCAGGTCCAAAATTTTTCTTTCATAAGTAGTAATTTTTGCCTGACTCAGCCATTGTTTGTAAAAGTCTAGAATCGTTTTGCTGCCAACTCGCTGTCTGCTGTGTTCTGGCATAAATATAGTTTTATCTGTATAAGCTTTTACCAAATCGCCCTGATTTCCTTTTATAAAAGCATTTGCAAATGAAGTATTATACTCTTCAATTTGCTTTTTAAAAACCGAATCACTTTTACTTCCCTGAGCAAAACTAGCAAATGCAAAAAGAAGTAAGGCCAAACTTAACTTAATCATAGCATATTTTTTTCGATTGAAATACAAATATAAAACATTAACAATCAATATATTAAAAACACATCAAAGTATTTAAAAACGATTTTATATTAAGTATATTTATACTTAAAAAAAACAAAGCAGAAAGTTAATTTTTAGAAAAATAACCTCTTATAAGGCAATAATTGGTTTTATAAAATGTTTATATATAAAAGATTAAGATGCATCTAATTTTTTAAATCAATACCACACAAGATTAATAGTATAAAAACATGAAAAAAATATTTTTGATAATTGCCTTTGTTTCTTTTTCAGTGCACAGTTTTGCTCAGGAATTGGATAATAAATTCAAATCGATTCCGGTAAAAAAATCTCCTGTAAAAGAAGTTATTCCGCCTAAAGAAGAAGCGCCTAAAGAAAACCCGCCAGCGCCTATTGAAAAACCAGCTCCGTTGCAGGTTAATCCAGACGAATTATTTAAAAACACCAATCTTTATAAGCCAGAAGCTAATGTCGAAGGGATATTTTACAGAAGAAATCAGTTTTTAGGCAATTTCAATACTACTGCCGTTACTTCTACGATAATGTACCGTGATGCAGCTTTTGTAGACGGCGATAAAGTAAAAGTATATTTGAACGATAAAGTTATTGAACCTGAAGTCTTTTTGAATGGCGATTTTAAAAGCGTAAAAATAAATCTCGAAAAAGGAATCAATAAAATTGACATTGAAGCTTTAAACGAGGGTTTTGCTTCTCCAAACACAGCCGAATTTAAGGTTTATGACGATAAAGGCCAGGTTATTTCGTCAAGCGAATGGAATGTTGGAACAGGCTATAAAGCTGTTATCGTATTAGTTAAAGAATAAAAATCTGGAATAAAATTGTAATTAAATCATAAAAAACACTTAAAACTGCTGGTTTCAGCAGTTTTTTGCTTGTATATATGTAGTTAACTACGTAGTTTTGTACTCATATTTAATTTTTGAAATAACCATGCAGATTAAACCTATACAAAATGAGTACGAAAATGAAATCGTAGATCTCATATTAAACATTCAGCAAAAAGAATTCAATGTACCTATTACTTTAGAAGATCAGCCAGATTTGTTAGATATCCAAAACTTTTATTTCAAATCGGGCGGTACTTTTTTGGGTGCATTTATTGACGAAAAATTGGTCGGTACAATCGCTTTGGTAAAATTTAATCCAGAAGCTGCAGCCATCAGAAAAATGTTCGTCAAGAAAGAATTCAGGGGAAAAGAATTTCAAATTGCCCAACAATTATTGGAGCAATTAATTGAATACAGCAAAGAAAACGGAATTAAAGACCTATATTTAGGAACGGTTACTTTATTGCAGGCAGCCTTACGTTTTTACGAAAAGAATAGTTTTGTAACAATACCAAAAGAAACACTTCCTGTTGATTTTCCGTTAATGAAACCTGACAATGTTTTTTGTCATTTAAACTTAAATCCATAGAAATGAATATAATTGACGAAATTGGAATTTTAGCCATATCAACGCGTTTGCAGCGTCTTAGCGAACAATTACGCAAAGATGGCGCACAGATTTACAGTTATTTTAATATTGATTTTGAACCGAAATGGTTTCCTGTAATTTATACTTTACACGTAAAAGAAATGTTGAGCGTGGTTGAAATTGCCAATGAAATTGGCTACAGTCATCCGTCAACCATCAGTCTATTAAAGGAATTGGAAAAAGAGAAAATTATTAGTTCTAAAAAAGACAAACAAGATGAACGCAAGAGATTGATCATCTTAACAGCAAAAGGAGAAGAACTAGTTACTAAAATGCAGCCCGTTTGGAGCATTATGACAAAAGCTTTAAACGAAATCACCAATACTCAAAACAATCTTCTAAAAGCGATTGAAGAAGCAGAACAAAATCTAACACGTCAAGGTTTTTTTCAGAAAGCAATTGAGCTAAAAGACAAAAACTAATCTTTTCCTGTAATTTTCTTTCTGTGGTTGTGCCCCCATTTCGCAAGAGAATCGATGACTTCTTTTAATGTATGTCCGTATTCTGTTAATTCATACTCAACGGTAACAGGCTGTGTATTGAGAACAGTTCTCGTTACTAACTGATTTTCTTCTAGATTCTTTAATTCTCTGCTTAGCATTTTTCCAGAAATGCCTTCAACTTCTCTTAACAAGTCGGTAAATCTCAATGTATTAAAACAAAGTGATGCAATGATAGAGATTTTCCATCTTCCGTTTAAAATATACATGGCGTCGTGCACGGCCATAATATGCTGATTGCACGATTTTTTATCGTGTATTGGTTCTTTTATCATGTTATATTAGTAGGTTACCTAGATGTTACAGTTACTTTTGGTAATCAGATGACAAAAATACACTTAAACTACTTACATTTGAATACAATTTTAATCAATTAAAAAAAATGGCCTTAATAGATGCACTAAAGTGGCGTTACGCTACAAAAAAAATGAACGGACAAGCTGTTCCGCAAGAAAAAGTAGATTATATTCTTGAAGCTGCAAAACTTGCGCCTTCTTCTTCTGGTTTACAACCTTATAAAATCTTTGTTATTACAAACCAAGAAGTAAAAGAAAAACTAAGAGCAGTAAGTTTTGATCAAAGTCAAGTTACTGATGCTTCTCATGTTTTGGTTTGGGCTGCTTGGGATGGTTACAGTTTAGAGAAGATTTCTGCTGTATTTAATAAAACAATTGCTGAAAGAGGAATTCCTGCTGATGCAATGGATGAATACAAACAGAGACTATGGGGTATGTACGAGCCTCTTGGACAAGAATGGCATGCTAACCATGCTGCAAAACAAGCTTATATTTCGTTTGGTATCGCAATCGCTGCGGCAGCTGAACAGCAAGTAGACGCAACTCCAATGGAAGGTTTTATTCCTGCTGAAGTAGACAAACTTTTAGGTTTAAACGAACTTGGACTAAAAAGCGTTTTGGTTTTACCTCTTGGATACAGAGATGATGCAAACGACTGGTTGGTGAACTTGAAAAAAGTGAGAACTGCTCAAGAAGAATTTATAACAGAAATCAAGTAAAAAATTATTTTTTCACTTAATTAAGAATGCTTTTGAAATGCGCTACAACGTATTTTCAGAAGCATTTTTGGTTTAAATATTTCATTTTCAATTTAAAACAAATTCAGTAAAAAAAACAAAATAAACCGATTTTATCAGATTCGTGTTATTTTTTAATTATGTATAAAAAAAGGTACGCAATACGGATAATTAAATAATATTGTATCCCTAATTTTGTTTTTATCCAAAACAATTCAATCTTATTTACAACAACTAAAATTCTAACATTATGTCTGATTTTTTAACGCAATTTGGGGAAGACCTAAAAAAGAACGTCCCAGGGTTCATCGCAGTTTCTGTAGCTGAAATTGCAAGCGGTATGTCATACTATTCTCAATCTGTAGTAGCAGATTTTGATCCAGAATTAGCATCGGCTTATAATCTTGAAGTAGTAAAAGCAAAAATGAACGCTATTAAAGCTTTAGGATTAACTGGTCAGGTAATTGACAATATCATGATTACGCTAAGTTCTCAAATTCACATTATTGACGTTTCTGACAATCAGGAATACTTTATTTACCTTGCCGTAGATTCTACAAAAGCTAACTTAGGTATGACAAAATCTATCCTTAATAAGTACAAAAAAGAAATCGCTGCTAAATTATAACACAATTTTGCCCCTTGTAAAAAGGAATATTCTATAGTTGGAGTATTCCTTTTTATTTTTTATACAAATTGTTATTCGTTTCTTTTAAAATATTTTATATTTCGAAGGTAAATAATGGATTTGTATAAATGGAATTACGCGCTTATTTTGAAAAGTATTCTGATGAGGCAACTTGTATTGAAGAACTCAAAAACAAACGTTTAGAGAACGGGCTCATGTGCAGGAAATGTGGACATAATACACATTCTTTCCGTCAGAATGATTTAAAATTTCAATGCCGCAAATGCGGTTGCCGCACTAGTCTCCGCTCTGGAACCGTAATGGAAAATTCCAATCTCCCAATTCGATACTGGATGATCTGTATCGAATTGATGACGCTTTCGCATAGAAAATTACCTATACTCAAGATTCAATTTTTATTAGGACATAAAAGATATGAGCCTATCTGGCTGATGGTGCAGAAAATTCGTCTAGTAATGAAGATTAGAGACGAAAAATATAGACTAAGAGCTTATTCTGAATTTGACCCTGAATTTCTTCAGAAAATTGATAAACTCGCGATGCAGAAAAAAGTCAAAGAATTGTGAATGGTGAGTTGTGAAATTTCAAATGTGAAATGCTAAGATTGCTAATAAAAATAGCCACAGATTATAAGGATTAAAAAAATTAAAAAAATCTGTAATAACCCTTATAATCTGTGGCTTTATAATTCTACTTGAAGATTGCTTTGGAAAATTTACAATTAACCATTTACAATTCACAATTTACAATTCACAATTATTATTATTTCTTTTTATTTTTCTTTGCTTTAGATCGTTTCGCTTTGTTTTTAGCAATTTTTTTCGCCTTTGCTTTTTCTTTAGCTTTTTTAGCTTTGGCTTTCTTTTTAGCTTTAGCTTTTAGTTTTGCTTTTTTAGCTTTCTCTTTCTTTTTGTCTTTTGCTTTTTCTTTTTTCTTAGCAACAGCTTTTTTCTTTTTCTCTTTTTCTTTTTCTTTCATCTTTTTATTTTTTTTAGATTTTGGCTGATCTTCATTTTCTTGAGATGTTTCTGCTTCAGATACAATCTCTTCTTCTACTTCGACTTCTTTATTTTCTACTACTTCTTCAGTTGCAGCTTTTTTTGGAGCTCTTTTAGGTTTTGGTTTTGATTCTGAAATTTCTACAGTCGATTCGGTTTCTGAAACTGGGGTATCTTGTTCCTTCTCTTCGTTTGAAATAACTGGAGCAGCTTCTACTTCTTGATCGATTTCATTAGCAAGTACTTCTTTTGTCATTATTCTGTTAATTTTAAGAAATTGATTAAATTTATTTTGGATTAACTAATTTTTAATGTTATTAAATCATTAAATTAACATCAAAAAATAATAAACAAAGATAGATTGAAAAAGACATTCGCCAATGTTAAGTTTTTCATGGCAACAAAAAACACGATATATTTAATTAAAAATCAGATACTTACCCAATGTTAAGTTTTTCAATGCTATTTTTTCGAAATTAAAAACGTCTTTACAGCCATTTTATAGCTATTCTTTCTTTGCAAGAGTGAGTAGCGAATTGCATAATTTCGCTTTAAATTTGATAAATGATCCATGATTTAAAATATCAATCCATTAAATCGTCTCAAAATCTCTCCGATTTTGTGGACAGTTTTTGGTGCATGGAAAATAAATCGGATCAAACTTTAGAAACAATTGGCCTTCCAGACGGTCGAATAGATTTGTCACTCATAAAAACCGCCGAAACTTCTTTTCAAATCAGACTTCTAGGTTTGGGAACGCAGCAATACGAAAAAGGAAAAATTCCCGCCAATAGTCTCACTTTTACAATCAGTTTTAAACTTCCTGCTGTTGAATATGTTTTTCATGAAAGCATTGCAGATCTTTTAAATTCTGGAAAACTGCTTGAAAATAATTTCTGGGATTTTAACGAAAATGATTTGGAAAATTTTGAATTGTTCTGCGAAAAAGCTTCTGCAAAAATTGAATCTTTATTATTAAAAGAAATCGATAATCGAAAACAAAAACTATTCAGACTCATTTACGAAACCAACGGAGTCATGACGGTAAAAGAATTGTCGGAAAAAGCTAATTGGAGTAGCCGACAGATCAACCGATATTTTAATCAGTATTTTGGGGTTTCATTAAAAGGATATTGTTCAATTCTTCGTTTTCGTGCTTCGTTGGAACATATTGCAAAAGGAAAATTATTTCCTGAAGAGAATTTTTCAGATCAGACGCATTTTATCAAAGAAATCAAAAAGATTTCGGGTTCGCTTCCAAAAGAGTTATTTCAAAACAAAAACGACCGATTTATACTATTATCGGCTCTTTCATCCAAATAATTTTGTGGCATAGATTTTAAATACAAAACTATGTTACTAGAAAATAAACATGTTGCCATTATTGGCGGCGGAATGGGCGGTTTAATGTTAGCCCGCCTTTTACAGCTGCAAAAAATTGATGCGACAGTTTATGAGAGAGACCTCAACTCGGATGTTCGTGTTCAGGGTTCTCCTTTAGACTTACATGAAGATTCGGGTTTGATAGCCATGAAACAGGCCGATTTATTGAATGATTTTTATAAAAATATAAGACCAAACGCCAGTAAAGCTCGAATTGTGAATCAGAATTTCGAATTAAAATTTGACGAACATGATATTCAGAAAGGTGTTTCTCATACAAACTCAGAAAACAATCAAGATTCGCTTCAAGATATTTCAAAACCGCGCCCAGAAATAGACCGTTCGGTACTCCGAAATATTTTATTGGATTCTCTCATACCCGGAACCATTATTTGGGACAGTCAATTTATTTCAATGGAAAAAGAAAATGAAGGCTGGCGAGTGTATTTTAAAAATGGAAAAAATATATATGCCGATTTAGTAATTGCTGCGGATGGTGCAAATTCTAAAGTACGTCCTTATGTAAGTACAGAAAAACCTATTTATTCTGGAATTACGATGATTGAAGGCACTATTTATAACGCCAAGGAGAATGCTCCAAATCTTTTTGAGTTTTCGAAAGGCGGAAAAGTTCTTGCCATGGGAAATGAACAAACCATTATGTATGGCACAAAAGGTGACGGCTCATTGATGTTTTTACTCAGCAGCAAAATTCCCGAAAACTGGATCGCCAAAAATGATTTGGATTTTAAAGACAATTTGCAAATTTTTGAATGGTTTAAAGAGGTGTACAAAGATTGGAGTTTTGAATGGCATGAACTTTTTAAGAGCAATGAGCTGTATTTCATACCGCGTCCGCAATATTATTTTTCTCAAAATCAGTTTTGGAAAACACAAGAAAACCTTACCATGATTGGCGATGCAGCGCATAGAATGCCTCCTTTCGCAGGAAAAGGTGCTAATTTGGCTATGTTTGATGCTTTTGAATTGGCAGATTGTTTAACTAATAATCAATTTTCTGACAGGAGAACTGCTATTTCTTATTTTGAAAAAAGAATGCTGGAAAGAGCTGCAAAGGCTTTAAATGATACTCTAAACAATGGTGAACAATTGCATTCTGAAAATGCTTTAGAAAGATTGCTGTCTATATTTAACCAATCAGCTCAAACATAATTGTTTTTATTTCAAATACTTACATTTTTTGTTTAAATTTACAAATACTCGAAAAACATTTTCTTCGCCATTATAAGTTTCACCAAATAAATTTATATCATGAGGCATCTTCTACTCCTATTCTTTTTTGCTTGTTTTATGAATTCTACTTTTGGACAAAAAACAGCCGATTCTATTCCGAAAAAAGAAAAGAAAATTGAACTGCGAGTAATGCCTTATATAAGTTATAATCGGAATCTTGATTTTATGTTTGGAGCTATTCCGATGGCAATGTACAAAGTGAATCAAGCCGATACTATTTCGCCCAAATCATTGTCAGGAATGTCGGCCATTTATACGACTAATAAATCTTATGCTTTGGCTTTTTTCAATAAATGGTATTTAAATGAAGACAAATGGCGTTTGAAACTTTTCTTTTTTAACGGAAATCAGAATTCTCAGTTTTATGTGGATGATATTGATCAGCCTGATTTTTATGATTACGGAACCAAAATAACGGTTATAAGCGTTGGAGGTCAGCGTAAAATTGTTGGAAAATTCTACGGTGGACTTTCTTATACCTATTCACATTACAATACAGTCTATGAAGATGACATTTCTCCTTCTTCTGTATCGCATAGTAATGCCTTGGTTGTAAATCTATTATATGATACTCGAGATGCTGTTTATTATCCAACAAAAGGATACAAGATTAAATTAGATTGGTCTACTTATCCTGATTTTTTAGACAATGAATTGGCGTCAAACCGAATATCGTTTCAAGCCAATAGATATATTCCCACTAGAGAAAATAAAGATGTTATTGCGACTAGAGTCTTTGGCAAGTTTGGTCTTGGAAATGTTGCATTCGAACAGCAGAGCACGATCGGCGGAACAGATATTCGCGGTTATTCTGAAGGAAAATATAGAGGTGCCGGATTAATGGATGTCCAGGGTGAATACCGCTACAACTTTGCAAAGAAAATGGGTTTGGTCGGCTTTTTTGGTATTGCAACAATTTATGGTTCTGACACTCCAAGCTTTGACTGGAAAATTTATCCTGGAGGAGGAGTTGGTTATCGATATAACCCTTTCAAAAAATCAAAATTTAATGTCGGTTTAGATGGTGCTGTAGGAAAAGGAGATTGGGGAGTTTATTTCAGAATCGGCGAAGCTTTTTAGTTTCATATAAAAACATTTAATAAACAAGGACTGTTTCCTAAACAGTTCTTTTCTTTTTTATAAGATTTCTATGCCGTTTAAAAAAGCTTTTTATAGTGATTTAAAAATTGAATTTCATTATAAAAAACTTATTGTGCCATGTCGGTTTAGAAAAAATAGGACTAATCTATTTTTAGATCAACGCTTTCTCATGCTACTGTAGAGCACTTTATTGTTCCAAAATCTGTTTTTTGTGTTTCATTTTATAATCTGCAACATAGAAAAAAAAAAATCATGACTATCTTTCTTTAAATTTGAATAACCCTCAAATCAAATTCAAATCTTAACTACGATTAATGCTCAAAATCAATTTATTAATTTAAGGTAGTTATAAATTTATTGTGCTGCCTTTTTATTCCAGATTGCTTATGGCACAATTTTATATTTCTTGGAGAATTTGCACTTTATCAAAAAAACTGGCTTTTGCTGCCTTATTAATTTTTCTTTCAATTTTTCAAACAAATGCACAAAACTGTACTGTAAATGCTGGAGTACTGAATGTCACTATATGCGAAACTGATGCATTGGTTCTGACTGGAAACAATCCGACACCAATCACAGGCACAGTCCATTGGACTCAGATTTCTGGTCCAGCTGTTACTATTAATTCACCAACAAGCTCAAGTACAACAGTTTCTGGTTACACAGGAGGAAATACTTATATTTTTAGATATAGCGCAACCTGCAGTGATGGCATTGTATCTTATCAGGATAAAGTGGTGAATATTAAACCTATAACTATAGCCAATGCTGGAGCTAATATTGCAAGCTGTCCAAACAATAACGGAACATTAGCAATTATTGCAAATACTCCTCAAAATACTGGAGAAACAGGATATTGGGAAATCGTAGGCGCAAATAACGCAGGAGTAGTGATTAATTTTCCAAATTTGGCCACCTCAACAATTAGCCTGCCTGATACAAGTTGCGGTGTTACAACACTTCAATGGGTTATTGAGGGGCCAGAATATGCTCCTGGACAGCGATGCAGAACCACGTCTCAAATAACAGTAACCAATTATGGAGGTGTAAAACCTGTTTCAGCTGGTCCAGATCAGACTTTAAGCAATTGCTATACAACTACGCAGTCAACTAATTTAAGTGCTACTTATGGCGGTTGTGGTCTTAACGGGCAAAATGGACAATGGACTTTTGTTAGTGGTCCTAATACGCCATTTATAAGCAATCCGAATGCTAATAATACAGGAATATCAAATTTAGTTCAGGGAACCTACATATTCCGCTGGACAGTTACAGGGCCTTGCGCTTCGGGAAATGATACAGTTATAATTACTGTGCCGCCTGCAACTCAAGATGTAACACAGCTACCTGGCGGAGACGAAAACATATATTTTTGTGACAATACTATAAATCAGGTAACTCTTGTTGCACAAACACCTTTATATGCTGGTGAAACTGTAGCTTGGTCTCAGATTTCTGGAGACACTGGTGCTGTGATTGTTTCTCCAACAAATCCTACTACTTTAGTAACCAATATCTTTCAGGGAGGTGATCCGTATCGTTTCCGTTATACTCTTACAAATAATAATACGGGCTGTGTTTTTACCAAAGATTATATTGTACAATATAATGGTGCCACTAGGACTATTGTAGCAAATGATGGAAAAGATATTGTTGGAAGCTGTAATGCAACTGTATTTACAATTCCGCTTACAGTAACTGGAACAGGATCCAATCAATATCGTATTGTGAGCGGTCCTCCACTCTCTCCTCTTGGACCATTTCCTACTGCTTTGACAGATGTTGGAAACTCACTTACTTTAACTCTTACTGCACCTGGAGAATATACGGTCGAATTTGTCCGAAAACAAACTGGGGCATTAACTGTTGAGTGCGATTTTGGTTTTGACACCTTAGGAATTTTGGTCTCTGGAGATCCCACTCCATCAAATGCTGGAACTGATGTCAGTTTGCCTTGTGGTGACACAGCTACCGTTCTTTCTGGTGTAAGCACAGATGATGGCTTGCATTTTTGGAGTCAGCTCAGCGGTCCCAATACAGCTACAATTGCCGATAATTTTGCAGTTGATACACCAGTCTCAAATCTTATTTCAGGAACGTATGTTTTTCAATATATTACAAAAGGTGGTGGTGCTACTTGTGGTTTTTCAGTAGCAACGGTAACTGTTTACGTTTCAGACAGTACAATAAGTAATGTCAATGCTGGAACAGATCAGGTAGTTTGCGCAAGTTCACTAGTTCCTCTTAGCGCCATTCCTGCCGTCGCTGGTGAAATAGGAACTTGGAGCCAAGTGTCGGGTCCTGATACCATTACATTTTCAAATGTAAACGATCCTAATGCCATTGCATCTGGTTTTCTGACACCCATGGCAACTTATGAATTGCAATGGACAGTATCTTATTCGCATCCAGGTCCGTCTTGTGGTGCATCTGTTTCAGATACCGTAACCATTAGCACAAATAATAATACAGCACCCACACCATCAGACGCAGGACCCAATGCCTGCTATTCTTCAGGCACAACAACCTTTAACCTTAGTGGAAATACGCCTGCATTAGGAGAATATGGTATTTGGACTGTAGTGCCTTCAGCCGGAGTGGTATTTGCTGATGTAAGCGATCCAAATACAATGGTAACCGTTCCTGGAAACGGAACATATATTTTTACTTGGGCCATTACTTCAAGACTCAGAACATGTATTCCTAGCCAGAGCAGTGTATCGGTCACAGTTGCAGAAACTCCTCCAATTGCCAATGCGGGTCCAGATCAGGAAATCTGCGGCAGTACCATAACAATGGCAGCTACAAAAAGCGGAGGATCAACAGGTACATGGTCTAGAATTTCGGGGGTTGGTAATTATACAATTAGCGATATACACGATCCAAATGCTATTTTCACTTTCTCTTATAGCGGATATTATATTTTCAGATGGACAGTAGATGCTGGCATCTGCGGTCAGGCGTTTGATGATATTAACCTTACCATTGGGCTCCCTCCTAATCAGGCAGCGGCAGGTCCTGATCAAAACATCTGCAACAACAGCACCGTTACTATGGCGGGAAACTCATACGACAGTTTTTTTGAATTAGGCCAATGGTCTGTACTAACTGGCTCTCCTAATCAGCCTACAATTGTCGATCCTTCTAATCCGAATACAGTAATCAATGGTCTAGTAGCGGGAACTTATACTTTTAGATGGACAATAACTGCTAAAAGTATCTTTTTATGCCAAGGTAGTTTTGACGATGTAGTGGTTGTGGTTGATCCAGCGGCGAACGCAGGGATAGACCAAACCTATTGCGATGTTACTAGCGTACAGCTTATGGCCAATGAAAATTCCACCGGAACATGGTCATTGACCAGCACAACCGGAAATCCTGCTGATGTTATAATTACACAGTCACCATCAAACAGTTACATTGCCAATGCAACTGTAGTTCCTGGAAATGATTATGTCTTTACATTCACAACCAACACTACTACATTTCCAAATGGCTCAACATGTACAGGGACTTCAGATTCTGTAAATATTACCATTTTCAATGGCGCAAGTATCGATCCCAATGCTGGACCAGACCAGACATTATGTATTAGTGATGTTGGCGGTGTTGCCACAATGAGCGGAAATGTTCCTCCTCCAGATGTTACGACATTTCTATGGAGATTTGTCTATCAGCCGGCAGGAAGTGTTGCGGTTATTGATACTCCCTCAGCACCTTTAACAACCGTTTCAAATTTAACTGTTCCTGGCCTTTACATTTTGGAATGGGTATTTATGAGCAATAACTGCCGAACTCTTTCAGATATTGTCCGAGTAGAAATGAATGCTCCGCCGAGTACCGCAAATGCAGGACCAGACGATACAGTTGCCTGCCAGACCACTTACAAAACAGCTGCAGTTCCTCCAACTGTTGGTATAGGAACATGGACATTTTTCTCGCAGCCTCCTGGTGGAAATGCTGTGATAGACAATCCAAATAGCCCTGTTACTACTTTATCGAATATTAATGTTTTGGGAACATATATCTTAACATGGACAGTCACTAATGGTCCATTTACAAATCCCTCATTATGCCAGCCCACATCAGATCAGGTAGAAATAACCTTTAATGATGTACCGCCATCTGTAGCCAATGCAGGCCCTGATCAAGAACTTTGCGATGTTACTAGCGCAACAATGAATGCCTTAACAGTAACATCAGGTTTAGGAACATGGACACAGGTTTCGGGACCAAATACAGCTGGCATAGGATCCCCAAACAATGAAAACTCTCTAATGCTTGGTCTAATACCGGGTACCTATGAATTTAAATGGACAGTTACTACAGCCGCTTCAACTAGTTGTATATCTGAAGATACTGTATTAGTGAGCATATATGACCAGCCTTCAACTGCTAATGCGGGACCAGATCAGACTGTTCCTCAGTTTTCGTCTATTAATATGAATGCGGTTGCTCCCACAGTTGGAACTGGAAGCTGGACTCAAACTGCTGGTCCAAGTACTATAGGTTTTACCGATCCTTCTAGTCCAACATCTGCTGTAACTGGAACTATTCCTGGAGTTTATACATTACAATGGAATGTTACAAATGGAAATTGTGCCGTTTCATCAGATACAATGATTCTAAGAATTCTGGCTGTAGCAGATCTTGAATTGACCAAAACCGTAACACCTACAACAGGAAGCGTTGGCGATGTGGTTACTTTTAATATCAATGTTTTTAATAATAATGCATTGGGAGGATCTTCTACTGCTACCAATGTAGCCATACGTGACTTCATCCCGCTTGGTTTTGCGCTTGTTGCCGGATCTGTTACTTCATCAGGAGTGTATAATGTTGGTGACAATACTATTACTTGGAGCGGTATAACAATTCCGAGTGGCAGCATTTTAAATTTATCATTTAAAGCTACTATACTGCCATCAGGAGGATCTTATGTAAATACGGCAGAGGTTATAGCATCAGATCAATTTGATCCAGACAGTACGCCAAATAATCAAAATCCTGCGGAAGATGATCAGGACAGCGCCACAGTAGTCCTTGATGTAGCCGACTTATCGCTTAAGAAAACAGTTTCTCCTACTACGGTCAGCATAAATGATAATGTTATTTTTACCATTTCAGTAACTAATAGCGGTCCAAATAATGCAACCGGAATAACGGTTTCAGACAAATTGCCTCCTGGATATACTTATGTAAGTGATAATGGAGCTGGAAAATATAATAGTCTTACAGGAATTTGGAATGTTGGCAATTTGAACAACGGAAATACGCTTTCTTTACAGATTACCGCTAAAGTGAATGTCGTGACATCAATGAGCGATTACTTTAATACGGCAGAAATACAGACTGCTCATCAGTTCGATCCTGATAGTACTCCTGGAAATGGTGTTACAACAGAAGATGATATATCTACAGCCTCGGTTTCTCTAAAACAAGCCGATTTAGAACTTACAAAATCTGTAACTCCAACTTCGGCCGCGGCAGGAGAACAAGTTAGCTTTACTATAAACGTAACTAACTTAGGTCCCGGAAACGCAACTGGAGTTGGTATAAGAGATATTGTTCCTGTTGGTTACACTTTAATTCCTGGCTCTGTATCAAACGGTGGAACCTATCAGATAGCTACTGCCACTCTAGAATGGAGAAATCTATATCTTCCGGCCAATTCAAATATAGATCTAACTTTCAACGCTATTGTTAATCCTTTAGGAAATTATCTGAATGTTGCCCAAGTAATAACCAGCGATTTGCCTGATCCTGACAGTGTTCCAAATAACAATATTCCTACTGAAGATGATCAAGACGATGCCGAAATTACTTTTATAGGTCCTTCTGCTGATTTGTCTTTGGTTAAAAATGTTGTAGCTGGCAATACAAGTCCTGTGGTTGGAAGTCAAGTTTCGTTTGAACTTAAAATAACAAATGACGGTCCAAATAATGCAACTGGAGTACAGGTAACTGATTTATTGCCTTCTGGTTTTGAATACGTAAATTATAGTTCGTCTGCTGGAACATATGACAGTACTACTGGAATATGGAATGTTGGTACAGTCGATAATGGCGTTACAGAGTCACTTATTTTGGATGCAAAAGTATTGCCTACAGGAGATTATACTAATATAACGCAAGTAACAGCCAGTGACCTTCCTGATCCTGACAGTACACCCAATAATGACGATGGAGATCAGAGTGAAGACGATGAAGATAATGTGGTGTTAACTCCTATACCTCCATCGGCAGATTTATCATTGACTAAAACGGTTAGTAATGCTACTCCTTTGGTAGGCTCCGCTGTAACATTTACTATTATCACAACAAACAGCGGGCCTCAAGATGCAGCTCAAGTTCAAGTAACCGATTTATTACCTTCTGGATATACTTTTGCTACTTTTAATGCAACAAGCGGAACTTATGACAGTACAACTGGTTTATGGACTCTTGACATATTGGAGAGCAGTGAGTCTGAAACATTACAGATAAATGCGATAGTTAACCCAACAGGAGATTATACCAATATTGCAGAAGTGACCAATAGCGACACTCCAGATCCTGACTCAACACCAAATAACGGAGTGCCTACAGAAGACGATTATGGAACAGCTACAACTACTCCTATTCCGCAATCTTCTGACTTATCATTAACTAAAACAGTTAACAATGCAACACCATTAGTAGGCTCTCTGGTTACTTTTGAAGTTGTGGTAACGAATAATGGACCTCAGGATAATTTTGGCGTGCAGGTAACAGACATTCTTCCTTCTGGATATACATTTACAGGATCTACCATTTCTACAGGAACTTATGACAATACTACAGGGATATGGACTGTTGGCAATTTAGTAACTGGCGATTCAGAAACTCTACAGATTGTTGCACAAGTAAATCCAAGCGGTATTTACACTAATACAGCCGAAGTAACCGCAGCTAATCTTCCTGATCCAGATTCGACACCAAATAATGGAATCACGACAGAAGATGATTATGCAGAAGTTACTACTGTTCCTGTTCCAACATCGGCAGATTTATCATTGACTAAAACTGTAAGCAATCCTACTCCTTTAGTGGGCTCTTTAGTAACATTCAGCATTCAAGTAACAAATTCTGGACCGCAAGAAGCAAACGGCGTAATGGTTACTGATTTATTGCCTTCAGGTTATACTTATGTATCATACAGCGCAACAACAGGAACTTATGATCCTGCAACAGGGCTTTGGGATGTTGGAAATATGCCTGTTTCAGATTCTTATACATTGCAAATAACAGCTTCCGTTAATGCCATAGGAAATTATACTAACAGCGCAGAAATCTCAGCAAGTAGCCAGCCAGATCCTGATTCGACTCCGAATAACGGAATTACAACCGAAGATGATTATGCAGAAGCATCAACAACACCGACAGCAACATCTGCCGATTTATCATTAACTAAAACAGTAAACAATACTGCACCTGTGGTGGGTTCACAAGTAATTTTTAGCCTTCAGGTAAACAATGCAGGACCACAAGCTACAGATAATGTTACAATAACAGATTTACTTCCTTCAGGCTACACGTTTGTATCTTACAATACAACAGCTGGAAGTTACGATGCTGTAACAGGACTTTGGACGGTCGGAAGCATGCCGGTTTCATCAAGTCATACTTTACAAATAACAGCTTTAGTAAATGCAGCTGGAAACTATACTAATAGCGCAGAAGTTACAGCAAGTAGCCAACCGGATCCTGATTCGACTCCGAATAATGGAATTACAACTGAAGATGATTATGCAGAAGTATCAACAACTCCAATACCCCAGTTATCTGACTTGTCGTTGACCAAAACAGTAAACAATATAACTCCTTTAGTGGGATCTCATGTAACTTTTACAATTGTGGTTGCAAATAATGGTCCGCAAGATAATACAGGAGTTCAAATAACCGATTTATTGCCTTCGGGATATACATACAGCAGTTTTACAGTTTCTACAGGAACTTACAATTCAACAACAGGTGCATGGAATATTGGTAATTTGGCCAATGGCGAATCTGAAACATTGCAAATTACAGCAATAGTAAATGCTTCAGGAAATTATCAAAATATTGCCGAAGTAACTGCCGCTAATCTTCCCGATCCTAATTCAACTCCAAATAACGGTGTTCCTACAGAAAATGACTATGCAACAGCTACTATTACGCCAACAGCACAAGCAGCAGATTTATCATTAACTAAAACAGTAAACAATGGTAACCCGTTAGTAGGTTCTTTAGTTACTTTTGAAGTAGTTGTAACTAATATCGGCCCTCAAGATACATCGGGTGTAACTGTTACAGATTTACTGCCAAATGGTTATACCTATTCTAACTTTACCATTTCTACAGGAACGTATGATCCAGTAACTGGATTATGGACAGTTGGTAATTTAATCAATGGAAAATCAGAAACTTTACAAATTTTGGCTATCGTAAATCCGACAGGAAATTATGTAAACGTAGCCGAAGTAACTGCAAGTGCACTTCCAGATCCAGACTCGACTCCAAACAACGGAGTTACGACAGAAGATGATTATGCTACTGCAACGGTTACTCCAAATGCCCAATCAGCAGATTTATCTTTAACTAAAACAGTTAATAATACAGCACCATTAGTAGGTTCATCTGTTATTTTCGAAGTAATTGTGACCAATAACGGTCCTCAAAATACTACTGGGGTCGAAGTTACCGATTTATTGCCTTCTGGATTCTCTTTTGCAAATTACAGCTCTACAAAAGGAGCTTATGACAATGCAACTGGCAAATGGATTATAGGTTCATTAATCAACGGAGATTCGCAAGTATTGCGAATAACTGCAGTTGTTAAACCAACAGGAGATTATGTAAACATTGCCGAAGTAACTGCAAGTGCACAACCAGATCCTAATTCAACACCAGGCAATGGAGTTCCTACAGAAAATGATTACGGAACAGTTACTGTTTCTCCTTTGGGACAATCAGCAGATTTATCTTTAACTAAAACAGTTAACAATGCTACTCCGCTAATTGGAACTCCAGTAACTTTTGAAATAGCAATAAACAATCAAGGTCCACAGGATGCCGCAGGAGTTGAAGTAACCGATTTACTTCCGTCGGGCTATACCTATTCTAGTTTTACCGCTACAAAAGGAACCTATAACAATACAACAGGAAAATGGATAATCGGTTCATTGTTAAATGGCGATTCACAGACACTTCAATTAACCGCAATTGTAAATGCTTCAGGCAACTATCTGAATTCAACCGAAATTACAGCAAGCAGTGTACCAGATCCTGATTCAACACCAAATAATGGTATTACCACAGAAGATGATTATGCTGAAATAACAACTATTCCTGTTGTTCCAATGGCCGATTTATCACTTACAAAAGCGATCGTTGGCAATAATATTCATCCAATATTTGGTGCCACAGTGACTTTTGAAATAACTGTAACAAACAGTGGCCCGCAAACTGCAACAGGAGTCAAAGTAATAGATCAGCTCCCAAGTGGTTACGAATACGTAGTATATAGTTCAACAGCAGGACAGTACTACAATGCGACTAGTATTTGGGATGTTGGAAGTATACCAAATGGGGCTTCAGAAACATTATTGATAGGGGTAAGAGTTAACACAACAGGCAATTATCAAAACATTGCAGAAGTTTATGCTTCAAACGAACTGGATCCAGATTCTACTCCAAACAATAATGTTTTAGGCGAAGATGACATGAGTGCTTTATTATTGTCTCCAGTACCTGCTGTAGCCGATTTATCTATTGAGAAAAAAGTAATCAACAACATACTTAATCCTGAAGTAGGTTCACAAATTACATTTTCTGTAACAGTTACAAATTCAGGGCCAAGTATTTCAACTGGTGTTACAATAAAAGACCTTCTTCCGGCTGGATTCGTTTACGATTCTTACAATTCTACTTCTGGAAGCTACAATCCAGCAACAGGAATTTGGTCTCCAGGAATTACTTTACCAGGAAATAGCCATACTTTGCTTATAACTGCTTTTGTAAAAAGCCCAACTGGAACAGCTGATGAATATTTGAACATAGCAGAGATAATGACTGCTGATCAACTTGATCCAAACAGTACACCGGGGAATGGCATTACAACTGAAGATGATTACGATAGTATTTCGGTGACACCTGTAATAATTGAAGCAGATTTATCTTTAAACAAAAGTACGCTTTCAGGCAATCTCGTACATGATGTGGGAAGCACAGTTATATTTGAAATAACAGTCACTAATGATGGCCCTGGAAATACTAGCGGTGTAATGGTCAAAGATCTCCTTCCTCCTGGATTTACCTATTCGACTTATACAGCCACAAGCGGTATATACAACAATATAACTGGAATGTGGAATACTGGGGTTGTCAATGTGGGAAATACACAGACTCTACAAATTTATGCAAGAGTTAATGAGCCGTCAGGACAATCTGGAGAATACACCAACATAGCAGAAATAACAGCCAGTAATCTTCCTGATCCAGACTCAACTCCTAATAACGGAGTTCCAACCGAAGATGACTACGATAGCGTTACTATAAAGGTAAATGTGGCCGATTTAAGTTTGGATAAAACAGTGAGTAACAAAAACGCAAATGTAAATGAAACAGTAACATTTACACTTCAGATCGGAAACGAAGGTCCAAGCGAAGCAACAGGTGTTGCTGTTGAAGATATTATACCATTAGGATACAAAAACATTACAAACATTAGCAATGGTGGAATCTTCAATCTGAATATGATCAGATGGGAAAAACTGACTATACCTGTTGGAGGTCTTACTCTAACCTATAATGCCACAGTTGTTCCTGTACATGGCTTACAAAACTCTGACTATTTGAATATTGCACAGATCACTGCTAGCGATCAATTTGATCCAGACTCAACACCAAATAACGATAACGGTGATCAAAGTGAAGATGACGAAGATTCAGAATTCATCAATATTCCATCCACAGATGTTGCAATAAGAAAAGATGTAGATAAAACCGATGTTCCGATGGACACACAGGTAACCTTTACTATCACAGCAGAAAATCTTGGAACGCTTGCCGCGACAAATGTTGAAGTGCAAGATGTCCTTCCAAAAGGATATTCTTATATAAGTTCGACAGTCAGTTTCGGAGATTATAACCATGTAACAGGAATTTGGCAAATACCAGCAATCAACAGCGGAGCATCTCAAACACTTACATTGGTAGTCAAAGTAATTGATTTTAATGACTATGTGAATACAGCACATATGACACAGCTTGATCAAGTTGACACAAATCCAGCAAACAATCAGGATAGCGCGACCGTTTCTCCAAACTGTCTGAAAATCTATAATGAGTTTTCACCAAATGATGATGGCCAAAATGATTTCTTCTACATTGACTGTATCGAAAGATATCCAGATAATCAGCTAGAGATTTTTAACCGCTGGGGTAATTTGGTTTACTACCAAAAAGGCTATAAAAATACTTGGGACGGAAAAGCAGATGGCTCTGCCAAAACGCTACCAGAAGGCACCTATTTCTATATTCTTGATTTAGGAGATGGATCTAAAAAAACCTCTGGATGGGTTTACCTAAAATAAACCCATTTAGAAAAGAAAAGTTTAAGAATAGGATTAACCAAAATAGAATTGGCTATGATTAAAAATATAAAAAAGGTTTTCGCGATAATTACTCTATTCTCGGTATGTGGAACCTTTGCACAACAGGACCCGCAATACACTCAATATATGTACAATACACTTACAGTAAACTCGGCTTATGCTGGTTCATTAGGACATTTGGCCATCACAGGAATTTACAGAACACAATGGGTGGGTATTGAAGGAGCGCCAGACACGCAAAGTTTTTCATTAGACACTCCAGTGGGAAAAAATGTAGGTCTTGGAATTTCAATTGTAAACGAAGAAATAGGACCAACAGACGAGCAATATTTAGATGCCAATTTCTCTTATACCATTAAATCTGGCGAAACGCACAAACTTTCCTTTGGTATAAAAGGTGGCGGACGCGTCATCAATATCGATTGGTCTAAAGGAAGCTACAAAGATCCTGATGTGCAATTTCGTGAAAACATAACTAACAAATTTCTTCCTGTAGTCGGAGCAGGATTGTACTGGCATGGAGAAAGGGATTATATCGGGCTTTCCGTTCCAAATTTCATGACCCGCGAACGCTACACTTATGATGATATCAGCGAAGATCTAGTTAACCAGAGAATACATGTTTATCTTATTGGAGGTATTGTTTTTGACCTTTCGGCACATACCAAATTTAAGCCTGCAGTTTTTGTAAAATATGTGGCAGGAGCCCCGCTTATAGCAGATTTCTCAGCCAATTTTATGTTTAATAATGTATTGACACTTGGAGCTTCTTATCGTACTTCAGATTCTGTAAGCGGTCTTGTCGGAATCCAGATTACACCAATGATTATGGCTGGTTATGCCTACGATTATACTACAACCGCTCTACAAAATTACAACAGCGGTACGCACGAAATTATGCTTCGATTTGAACTGGTTTCACGCAAAAAAGGATTAAAATCACCAAGATTCTTTTAATACGGATAGTCTATGAAAAGAACAATTACTATACTCGCATTATTGGTTATACAACTGATTTATTCGCAAACCAAAAACAAAGCTGCCGATGCTCTTTTTGATAAGATGTATTATGTTGAAGCCGCAAAATCCTATGAGCTTTCCATAAATAATGGCGATGCATCTAAAGAAACGCTTCAACGTCTTGGAGACGCTTATTATTTTAATACCAGAATGTCAAGCGCTTCTAAGTGGTACGGAAAGCTGATTGCGGATTATCCCAACGAAGTTTCTGCCGAATATTTATTTCGTTATGCACAGTCTTTACAGGGGATTCAGAATTATGAATTGGCAAAAAAATGGATGAAAGCCTTCGCCGAAAAACAAAAATCAACCGATGTTAGAGCTAAAAACTTTTCGCTTAAAAATGTGACATTAGAAGATATAGAAAACATAAAGCCTTCTTTTGTGCTTGAAAACTTAGACATTAATTCTGCCTATTCTGATTTTGGTCCCATGTTTTACAAAGGCGATCTGGTCTACTCTACCACAGTTGATTCTTCGTATTTTAAAACTGAAAAATATGGATGGAATGATCAGCCTTACTTGAATATGCAGTTGGGTAAAATTAGCGAAACACAATCGAATGTTACTTTTAAAGAGCGTTTCGGAAAAGACATTACAACAAAATATCACGAAGCCTGCATCGCCTTTTCCCCAGACGAAAAAACGATTTATTTTACCCGAAACAATTACAACGGAAAACTGAAACGCGACAGTAAAGGCATCAATAATCTTAAAATCTTTTCTGCCACCGCAACAGAAAACAGCAATGGCACAGTTTCTTGGAAAGATATAAAAGAACTGCCTTTTAACAGTGACAATTATTCTGTTGGGCATCCATCCGTAAGCAAAGACGGCAAAAAACTTTATTTTGTTTCTGATATGCCTGGAACAATTGGATCTACAGATATTTTCGTTGTAGAAATATTAGGGAACAATCAATTCTCTGAACCAAAAAATTTAGGAGAAAAAATAAATACGACTGGGCGCGAAATGTTTCCATACATTACCGATCAAGCATTGTATTTTTCTTCTGACGGATTTTTGGGTTTAGGAGGTCTAGATGTTTTTGAAAGCCGAATAAATGATGGAGCATTTGACTCTCCGGCAAATCTTGGAGCACCATTAAACAGTAACAGAGATGATTTTGGCTATATCGTTAACGAATCAACCAATAAAGGATTTGTCTGTTCCAACAGAAAAACTGGTAAAGGCGATGATGATATTTACTCTTTTGAAAGATCATGCAATCAAGCCGTAAGCGGTTATGTTTTTGATGCTATTTCAAACAACAGAATCGCTGGTGCCATGGTAACGCTGAAAAATGCAAACGGAATAAAAGTGGCAGAAACCGTTTCCCAATTGGACGGAAAATACGATTTTAATAACAACGTAAATTGCAATACGCCATATACAATTGAAGTCACAAAAGAGAACTACAACAGTAATACTAAATCAATTGTAACGGCAAACAATTCAGGAAAAACCGAGGCTTTAGTTGGCTTAGATCCTGCTTTGATTGTGCGCGAAAATGGTCTTTTAAAAATCAAAATCGGAATTATCTACTTTGATCTAGATAAATCTGATATTCGTTATGATGCTGCAATAGAATTAAATAAAGTAGTTCTGTTAATGCATCAGTATAATACTGTTGTAATTAAAATTGAATCGCATACCGACTCGCGCGCCAACGACCAATACAATCTCGAATTGTCTGACCGAAGAGCAAAAGCCACACGAGATTATCTAATTTCTCAAGGCGTTGCACCTGAAAGAATCGAAAGCGCAATTGGCTATGGCGAAACCCAATTGCTCAATAATTGTTCAAATGGAGTTCCCTGCACAGAAGCACAGCACCAAGTCAACCGCCGAAGCGAATTCATCATAACAAAAATGTAAAAAAACGCCTTAAGAATCCAATCTTAAGGCGTTTTTCTATAATCTTTCTTCTTGCTTCTTTTCTCTATTGACTATTCTCTCACTGAAGCTTCACACACATCCACTCACCTTTCATAATCAATTTATCTTCATCAAAAGCTTCACCCGATTGTTTTATGATTTTTTCGCTTGTACGAATGTTTTTTACAACAAATTTAACGAGTTTATTGAACTCAACACCCGCAAAAAACTCAACATTGTCCATACTAACCAATCCAAAAACGCCATCTGCAATTCCTAAAAGTTTAATTCCTGCACCTCCACATTGTGCCATAGCTTCGATTAAAATAGTTCCCGGAACAAAATTAAAATCGGGAAAACTGCCCTGAAGCCAAGCATCTTTATCTGTAAACGTCTTTAAACCAATGATTGTGTCTGTTGTATAAGAAATAATTTCATCTACAAAGAGAAATGGGGCACGATGCGGAATTAAATCTTCTATTTTTTTTGTCATGTCTGTAATTTTTAACAATGTACGAATCTGAAGCGAAATAGACAATATTTAAATTGCATCTGTGTTAAAAGCAGGTTAAAATGTTAAAAAAAGGCTGACTCAATTTGAGACAGCCCACTTATCAGCTCTAAAATCACAAAGCTTTTATTCTTCTAGTAAAATAAAACTTTTAGCATTTGCCTTAATTTTATTTCCTTCAAAATCAATATCGATAATTCCAGCTTTTCTTGGAGAAACACCGCTATTGCTAAAATGAGTATGTAGCACGTACTTCATTTTTCCACTCTTATCATAAAAAACATCTCCGTGGCCAACTCCATTTATTCCAACGTCTTTACGGCTTATTATTGGACTTTCTGCAGCTTTTTCCCAAGGTCCATAGGGACTTTTTGCTGTTGCATAACCTACAGCATAATCAGGATTTCTAAAATCATTGGCAGAATAAATCATATAATACAAATCGTTGTGTTTTAATACCGTTGGACCTTCTGTAACTGGCCAAGATACATTTTGCGTATTTTCCCAAGGAAGAACCCCAGAAATGCATTCTTTCAGCGTTTCTTCTTTAATTCCCGAAAGATCTTCTTTTAATTCTGTTACAAAAATTCTGTTCCCATTAGTCAAACGCACGTGATAAAGGTATTTTTTGCCATCCTGATCAACAAAAAAGAAAGGATCGATCTGTTTGCCCGAATTAAACATTGGAGCCTTAGAATCATTCTTAAATGGTCCCAGCGGACTATCACTGCTTGCAATGGCAATATTCTCATCGGCAGTATAAATCATATAGAATTTATTGCTGTATTTAAAAATCTGCGGTGCCCAAAAACCTTTCGTTCCATAAGCATCTCCTTTTTTTAATGCCAATCCATTTTGTGCTCCAACGGGACCCTTCCATTTTTTTAAATCGGAAGAAGTGTACACTTGAAAACCTTCTCCATTAGGAAAATCTCCTGTCGTTGTTCCGTACAAATAATAAACTCCATTTTCGTAAAAAATAGTTGGATCTGCCAACAAGATTGGTTGCTCTTTTGAAGTCGCTTTTTTAACCGTTTCTTTATCTTGAGAGCAACAAATAAAGACACAAAACAGACTTAAAAGCGTAAAATACTTTTTTATTTTCATTATTAAACTTTTTATTTAATTAAATCAATTTAAAAACTAAAAATCAATTAGTTAAAATATTACTATAGAAAAATTCTATGATGCAAATTTTGATAAAAATCCGTCATTTAGCTTCAAAAAACTCCTTTTTATTTTTCACATAAAAGTCTTTCGCATAACGTTTTCCAACTCCTAATTTTCAACTCAAAACTCATAACTATTTAACCGAAAATTTATACAAAGAAACGGTATGATACTTCTCTCCTGCTTTTAATGTTATCTGAGGGAATTTTGGCTGATTTGGCGCGTCTGGAAAGTGCTGTGTTTCTAAAGCAAAAGCAGTTCTAAAATCATCTTTAGCACCTGATTTAAAGGTGTTTTTGCTTTGCATAAAATTTCCGCTATAAAATTGCAATCCAGGCTCTTCTGTATAAATATCTAAAGTAATACCTGAAATATCTCCTTTAATTGTTGCCGCATGAATAAATTCGTCTTTTTTAGTGCTATTAAGCACATAATTATGGTCATAACCTTTTCCGAATTTAAGCTGTTCGTCATTGGTTTCTATTCTTTCGCCAATTTTATGTTTTGATGTAAAATCGAATGGTGTATTTTTTACCGATTTCAATTCTCCAGTCGGAATCAAACCTTCATCAACTGGTGTAAATTTATCTCCGTAAATCTGTAATTCGTGATTTAAAATTGTACCGCTTCCTTCTCCATTCAAATTGAAAAAGGCGTGATTGGTCAAATTTACAATCGTAGTTTTATCGGTTGTTGCTTCATATTCCATTTTTACCGCATGATCATCTGTAATAGAATACGTTACTTTTACGTTTAAATTTCCAGGAAAACCTTGTTCTCCATCTGGTGAAGCATAGGTAAAAACCAGCGTATTCTCATTTGTCTTTTCAGCATTCCAAACAACGTCTTGAAACCCTTTTACACCACCATGTAGCGCATTTTTTCCATTATTTAACGGAATTTGGTACTGCTTTCCTTCCAGCGTAAATTTCCCTAATGCAACTCTGTTGCCTACCCTTCCAATTGTAGCGCCAAAATACGGTTCTGTTGATTTTTTAAAACCTTTTACGCTATTCATTCCGACTACAACATCGGTTGGTTTTCCGTTTTTATCTTTAACCCATAAACCTACCAACCGTCCGCCATAGTTGGTAAAAGCAGCTTTTATATCTTTATTTTCTATCCAATACAAACCGACTTTTTTACCATCAATGATGGTATCGAAGTTTTTAGCTTCTAAAACCATTTTTACTGAATCTGACTTGATTTCTGAGCTTTCTTTTGAAACCGCATTTTCCTTTTTACTGTCTTTACAGCTAAACTGAAAAAGTACAAGCAACAAAACTGCAGCAATTTGAATATTTTTCATTTTTATCTTTTTTTAAATGATTTTAATTTGATGGAATTACCAATTGAATTCCTTCACTAACTGGCTCACCCAAAACTGGAAAACCGTTGGAATCCCAGTCAATTTTCTGCATTCTTGGCGATCTTTTGTTTCCGCAGCCCTCGCCTGGATTTGTATTGGCGTGGTATAGAATCCAATCTTCCTTTCCATCAGGAGATTTAAAGAATGAATTATGCCCTGGAGCATAAACTTTATTTTTTTCAGATTGTTTAAAGATCGGTTCAGACGATTTTTTCCAAGCATTTGGATCTAATAAATTATCGCTTCCGCTAAAAGACAACAAGCCTAGAGCATAGAAATCGGTCCAACAGCCGCTTGCCGAAAACACAATAAAGATTTTTCCATTTCTTTCTAAAAACTGTGGCCCTTCGTTCACATTTACCTGTGGCGGATTCACCTCATCATGCAAAGCGCCATGTGTTTCCCAATCGTTTGTTGGTGCAGAAATCATAACGCGATCGCCATCAATTTGAAGCGGATTTTTCATTTTGGCAATGTAAATGTTCTGCTGACCGTTTTTATCTCCTTCCCAGCCTGCCCAAATCATGTATAGCTGTTTTTTATATTCAAAAACATTTCCGTCAATTGCCCATTTATCGGTTTTCGCAGCGATTTTGCCTTTAAACTCAAACTTTCCTTTAAACGGATCTGAAGATTTATTTTCTAAAACATACATTCTGTGATTGTTGTTGTCGCCATTATCTGCTGCGAAATAGCAATACCATTTTCCCTTGATGATATGAAACTCTGGCGCCCAGATTTCTGCCGAATAATTGGAGTTTTTCGGTGGTGTCCAAATCACTTTGCTTTCTGCATTTTTAATATCTGAAAGGTCTTTTGTTTTCCACAAAACCAATTTGTTTCCAAGTGTGTTCGTGTAGTAATAATAGCCTTTGTAATACGTGCTATAAGGATCTGCTCCCGATGGAAGGATTGGATTTGTGAATGTTTTCTGTTGTGCGAAACTTATCGTTGTTAACAGAAAAAAGATTAGATATTTTTTCATTTTTAGTTTTTTGTTAGTCTTTGAATTTTCTCTCGCAGATTTCGCAGATTTTGCAGATTTCTTTTTATCAGCGTGATCTGCAAAATCTGCGGGAGAAATAAATTTAACTCTAATTCAAAGCATTAATAACCTCCGTATTAATCTTATTCACCGCTTTAAAATCCATTTTATCGACTTTTCTATCGTAGGTCATAAAACCGTTTACTTCACCTTCAACATCTGTTGTTTGAGTGTAGACTGCAGCCGAGAATCCCGTTTTAACGTATTTTCGAAGGATTTCCGCGTACTTTTTGTATTCAGCGGTAACTTCTGCCTCATTTTTAAATTTGATGTAACCCCAGTTGTCATTTGCTCTCCAAAGATGTCCTTCCAACGGAAGACCAATTCCACCATACTCTCCCAAGACCGTAACTCTTCTCGCATCGTACAAATACATTTCTGGCCCTGGATAATTGTGTAAATCTAAAATGTCTCCTGTTTGAAAATGGTTTCCTCCACTTGCAGAATTAATCAGACGCGTTGCATCATGATTTTTTGTCCACTCAGTAATTTCAACGGTTTTAAATTGTCCCCAAGCTTCATTAAACGGAACCCAAACCACAATACTTGGATACGAATACAAATGATCCATAATTTCGCGCCACTCTTTTCTATAGATTTCTTCCGATTTTGCCGAACGTTGTAATTCTGTTCCTTCAAAATACTTTCTGTTTTGCCAAACTGGCTGATCGTCTCCGCTTGGCATATCTTGCCAAACCAAAATTCCTAACTGATCGCAATGCGTATACCAGCGCTCTGGCTCTACTTTTACGTGTTTGCGAATCATATTAAAACCTAATTCTTTAGTTTTAATGATATCGTATTTCAAAGCTTCATCGGTTGGTGCTGTGTACAAACCGTCTGGCCACCAGCCTTGATCTAAAGGACCAAATTGGAAATAATCTTTGTTATTTAACTGCATTCTCATTATCCCGCTTTCATCTCGTTTAGACGAAATTTTTCGCATCGCAAAATAACTTTTCACCTCATCAACCATTTTATTTTTGCTCATCAAGCAAATTTTCGTCTGATATAAAAATGGACTTTCAGGCGACCACAGTTTCGGATTATTTAAAACAATATCATTGCTTTCGCCTACAACCGCTTTTTCTCTAGCGATTTCTTTTCCATCATCAAAAACAGAAATTTCTATTAAATCTCCTTTTTCTGCTCCATTTACCTCAGCTTTTATACTGATCGTATTTTGATCGATATTTGGGGTTGTTTTTAACGATGTAATATTTTTAACATTTACAGGCTCAATCCAAACCGTTTGCCAGATTCCGGTAACGGGCGTATACCAAATTCCTTCTGGATTCTTAACTTGTTTTCCTCTTGGCTGAGGCCCATCGTTGGATGGATCCCAAACTTTCACAACGAGCTTCTGATTTTTCCCTTTTTGGATGAATGGTGTAATGTCGAATGAAAATGGCGTATATCCTCCTGTATGCGAACCTACTTTTACATCATTCACAAAAACTTCTGTTTTCCAATCTACAGCGCCAAAATGCAAAAGGATATTTTTTCCGTTCCAACCTGATTCGATTGAAAAATCGGTTTCGTACCAAAGTTCATTTTTAGAACCAACTTCTTTCATCACGCCAGACAAACTCGATTCGACCGCAAACGGAACTAGAATGTGCCCATCATATTTTGAAGGCGCGGCTTTTCCAAATTCTTGAATGCTATAATTCCACAAACCATTCAGGTTTTTCCATTGTCCACGCTCCATAATCGGACGGGGATATTCGGGCAAAGTTTTATTCGGATCAACCTGCTCTGCCCATTTTGTTTTGATTTTATCTCCTTGCGGTTTCCATTGTGCATTTGCTACAATGACCGAAAACAAGGCTAAAAAAAGGATACTTTTTCTTTTCATACTCTATATTTTTAGGCATTTAATGAATGCCATGATTTTCTTCTAAATCAAAATGAATTACCGGGCTCATCTCCACATAAGCCCGATAATTACTGAACTAAACTAAACTAACTTAACTAACCATATTTTTAATTGTGAATTATGAATGGTTAATTGTGAATTAACTTTTCCTCAATAGCCACCATCAATAATTCACCATTCACAATTTACAATTCACCATTATTTCCCGAATTTCTTCACTAAACTGTCGTATTCTTTTTTAGAGATTGTAATCATACAGCCGTGACGCACTTTTTCTGGGAGACTGTATTTGTCCCAATCTGAGAAAAAAGTGTAGCCTGAGGCTTGAAACCAAGGTCCGTTTAGGTTATCTGCTATTGATAATCCGTATGAAACTCCTGGATATTGTTCGTAATACATATACCATATTTTGTCATCTGGAGAAGGAATCAGCATTGGCGCTTCTCTGAAGTTTGGACTGATAGATTGCTGGGGCAAAGAATAAGGTCCTAAAAGGGATTTTGATTTGGCAATTCGGATGGTTTTTCCCGTTGTCCAATACAAAGTCGGATAGGTTTCGTCTTTAATCACGGCGTAGTAGGAATCGCCAACTTTACGAATAAAAACATCAATCGTCCCCATATCCCAATCAAATAAACGTTTTGGAGTTCCTTCAAAAGTTTTTAAATCTTTAGACAAAACATACAAAGTACGCTGACTTGCCCAATAACGTTCGCCGTCTTCTTTGGTTCCTTCCAAATGCGGTGTGTGCCAAGTCATGATGAACTTTTGAGAATCATTATCGTAATACAATTTAGGAGCACCAATTCGCTGTAAAGCGTTAGAATAATCTGGCGTGCTTTTTAGATCTGGCGTATAATCGGAATGTTTTTTCCAAGTAATTAAATCATCCGAAACCCAGATATTAATGCTTTTAGCATCGTCTCCTGTATTTCCTGCAATGTAATATTTCCCGTCTGGACCTTTGCAGATATCGGGATGTCCCTTATAATCTTCAAAAACGCGTTTTCCATTGTTTAGATTTTCCCAATGCAGTCCATCCAAACTTACAGAATAATATAATCTGCCATAATCGCTATGCGTCATATGCGCAAAAAGATAGGCTTCGTTTTTCGGTTTTTCATTTCCCCTCACTTGTCCTGGCGGATCTGGCTGTTGTGCATTCGCAGGAAAACCTATCACGATTGCCGTTATTAAAAGAAGTTTTTTTATTGTGTTTTTTTTCATGCTGCTAAAAGGTTTAAAAGTTTTTTCGCCACGAATTCCACTAATTTTCGCTAATTTTTTTTGCCACAGATTTCACAGATTAAAATGTTTTTTTTCAAACATAGCCCAAGGTTTCAACCTTGGGAACACGGCGTGTGGAAATTCATTGCGTACCCAAGGTTGAAACCTTGGGCTATGTTTTAATGTTGCTACAGAAAAAAAATCCTTTTGAATCCTTTTGAATCCTTTTGAATCCTTTTGAATCCTTTTGAATCCTTTTGAATCCTTTTGAATCCTTTTGAATCCTTTTGAATCCTTTTAATCTGTGGCAAAAAATTATCTAATCATCAAATTGACACATTATCTAATTCTTTTTATTCGCCTCAGCTGTCATTTTCTTAATCAAATCCGTTTCGGCTTTGATGTATGGCGTTCCGTCTGTGTGTAATACGTCGTGAAACCATAATTTTGGTTCTGCGGTATATGTTTTTGTCCAACTATCCCAAGCATATTTCGTTTGTGTTTTTCCGTCTACAAATCCCCAGTTGATCATTCCTACGTTGTATTTTCTAGCAAGAGGTAAAAATCCTTCGAAAGTGCTTCCATTTGGTCTTGCCATATATTCTGTACAGATTAATGGTTTTCCGTAACGCTTTAATTGTTTAATTACTTTTTCGAAATCCTGAGGTGTGTTGTAATTGTGGAAAGAAACAATATCAGACTGCTCAATTTGCATTTTATGCATTGGTTTCATTTTCGCTTCATCGCTCCAATCTCCTACCCAAACTCCAGAAGTCAATGGCTGAGAAGGATTGCTTTCTCTCGCCCAAACAAAAACATCTTTTAAAAGCGGTAAGATCAAATCGACTTTGTTTTTGATTTCTACCTTTTCGTATGATGGTCCTGTCATGTTATCTGGCTCGTTCCAAACATCCCAGCCTAAAATACGTTTGTCATCTTTAAATTTGGCTACCGTTTCTTTTACGTATTTCTCTAAACGAGGATATTGTGTTTTATCCTGCAAAGCTTTTTGACCTGGCGCCTGAACCCATCCTGAATTATGCGTATGCGGTTTTGGAGCGCGCTGTTTTCCTAAAGCAGGAAACGGATCCCAACAAGAATCAAACAATACAAAAAGCGTTTTGATATGATGTTTGTCTGCGATTTCAAGAAACTGATTCATGCGTTTGTAAAGTCCTTCCGCATCTTGCTGGTGCAATAAATCGTGCAGATAAACACGCATTACATTCATGCCTAAATTTTCTGCCCAACCCAATTCCTGATCGATTCTTTTTGGATCAAAAGTATCTTCCTGCCACATCTCTAACTGATTTATAGCCGTGCTAGGAGAATAATTTGCGCCAATCAACCAAGGCTGTTCTGCGTACCATTTATTGGCCTGATCTTTTGTCCAGATTTCTCTTTTTTCTACAGAGACGGTTTCGTTATTTTTTTCTTCAGGATTACTTTTTTTATTGTTGCAACTAAGCAATACGAGTCCTGCTAACATAAATGTCAGACACAATTTTACTTTCTTCATTTTAATTTTGTTTTTTCTGAACGATTGTTCTTTATAATAAGAGAACCAGATTTTTACATCTGATCCCCTCAAAAAATCAGTTTTAACTCATTGAATAATTTTTTCTATTCTTTAGCTTAATTCAAATCTCTCTAAATCTGATTTAATCTGTATAAATCTGCGTGAAAAATAGATGCAAGAAAGTATTTCACGCAGATTTTAAAAGATTTCAGCAGATCAAATTAGATCTTACTTGTTGAATGAAAGTATTTTATTTTCATCCAATTCGTAATTTTAATATCCAGAGTTCTGCTCTAGATTTGGATTATTATCTACATCACTTTGCGGAATTGGCATTCTGTGATTTTTACCAACTGTGAAGTTTTTAAAATCTGGATCACGAAGCGCAATTTTATCTACAGAAGCTTGAGTATTCAAATCTCCCCAGCGTTTTAAATCTTCCCAACGAACACTTTCGCCGCATAACTCTAAAACTCTCTCCATTTTTAAACGTTCTAAGAATTTATCATGATCGTTTCCAATTTCAGGATGTGCCGTTGCCAATGCATTCATGTTGGCACGAGTTCTTACCAAATCAACATATTGATACGCTTGAGCAGTATTTCCCAATTCGTTTAAAACTTCCGCGTAGCGCAATAAAATATCGGCATAACGAACCAATCTGTAGTTTACTTGGCTGTAGTAATCCTCATTATTTCTGTAATAATCACGGCTTCCTTTTCTAAACCAAGCTTCATTATTGTTCCACTCCCAATTTCTTCCGTAGGTTTTGTCTCCAAAATCAGCTAATAACTGAGGGTAGAATAAAGTCCATCTTAATCTTTCGTCCAATTTTCCGTCTTTATTGTTTTCTTGCTTAAAAGCATCTACTAACCAGATACGCGCTTGTCCGTCAGACCATCCAATTCCTCTTGGGGCAAAAAACTGAGAACGGTTGCTAGAAACAGCCGCATTTTGATCTTCTCCTGTCCCTCCTTTTCTTTGGTCTCCAAATTGGATTTCAAAAACAGATTCACTGTTGTTTTCATTTGTGTCAGTAAAATTATCTCTGTAATTAGACACCAAACTGTATTTAGCACCTGCGCCAGAAATTAGATATTCTAAAGCACTTTTTGCTTCAGACCATTTATGCTGCTGCATGTAAACTTTTGCTAGAAAAGCTTTTACAGCACCTTTATCAGGTCTGCCTGTTTGATCATCTGCCCAATCATTTGGCAAATCTTCATAAGCTTCATTCAAATCTTTTTCGATTTGAGCCCATACTTCCGCTAGTTTTCTTTGCTGTGGCAAATCTGAAGGTAACGATGGTTCTAAAACTAATGGAATATCTTCCCAAAGAATCGCAGCATAGTAATAATGCAATGCTCTAAAGAATTTAGCCTGCGCTAAAATTTTCTTTTTATCATCTTCATTTTGAAAAGTGATATTTGGAACATTAGCCAAAACCTGATTGCATCTAAAAACGGCTTTGTAGGTATCTCTCCAAGTCACAGCATTCCCTTCCCAGAAATTATAATTGATATAATTGAATCTTGTCCAGTCTGCTAATTCTGTCCACGGACTAACACTATAACCTTCGTCTGAAGTTAAATCTAAACGAAAATACATCCATCTTGCCCATAAACCATCTTTATAAAACATGGCATAAATAGAGTTAACACCTGCTTGGGCATCATTTTCAGTTTTCCAGTATTGATCTACTTGTATCTCATTTGGGCTGTCGAAATCAAGTTCTTTTTCACATGCAGTAAAAAAAAGACCTAGAGAAACTACGGTTATTATTAATATTTTTTTCATTATGCTATTTTTTTAAAATTAAAAGCTAAACTCAACACCAAATGAATACGTTTGTAAATTTGGGAAAGCTCCATTGTCAACACCTCTTTCGAAAATATTTCCATTACTAAACTCAGGATCCAAACCTTTATATTTTGTAATTGTAATAACATTTTGCGCTGACAATGTCAATCTCGCTCTTGTAATACCAGATTTATCTAAAACACTTTGTGGGATATTGTATCCAAATCCAATATATTTAAGACGGATAAAATCGCCGTTTTCTAAGAATCTGTCGCTATCTCCTCTTGAGTTTAATGTTGAACCTTTTGTAATTCTAGGAAAATCAGTATTTGGGTTTTCAGGTGTCCAAGGCTGGATTCCTTTTCTGTAATTGCTATTGTCATCAAAACGATCTACAACACTTCTAAATCCATCATAAACAGTAGCTCCGTGAGAAGCAATCCAGTTCATAGAAAAATCAAAACCTTTATACTCTGCTCCAGCGTTTAATCCCATTTCAAATTCTGGCCAAGGACTGCCAACAACCGCTTTATCTTCGTTAGTAATTTGTCCGTCTCCATTATTATCTTTAAAACGAATATCACCAGGAACAGCATTTGGCATAATTACTTTTCCGTCAGAATTTTTATAATTGTTAATTTCCTGCTGATTTTGAAATAATCCGTCAGTTTCCAAAACATACCACATTCCCACTGGCATACCAGCTCTTGTAACCGTGTTTCCAGAGTAGTTTTCGTTTTGTCCGTTACCTAATGAAACCAGTTTGTTGTTTACTTTTGTAAAATTTACAGAAGCATTGAAAGACAATTCATTGATTTTTTTGCTATAAGCCAATTCCAATTCAAAACCTTTATTTTCAACCGTTGCTGCATTAGAAATTGGATTTCCACCATCATTTCCTGTAGTTAATAAAATTGGGAAACCAAATAATACGTCTTCTGTACGAGCAATAAAATAATCTGCCGTTAAACGTAAATCATTATTTAAAACACCAAGATCTAATCCTAAATTGGTTTGTTTTAATTTCTCCCAACGAAGTTCAGGATTTGCTAATTTAACCTGCGTTGCTGAATTGTATGCGTTTTGTCCATTCCCTAAAACAATCAATCCGTTTGTATTAACGAAGCTTTTGTATTCGTAATTTCCAATATTTCCTGAACCTAATTCTCCATAACTTCCTCTTAATTTTAAATCTTTAATAAATTCTGATTTAAAGAAAGATTCATTACTAATTCTCCATCCTGCAGAAACTGAAGGGAAGTTTGACCATTTGTTTTCATCACTAAATCTTGATGATCCATCACGTCTGATAACAGCATTAAATAAATAGCGATTATCATAGTTATATTCTAATCTACCTAAATATGACGCCAAAGCAGCTTCAGATATACTTCCTCCAACTACAGGATCAGTTCCTAAATCTAAAACCTCAAAATATTGTCCTGTTGCTGAATTTATTGGAAGATTTCTTTTTTGACCGTAAATAATATCATATTTATCTTTTTGGTAAGTCTGTCCTACTAAAACAGTTACATCATGTTTACCAAATTCTTTTTTGAAAGTCAATGTATTTTCAAATAACATCGTTTCTGATCTCGCTTTATTTTGATCTGTCAAAGCTGGATCTTGCGGCTGATTTAAAGTCCAGCTTCCCACCTTTCTCAAAAATTTATAAGAGTCGAAACTAGTTTCATAACCAAAATTGAAACGGTATTTCAACCAAGGAGCAAATTTTAGCTCTGACCAGATATTTCCTCTAATTCTAAAATTTTGATTAATAACATTTGCAAAATCAGCAATTGCTAAAGGATTAGTACCAAAAGTATCAGCAACTCCTTGTTTTCCGTATCCATATCCTCCCCAATTAGTTGGGTCATAAAGCGGAATTGTTGGTGTCATTCTATAAACATCTATAATTGGATTTCCAGACATTTCATCTGTTTTAGAATTACTGATTGCTAAGTTTTCTCCAATACTGAAAATTCCTTTTGTACCGCTTGAATTTACTCTGAACGAGATTCTGTCAAAATCGGTTCCTATAACAGTTCCTTCATTTCCAAAATAATTTCCAGACATAAAAAATGTCGAATTTTCATTTCCGCCAGAAAAACTAGCATTATAATCTTGCATCATTCCTGTTTGGAAAGTTGCATCTTGCCAATCTGTATTTACAGCCATGTTAAGATTCTGTCTTTGCAATCCAGCATTATCATAAGCCATGTTGTTGTATTTTGCAAACTCATCAGTCTCCATCAAATCATAACGCGGCATAGTTGTAAAACTGGTTTTTGCTGAAACTTCAACCTGAAGCGGACCTTTTTTACCTTTTTTAGTCGTAATAATAATTACACCATTTGCAGCACGAGAACCATAGATTGCTGCTGCAGATGCATCTTTTAAAACCTGAATGCTTTCAATATCATTGGGGTTAAAATCTCTGTTTGCTGAAGTTACTAAACCATCTATTACATATAATGGATTTGAACTTTGAAGGTTTTTTAATCCACGGATTTCTACACTTGCTTCTTGTCCCGGGCGTCCGCCACCGCGAACTTTAACTCCCGTAACTAAACCTTGTAATCCGTCAGCAACTGTAGTAATTTGTCGTTTCTGGATTTCTTCTGGTTTTACTAAAGCAACTGCTCCCGTAAGATCTTTTTTCTGTTGAGATCCGTAACCTACTACAACTATTTCGTCGAGTTTCATGGCATCTTCTACCATTGTAACATTTATAGAAGTTTTGTTATTGATGGCAATTTCTACTGTTTTATAGCCTTGCGAACTAAAAACTAGTGTCTGATTTCCGCTAGCCGATATTTTAAAGCTTCCGTCAAAATCGGTAACAGCACCATTCTGTGTTCCTTTTATTAAAACATTCGCAAAAGGAACCGCTTGTCCGTCTGCGGTAGTCACTTTTCCCGTAACATTTATTTGCTGGGCAAAAGCGGACTGCAGTAATAAACTAAAGAAAACCAAGAGGTAATATCTCTTCGTTAAAAAGTGAGTGAACTTTGTTTTCATTGATTTTTGCATTTTAGATAGTTTTATTTCTTTTTGTGGTTTGGTTTAATGAAATATTGCTCTTTTTTAGTCGTCTGGAATACGGACAAAAAAAGAACTAATATTCTTTAGTTGTAATAAATTGTTCATTTTGTTTCAAAATTATTAATGGTTAGATTTTTCAAACTTTATTTTAGTGATAGTATATTTTTAACCTTAAAATTTTATCAATATCATTTATTTGAAAATTCAAATTAGGCGCTTTTTATTCAAAATAAAATGCTTCATTTGTGTCAATATCTCTCTCAAATGATTCAAATTGTATTAAAAACAGTCCATTTTCATTCAGCTGCAACATTTTGTAGAATATTGAGACGATTTGCAGAAATCTAGATTTTAGTCTAAAAAACACAACTATGCGTAAATTCTTTCTTTTTTTATATTTCAGCTTTTTTTCGATAAATTTTTCGAATGCACAAGACTATTATTTTAAACATTTTCAGGTCGAAGAAGGCCTTTCTAACAATACCGTATTAACCTCTATTCAGGATAATGATGGTTTTATGTGGTTTGGAACTAAAGATGGTCTTAATCGTTTTGATGGCTATCGTTTTAAAACCTATAGAAGCAACGGAGATCCTGTACATAGTTTAGGAAGCAACTATATACAATCATTGCATGAACATAACGGCACGATTTGGGTAGGAACCGATAAAGGTTTATACCATTACGATAAAAAACTGGATCGCTTTACGATTTTGAATGAAGCTATAAATGATCGTATCAATGACATCAATCACGACCAAAAAGACAACATTTGGTTTGTTTCTGGCAACATTTTGTATAAGTATGCACCAAAAAAGCAACAAACAACCACTTTCAATCCGAACAAATATTTCATTACCACTTCGATAACGAAGGATTATAAAGGAGAAATCTGGGCTTCTTCTCTCAATAAAATCTATCATTACTCTGAAGAAAATCTTTCTTTTGAAAATATTCCTTTAAATCCGCCTGCCAATAAAGCCAATTTTAGAATCACCGTTATTTATGCTGTCGATTCTGAAAATATTGTAATTGGAACACAAGACCACGGCGTACTCCTATATAATAGAAAAAACAAAACGACATCTGAATTGCAATTTGGAATAAAAGAACCGGTTTTCGTTCGTCAATTCAGAAAAAAAGGAAACAATGAACTTTGGATTGCAAGCGAATCTGGCGTTTATGTCTATAATCTAAAAACTAAAACCGCTGTAAATCTTAAGAAAAACTACAACGATCCTTATGCGATTTCAGATAATGCAGCTTATTCAATCACAATCGACAAAGAGAACGGAATCTGGATCGGGACATATTTTGGCGGTGTCAATTACCATCAGAAACAATACACGCAGTTTAAAAAGTACTTTCCGCAGAATAATCAAAACTCCATTAGCGGAAGCGCAGTTCGAGAAATTCATAAAGACGATCACGGCGATTTATGGATCGGTACGGAAGATGCAGGCGTAAATCGTTTTAATCCAAAAACGCAGAAATTTACTTCTTATAATGTTTCTTATTATAATATTCACGCTTTAATGCCCAGAAAAGACAAAATCTGGGTTGGAACTTTTGAGCATGGTTTGGATGTTTTAGATCGAAATTCGGGTGCAATTCTAAAGCATTACAGTGCAAATGATGGCAAAAGCGGACTGCATAGCAATTTCATTTTTTCTTTTTATGAAATGAAAAATAATGATTTGATTGTCGTTACAACATCGGGACTTTATCGCTATAACGAACAAGCAGATAATTTTGAAATTCTGAAATTCTTTCCAGAAACGTATCATTATACGAACATGAAAGAAGACAGCGACGGGAATCTTTGGGCAGGAAGTTATCGCGACGGATTGCTGTTTTATAATCCGAAAACGAAGAAAAAAGAGGTTTTTACGTATGATTATAAAAATCCGAAAGGAATAAGCAATAATACCATCAATGCGATTTTTGAAGATTCTTCGAAAAACTTATGGATTGCAACCGAAAACGGATTGAATCTCGTAAACAGACAAAACCACACTTTTACCAAATTTACTACTAGTAACGGAATGCCAAGCAATGTCTTCTACTCTATTCTGGAAGACGATTCAAAAAATCTGTGGTTGACTACTTCTAAAGGTTTGGTGAAATTTGGTCCAGACCACAAAACCATCAAGATTTTCACCACCGCAAACGGATTATTGAGCGATCAGTTCAATTACAATTCGGCTTTTAAAGATGCAAACGGCGATATGTATTTTGGAAATCTAAACGGAATGATCAGTTTTAATCCGAAGCATTTCAGCAAAAACAAATACACGCCTTTTATTTACATTACCAATCTTCAAATTAATAATAAGGATATCGAGGTAAACAGTCCTGACTCTCCTATTTCGCAGTCTATTTCGTTTTTGGATGAACTAGAACTCAACAACAATCAGTCAACTTTTAATCTCGAATTTGCGTCTTTAAATTATACCGCGCCAGAATTGACCGAATATTGGTTTCAGCTCGAAAACGTAAACAATGACTGGGTTTATTTAGGAAGGAACAACAAAGTTTTCTTTACCGAACTGGCTCCTGGCAACTATGTTTTTAAAGTAAAATCATTGAATAGTTTTGGAGTTTGGAGTAAAGAAGTAAAACTCAAAATTACCATTCTGCCTCCGTTTTATGCCAGCAATTATGCGTATATCTTGTACTTTATTTTGTTCTGTGCCGGATTGTATTACATTATCCGTTATTCTCAAAATCTGACTCAGATTAAGAATAACCGCAAAATAAAGCACTTAAACGACGAAAAAGAAAAAGAAATCTATCAGGCTAAAATTGACTTTTTTACGAATGTCGCGCATGAAATCAGAACGCCTTTAACATTGATTAAAGGTCCGCTGGAAAAGCTTTTGGGAATGAAATACGAATCGGAAGAAGTGCCGCAGCATCTTTCGATTATGAAGAAAAATACATCTCGTTTATTGAAATTGGTAAATGAATTGCTTGATTTTAGAAAATCGGAAATTGGCGGTTTGAAACTGACTTTCGTCGAAGCGAATATTTCTTCGATGGTTCGAAATTTCCATTTAAGATTCAGCCAATTAATTGAAGAACGCGAACTTGAATTTGACTTGGAATTAGGCGAAAAAGACATTCATGCGTTTGTTGATAAAGAAGCTTTCAAAAAAATTCTGAGCAATTTGATCAACAACGCTATTAAATATTCAAACAAAAAAGTCTCTATCTCATTGTTCAGAGATGAAAAGAAATTGCATTTGATTGTAAAAAATGACGGAAATGTGATTCCAATCCATTTGAAGAATAAAATTTTCGAACCGTTTTTCAGAGTTGATGACAGCAGTACGGCTTCTGGAACAGGCATCGGACTTTCGCTGGCGCATTCTTTGGCGCAATTGCATAACGGAAGTTTAGAATTGATTGAAGATGCAAATTACAATATCTTCGAATTGGTTGTTCCGCTACATCAAGAAGAAGAATTTATGCTGTATGCCGATTCTGAAAAAGAACAGACAGAAACTGAAACTCCAAAAGAAACAGTTGAAATCAAAAATGAAAAAGCGCAGGTTTTGGTAGTCGAAGACAATGAAGATCTTTTGAGTTTTATCACCACTGAATTGGCTGGAACTTATACTGTTTTAAAGGCCGAAAATGGCGAAGAGGCCATCAAAATTATTCATAATGAAAACATCCAATTGGTAATTTCAGATGTGACAATGCCTGTTATGGACGGATTTACGATGTGTAAAAAGATCAAAACCAATCTTGAAACGAGTCATATTCCTGTTATTTTATTGACAGCCAAAAACTCACTAAAATCACAAATCGACGGACTTGAAGTTGGTGCAGACGCTTATGTGGCGAAACCTTTTTCTATGGATTATCTGAAAGTTCAAGCGAACAACTTGATTGAAAACCGTAGACAGATTATGAACTATTATGCGAGTTCTCCACTTTCGCACATTAAAAGCATTGCTCACAACAAAACCGACGAAAAATTCCTGAAAAAACTGGACGACGAAATTCTTAAAAACATTACTGATCAGGATTTAAGCGTAGAATCGCTTGCCGAAATCATGAATATGAGCCGTTCGACTTTATACCGAAAAATTAAAGACATTACAAATCTGAGTCCGAACGAATTAATCAATATCGTGCGATTAAAAAGGGCTGCGGAGTTACTGCTAAACGAAAACTATAAAATGTACGAAATCGCAGAAATGGTCGGTTACAAGTCGCAAACTAGCTTTGGGCGAAATTTCCAAAAGCATTTTAATATGTCGCCTTCGGAATACATCAATGCGAATAAGTAATGTGGCAATGTGTCATTAGATAATTATCCAATTACTAACATTATCTAATTTTCTAATTGACACATTGACTAATTTCTACCACATATATTTCAAAATCAAACGCGCATTAAACGGCGTTCCTGCTGTAAAATGAATTTCTTCAACAGGATCGGTTTCGTTTGCTAGTCTTGATTCGGTTAAGAATTGTGTTTCTTTCCATTTGGTGTTGAAAATATTGTCGATGTTTATGCCAATCGAAACTTTCTTAATCTGATAATTTACAGAGAAATCGGTAATGCAATACCCTTTTGCCACAACCGAATTGTCTTCATTTGCTGGCCTATCTCCTAAGAAACGGGTTCTAATGCTTCCTGAGAAACCTTTTAAATCTTTTACCGAAATTCCGTTCATTAAAGTATTTTTCGGAGCCAATGGCAGATAATCATTACCTTTTGGTTCGTCTATTGCTCTTGCATGTGTGTACGTGTAATCGGTATTCCAGAATAACCAATTGGTCAATTGATATCTGAAACCAAAATCGAAGCCTTTTCTTTCTGTTTTTCCGCTTGGTTCAACAACTGCTTCGTCGCCTACGTAAACAAATTCCTGAGCTAGATATAAATACCAAAGAGCTGAATTGATAATCATTCTTGGAAATGGTTTCCAGTTTAAACCTAAATCTGCACCGTATGTTTCTGGAAGGATTTTTTCACCTTTTTGCGCCACTACTACACGTGTATCATTGCTGTGAAACCCTTTTCCTAATTTTAGGAAATAGTTCAATTTGTCATTTTGAGTATACAAAAAGTTCAGTTTTGGGCTCACAATTGCTTTGGTCTGCGTCTGATTGCTGTAAGTTGCAGCCAATTGATCTTCGTACCCAAATTTGAAATAATCCAAACGCAATCCTCCATTTACCAGCCATTTTCCAGACGTAAAATCAAGACTTGAATACGTAAATAAATTGGTCTGATTTACCGTTCCTAAACTCAAATAATCTAAAACTGTCTTTCTGTTTAGAGTATGCGATAATTCTACATCTTTATTATTATCGTTTCGAAGTCCAGCGCCTAATTTAAAACGCCATTTTTCATTTAATTTCTGATCGTATTCAGATTGAAAACCTACAATAGTTCTGTTTTCTTTCTGTTTGATTTGATCGCCGTTTAAAGGATCATTCAAGAAAAAAGTAAAATTAGAATACAGTTCAAAATCATATTTGCTTAAATATGCGCTGCTTTTGATATGTGTATTTTCATCAATTTTTGCATCATACTGCAGATTGAAATTGGTTCTGTCTGTATTTCCGCCTTCATTTGAATCGATCGCTCCGAAATGCGAAATTGTTCCGTCGTTTACAGCACGATCTGGAATCTGTCCACTCGCATCCCATTGGCTTTTAAAATGCGAAACCGAGATAGCCAAACGATCTCCATTTTCCATTTTAGTATTGTATTTTCCAAACAAATTAATTCGGTTAAAGTTCTGAGGAGCATCAAAATAACCATCGGTCATCATGTATTCTCCCGCAAAATAAGCCGACTGGTTTTCTTTGTTCAATAAATTAAACATTGCCACAGTACGAAAAGTATCAAACTGTCCGCCTTCAAAAGAAATAGAACTATTCTGCAAAGCATTTTTGGTATTAAAACCAACATATCCTGCAGTTGTAAAATCGCCTTTATCTACAAAATAAGCACCTTTATCAAAATCAATATTATCGACTGTTTCTGGAATCACAAAATGCAAATCAGAATAGCCTTGTCCGTGTGCGTGTGAAACCATATTTACCGGCATTCCGTCTACGGTGATGTTAATATCGGTTCCGTGATCGCAGTCAAAACCTCTTAAAAAGATCTGTTCTGCTTTTCCTCCACCCGCATGCTGACCTATGAAAAGCCCTGGGACTTTTCGCAATAAGTCCTGAGAATTTGAAATAGGCTGAATTTCAAAATCGATTTTAGAAATGGTATTCAGATATTTTAGATTATTGCCAATCTTAACTTCTTCCAGTAAAAATGGCTTTTCTTGTAATGAAATAGTCAGAAAATCTAAAGAAGCTAGTTTTATTTTTTGAGTTGAAAATCCTTTTTTAGTAATAACCAAACTATCATTTACCTGTACATCTTCTAAAGTAAATTTTCCGTTTGCATCGGTGTGAGCATGTGCTTTTGAATTTAGATTTCGAATTAAAACTTCTGATGATGCTTTTCCGTCAGAATCATTTACAATACCGTTTAAAGATTGTGCATTAATAGAAAAAGAGAGAATAAAAAAGATAAGTGCTGATAAAGATTTCATTGCTATTTTGGTAACTTATTGGAATAATTTGAGAGCAAAAATAGCATAAAAAAGCATTTTTCAGCTTTATTCTAATGAATCTGAAATATTCTTTCTCTTAGGGTCATAAAGCATAGCAGTACACAAACAGTTTTTTCTTTCCTTACTTAATAATATTGGACAATTGATACAGCTTTTGCAGTTTTCCCAAAAAAGTTCATCGTTTGGTAATTCAGAATAAGTTACGGGTTCAAAACCGAGTTCGTGGTTCATTTTCATAACGGCTAAACCTGTCGTAAGGCTGAAAATAAGCGCTTCTGGGTATTTTTTACGACTAAGTTCGAAGATCTTTATTTTAATTTTTTTTGCCAATCCTGTATTTCTAAATTCAGGTGCGACAATTAATCCCGAATTAGAAACATATTTTCCGTTTTCCCACAAAGATATAAAAGCAAAACCCGCCCATTTTCCGTCTGGCGCAAATGCAATAATGGCTTCACCTTCTTTCATCTTTTTCTCGAGTAACTCTGGTGGTCGTCCTGAAATGCCAGTTCCACGTGCTTTAGCAGATAATAGTGTTTCTTTACAAATCTCATTTATATACAAAATATGCCTAGCCGTTGCCTCTTCGATAATGAAATCATACGATTCACTAACTTTTTCATCAGAAGAAAAAACAGTTGCATCTCTCCTATCCTCAATGGTTTTCATACTATGGCACTAAACTATTTTAGCGATCAGCATAACCGTGATAAAAAGAACTACCGTAAATACCATTAAGTTGACGAATCGATCTTTGTTTCGTCTAGATTTATTTGAAAAATACGTTTTTGTTATTTCTTTATTTCTTTTGTTACTTGTTTTCATATTCTTTAAATGCTTTTATAATTAAAGGCTAGTTTATCATCTATAAGATAAAAACAAAAGGCATACCACAGCAACGCAACCCGAAATAAACCACTGATTATAAAACAAATAACAAAAAATAAGTTTTAGTTAATTTGTAAAAACTTATCAAAATGATACGATGATTTTCAAAATGAAAGGGATTCAAATAAAAAAGCTCTAAATCGAAACTTAGAGCTTTCTTAATTATATAGGTGATTATAAATTAATCCCACTGATTGTTTTTGGAAACAGCAAATTTCCCCGCTCCAGTAAAGAACAATGCAAGAGCACCTAAAAAATACAGCATTAATAATTCTAAAGCATATCCTCCGTGCTCACTAATTGAGAAAATTTCCTGACTATGCATTGTTGCAACCGCCACCACACAAGTTATTGCCAAAAGAACTGCTGCAATTCTAGTTCTAAATCCTAATAAAATGGCAATTGGAGCTAAAACTTCGCCAATGTAAACTGCATATCCAAATGCGCCCAAGCTTTCTACAAGGAACGAAACTCCGTGAATTAGTTTAGAAACACCGTGAAAAAGCATTAGTCCACCAGTACTTAAACGCAATAGCAATAATCCAAGGTCTGTGTTTTTTGAAATCATAAATAATTTTGTTTTAGGTTAAAAATTTATCCAAATTGGGTTTGTAAGCGGACTAAAATACAAAATTTTCTTATTTAAAAACAATATTATTTAAAACGGTTCAAAATAACCTTTTTAAGCTATCACAATGCTTATTTTACGCTTTAAAATGTAATGGCAATCTTTCCAATTGTTCGGCCTGACTCCAAAAGTTCATGCGCTTTTTTCAGATTTTCAGCTGTAAGTCCATTTAAGGTTGTATTTAAAGTTGTTTTCAGAATGCCATCGTCCAACAAATCTGCTACAATATTTAAAATATTATGCTGTTCAATCATATCTTCCGTCTGATACATAGAACGCGTGTACATCAATTCCCAAGAAAAAGATACGCTTTTACTTTTCAATTTGGTTAATGCAACAGGATCGCTGCTTCCTGTAATTGAGGCAATATGTCCCTGCGGTTTTATCAATTCGACCATTGTATCCCAATAAGCGTTAGTGTCTACGAAATCTAAAATAAAGTCCACGTACTCAAAACCAGCTTCTCGAACCGAAGAAACCAAATCTTTATGATCTACGACAAAATCGGCTCCTTGCTGTTTGCACCATTCAATAGTTTCAGGACGCGATGCTGTTGCAATAACAGTTAAACCTGCAATTTTCTTAGCCAATTGAATAGCAATCGAACCTACTCCGCCTGCTCCGCCGATAATTAAAATCGATTTTCCTTTGTCTTTATCTACCGTAATTCTGATTCTGTCAAATAAAATTTCCCAAGCAGTTAAAGCCGTTAACGGAATTACAGCTGATTCTTCAATACTTAATGATTTCGGTTTTCTGCCGACAATTCTTTCATCAATAATCTGATATTCGGCATTGCTTCCTTGTTTGGTAATATCTCCAGCATAATAAACGGAATCTCCTACTTCAAACAAAGTAACGTCTTGTCCAACAGCTTGAACGATTCCGACAGCATCCCAGCCAATGATCTTTGGAGCTTCTAAAACAGTATCTTTCGCGCTATTCTGGCGAATCTTAAAATCAACTGGATTTACTGAAATCGCGTCAATTTTAACTAATAAATCGTGTGGTCCAGGGATTGGTTTTACAGCTTCAAATTCGATAAAACTTTCTGGGTTTTCTATGGGTAATGATGTTTTAAATCCTATTGCTTTCATTTCTTTTTAATGTTTAAATTAAAACTATACTACAAATATAAGACGAGTTGAAATCTCTTAATTGGTATATTTTGAGTGTATATTTGTATATATTAAGCACAATGTCTTTTTTGTTTCACGCAGATTTTACAGATTATAGCTGATTCTGCAGATTTTTTATTTAAAATTTGCTAAGATCTGCTCAAATCCTTTAAAATCTGCGTGAAATAATTTTAAAGACTAAATTTGCTAAAAACACGTCACTATGAATATAAGAAAAGCCGAAAAATCAGACTCAAAATATATCGCTCCCATATTATTATTAGCAATGGAAGATATTATCTATAAGTTTATTGCAAAAGAAGATTACGCTTCCGCGAAAGACTTTCTACAACATTTCGTTGAAAGTGAAAACAATCAATATTCATATCAAAACTGTTTTGTAGCCGAGGAAAATAACGAAATCATTGGCGCAGTAAACATTTATAATGGTGCTGATATTGAAAAATTAAGAAATCCTATAGTTGAATATGTGAGGAAACACCATAATCCTGAATTTGATCCAGAGTTTGAAACTCGTGCTGGAGAATATTATATTGATTCTTTAGGCGTGAATCCGAAATATCAAGGAAAAGGAATTGGTTCTCAATTATTGCAATTTTTGATTGATAAATACGTTCATAAAAATAAAGAGGTTTTAGGTCTGCTGGTTGAGGAAGACAATCCGAGTGCTAAAAAACTGTATTTAAAACTTGGTTTTAAAGTAGTTGGAAACAAAACTTTGGTTAAGAAGAACCTGGAACATCTTCAAATCAAAAATTAATTATAGAATGAAAAACATCACAATATTAGAAGCAGGTTTAATTTTAAGAATAGTTTTAGGAATCACAATGCTTTCGGCCGTAGCAGACCGATTTGGAGTTTGGGGCGCACCGGGATCTAACGCAGTCGCCTGGGGAAATTGGGAAAACTTTGTTATCTATACACAAACCCTAAATTCTTTTGCCAACAGAGCCACAGCAGAAATTCTTGCAGGAATTGCAACTTTCTTTGAAGTTATACTGAGTCTTCTACTATTATTTGGTTTCAAAACCAGACTTGCAGCCTTAGGAACTACCGTTTTAATGTTCTTTTTTGCTTTTGCCATGTCGGTTTCTGTTTCTGTAAAAGCACCTCTAGATTATTCGGTTTGGACAAGTTGTGCAGCGGCTTTACTACTTGCTAATATTGGTAAAACCTCTTTTGCGGTTGACAATAGAATATAGTTTTCGATAAAAGCGTTCTAGAAACTTTGTCAAAGTTTAAAACTTTGACAAAGTTAATCGCTTCGAAAAATTCAGCTTAAAAAACATCTTTTTTACATCTTTTTTCGAAAATAAATTCGTTTTGGAAATTGATCTTCCATGCTTTCTTCTAAACCAAATTCTTCATAATTTAATGATCGTAATATATCGATCAAAGCAGTATCTACGGCAAAAGTTTGCACCCAAATTAAATCGTGTTTTCGCTGATAAGCAATTTCTTCTGCTCGTTTAATAAGCGCTGTTAAATCTTCTTCATCAAAATAAATAATCTCGCTTAGATTAATTGCTTTTGACGCTCCTAGATTTTCGTTTAATATTCTTGATGAATCTAGTTTTAAATAAGATTGAGGAATTTCGCCAAGATATGCCATGAGAATTTCTATCGAAAAATCATTCTGAATTCGAAACAATTCTTTTTGAGAAAGATGCTGTTCTGCATATTTTTCTCCTAAATCTTTTTTCTTAAATAAATTGGTATAAAACTGAACGGCTTTATCTTCCATCCAAAAGACATTATCGTTAATTATGACCACAAATTTTGCAATTTTACTCATTTCTTTTCTTTTATAATAAGAGAGCAAAATTCTATCGATTATAGGTCTGAAAAAAGAGCGATACGGCTTCAAAATTGTGCAAAATGTCGTAAATCCTATTTTATTCGTTTTGTTTTTTTCGATATTCTAAAGGCGAAATCCCTTCGCGGTTTTTAAAGAATCTTCCAAAAACAGATTGATCAGTAAAATGCAGTAAATCACTTATCTGATTGATTGACATTTTTTTATTCTGCAAGAGGACTTTAGCTTCTAGAATCACCATTTTGCTAATCCAGTCACTCGCAGTCTTTCCACTGTGTTTTTTAATGACTTCAGACAAATATTTTCGACTTACATTCAATTCATCGGCATAATGCTTAACCGTTCTAAAATTCAAGAAATCTTTAAAAAGAAGCTTTCTAAATTTTTCATATAAAGTGTTTTGCACTTCTGTAGCGCCTTTTTCGATCTGAATGGCATCGATCTCATAAATCAAAATATACAGATAACTCCTTAAAATAGAAGCTTGATGCTTAGACTTGCCATCTGATGCTTCTTTAATCAAATTAAAAACACGTTCAAACTTATTTTCATCTGTTTTTGCAAGCTGAGATAAGTGATTATGACTGTTTTCAAAGAAATCATATTGCGCAAGAAAAAATACATTTGCCTGATTTTCAAGAAAGAAATGCGGTTTAAAGAATATAATATCAATTAAAATTTTGTCATCATTTTTAGAAAAACTCCTAATCACAGATGGTCCCAAAGTAATAATGGCTGGAGCATGAACTACTTTTCTCTCGAGTCCAGTCTGCATGATTATACTTCCTTTTCTTAAAAACTCAATTGCATAACTTTCTGCACGATAAGGCTCACTGATGTAAGGATGCTCGCTAGTTTGGACGTAGAAATATTCTTTCTGATCTGCATTAGAAAACAAACTCTTATGGTGCGTTAAGGAATAAGTGAGAATTTTATTCTTCAATACTGCTCTTTTTAATAATCATTGTTTTTTCAAATATAAGAACTTTTTTAGTAGAAGTTTTCGACTGTAACTAAACCCTAAAAACATTTTTAAGGTATATTTAAGTTCATGAACAAATATGTATTCGTAAATTAGCAATTACAAAAACATATCTTAAATGACAATACTTACCTTTACACTGATTATGATTCTGGGAGCCTTTTTGGCTGGATTTATCGGTTCATTATCAGGCTTAGGAGGCGGTATCATTATTATTCCGCTTCTTACGATTATTCTCGGTGTCGATATTCATTATGCCATTGGAGCTGCTTTAGTCTCTGTTATCGCCACTTCTTCGGGCTCTGCCGCTGCTTATGTAAAAGAAGGAATTACCAACATGCGAATGGGGATTTTTCTCGAAATCGCCACTACTATCGGAGCCGTTTGCGGAGCATTGCTTTCTACAATTGCCCCTACCTCTTTTATAGCCGTTTTATTTGGTTTGACTCTAATTTTTTCTGCAATTAATTCGCTTCGAAAAAAAGAAGAACACATTGTTTTAGAATCTAGTCCATTAGCTAAAAAACTAAAATTAGAAGGAACGTATCCTACCCACGACGGTGAAGTTGTAAAGTACGGAACCAAAAACGTAATTGGCGGTTTCAGTATGATGGGAGTTGCAGGAATGATGTCTGGCCTTCTCGGAATTGGTTCTGGGGCTTTTAAAGTGATTGCAATGGATAATATTATGCGAGTTCCTTTTAAAGTTTCGACAACTACAAGTAATTTTATGATGGGTGTTACAGCAATGGCGAGTTCTGTAATTTATATTCAAAAAGGATATATCGAACCTGGAATCTGTATGCCGGTTGTAATTGGAGTTTTGTTTGGAGCTATGGCCGGAGCAAAAATCTTAGTAAGAACGAATCCGAAGAAATTGAGAATATTTTTTGCCTGCTTGATCTTTGTTTTGGCAATAAACATGATTTATAACGGTCTAAATGGAAAAATCTAATATGGTACAAGAAGAAAAATTTGGAGAAAAAGATTTTCAGACAATTATAGGAAACTTGCTTCGTTACGGAGTTTGGATTTCATTATCGGTTGCTTTTATTGGCGGAATTGTATATTTAATTCACAACGGCAGCCAAATTGAAGATTATTCTGTTTTTAAAGAAAATGACCGAAATATATTTGAAGTAATTACCGCTATTTACAATGGTGCAATTCAAGGAAACGGAGAATCGTTAATATTTACAGGAATTATTTTCTTGTTCATGACACCCGTTTTACGTGTATTGCTTTCGTTGTTTTCATTTTTATTAGAAAAAGATTATTTATACGTTGGCATTACGCTGATTGTGATCATGATTATCATTATCAGTATTTCATTCGGATTCTCACATTAATTGGCTGTAAGCCATAAGCTTTAAGCTATACGCTCCAAAAATGCCTAAAGCTTAAAGCCTATTGCCTAAAGCAAAAAAATAATATCGCTCTAGGCTATAAGCCGTAAGCTTTAGGCTTTCTAAAATGCTTACAGCCTATAGCGTAAAGCTTAAAGCTAAAAAATTATGGAAATAGGAATAGACAGTTTTGCTTCGGCAATGTATGGCGATAACAACACTCTGAGCAGTGTTGATGCCATGGAACAGCTTTTGCAGCGAATTGAATTTGCAGATCAGGTTGGTCTTGATGTTTTCGGAATTGGAGAACATCATAAAAAAGAGTTTTTAGATTCTGCGACAGCTGTTATTTTGAGTGCAGCAGCGGCAAGAACAAAAAATATCCGACTTACAAGTGCCGTGACTGTTTTAAGCGCTGCAGATCCAGTGAGGGTTTATCAGAGTTTTGCCACTTTGGATTTAATTTCTAAAGGAAGAACTGAAATTGTAGTAGGGAGAGGATCTGCCATTGAAGCTTATCCCCTTTTTGGATATGATTTGAGAGATTATGATGCTCTTTTTAAAGAAAAACTAGAACTTCTTCTTCAAGTTAGGGATAATGAATTTGTTTCTTGGGAAGGAAAATTTCGTCCTGCTTTAAACAATTTACCTGTTTATCCAAGAGCTTTACAAGAAAAATTACCAATTTGGCTTGGAGTTGGCGGAACGCCAGAATCTTTTATAAGAGCTGGTTCGTTAGGCCTCCCATTAATGGTTGCTGTTATAGGTGGACAAACTCATCGTTTTAAACCTTTAATTGATTTATATCGTGAAGCTGGAAAAGCCGCAGGCTATAAACCGAATGAATTAAAAATAGGCTTGCATTCACCTGGATATGTAGGCGCAACAACAGAAAATGCTATTGCAGATTATTACCCAGGGTACGCCGAATTATGGACTAAATTAGGATACGAAAGAGGTTGGCCTCCTGTAACAAAAGGTCAATTTGACGGTTTAATTGATGATTTAGGCGTTTTAATTGTTGGAAGTCCAGAAAGAGCTGCAGAGAAAATTCTGCGACACAGCGAAGCGCTAGGTGGTGTGAACCGATTCACTTTCCAAATGGATAATGCTGGTTTGACACACAAACAATTAATGAATGCCATAGAATTGATTGGAACAAAATTGATTCCTTTGATACGCAAGGCATAATAATTAATCTCGCAAAGTCGCTAAGACGGAAAGTCTTTGTTTTTAAAAAGCCACAGATTACACAGATTAAAAGGATTTAAAAAAAAATGAATAGCGTCCAGCTTAAGCTGGATGGAAAAATATAGCAAAAAACGAAAGGCTTTAGCCAAACTTCATCTAGTTTGGCTAAAGCCTTTCCAATTTCAATTTACAAAACCTCCAGTTAAAACTGGAGGCAATTCAAAAAAGCTATACTTCAAGACCTTTCTTCCTCTGAACCTTTGAACCTTTGTCCCTTTGAACCTAAAAACCTTAGAACCTTAGCCCCTTTAAAACTTGTAAGTAACCCCAACTCTAAAGTTTCTTGGCGCTTCAGTCTGCCAGTAGTAAGCACTTAACCACTCGTAGTACGAACCGCTGTAAAGACATCTATCTAAAATATTGAATACGTTTGCTGTAACTTTAATTTTACCAGTTTCATAAGACAATCCACCATCTAATTTAAAGTAAGTTGGAAGTTTTACAACTCCTGGACTCCAAGTATCTGTTTGGCGTCCATCAAGAAAAGTTCCTCCGATTGAAGCACCAAAACCTTTTAATTTTCCGTGCTGAAGCGTGTAATTTAACCATGCATTTGCAGTATGTTTGGCATAACCAGGCACAACATCTCCAACCTTAATACCATTAGCTTCAGAAACATCTGGATCAATTTTAGTTACAACTGACTCTGTAAACGCATAATTTGCAATAAGATTTAAGCCGTCAAAGATTTTTCCTCTCAAATCAAACTCAACACCACGAGCTCTTTTTTCACCCAAAACAATTTTATACTGTTCATTTGGCTGATTATTAGGATCTGACGTTAACTCATTCTTCTTTAAGATATTGTAAACTGATAAACTGGTATTCCAAGAACCGTCAAACCAATCTTTTTTAAGTCCAAATTCAACATTATTTCCTGTAAGAGGCTTTATATCACCACTTCTTACAACACCCGATTGAGGTGTAAAAGCTTGATCATATAATCCGTAAACCGCAAAATCATCAGTAATAGAATAACTTAAACCGGCACGAGGCGTAATGTGGCTATCCTCTTGTGGCACATCATAACTGCTAGTTTGGCTAATCCAAGTATATCTTGCAGCAAGAGTCAATCTTAATCTATTTTCTAAAAAGCCAAGCTCATCTTGAACATAACCTGCTGCATATTTCGAACCGTAAAGTCCGCCCGCTCTCTGACTTAAAGGTGTATCATGATCAAATTGCGGAAGACCATTTGCTGGTGTGTCATAATTTGGATTGTAAACATTAAACGGATTTGCATAAGTATCTAAATCATGCGATTGTCCCCAATCTGCCATATAATCTTTGCTTCCTAAATCTACTCCACCCAATACTTTATGCGAAACATTTCCAGTACTGAATTTTCCGTTCAAAAAGATCTGCCCTAAATACATATTGCTCTCTGCGTCCCAAATACCAACATTTCTAATGATATCACCTTTATCAAGAAAAACATCTGGAATTTTATCTCCATCCGTATCAATTTCAGCTGGTCCAACTAAACTTGGCCATGAACTATATCCTTGCTGAATATATTTAAAATAAGACGTTTGAGCTGTAAGTTTCCAGTTTTCGTCAAATTTGTGCTCAAACTGTAAATACCCACTATGATCCTGAATATTAGTATCAGGCAATCCTGGTTGTGTCATCGTAAAATTACGCGGTAAAGTGGCATACCCATCAGATTTAGGTCCGAAAACATAGTAAGAACCAACTTCTGTCATGTTTGCGTATTGAAAGTTATATTCTGCAGTAATTTTTGTTTTATCATCAATTTGATATGAAATTACGGGTGCAATCACATAACGGTCGTTATGCTCAAACGGACGATGCGATCCTTTCTTTTGCGCAGCTCCATTAAATCTGTATAGTAATTTTCCTTTTTTGTCTAACTTTCCATCAAGATCAAGACTTACTCTATAAAAATCGTAACTTCCAACCAAAGCACTTACCTCTCCTTTTGTTACACCTGTTGGCTTTTTAGTCACCACATTGTACAATCCACTTGGATCACCGCTTGAAAGCATAAATCCTGCTGGACCTTTTACAAACTCAATGTGATCTACAAAACTCATATCCTCTGTTAATGGCCCCCAGAAAGAAGAAACTACATTAAATCCGTTTCTAAAAGCCTGAATTTGAGAACCTCTCATTGTAATATTCGTATACAAATCTCCCCAGTGTTCCAAACGCACAGCACCACTCACGTTACGGATTACACCATCGCTCATACTCGTAATCTGCTGGTCTTTTAAAGTCTGACTGCTTACAATTTGTATATTTTGAGGAATTTCTAAAACTGGAGTCTGAAGACGCAATGACAATGAAGGTTTATCCTGCTTGTATTTATTCTTTTTGATTACCACTTCTTCAAGATCTTGTTGGCTTTCTGAAAGAGAAAAATTCTTAGTCGTCGTTTGTTTTGAATTGACAACAATTTTATCCTCAACAGGCTGAATTCCAACTCCATTTAATACAATAGTATATGTTCCTGGTTTCACATTTTTAATTTCATAATGTCCTGAAACAGTTGTAATATCTGAATATTTTGTTCCTTTTAAAGCTACCGCAATATTTTCTGCGGGTTTATTGCCACTCAAAGAAACTTTCCCGTTTACATTTCCAAGCTGTTGCGCCATTATATTTAATGAACTCAAAAACAGTGCAAAAAAATAAACTTTTGGATTAATAATTATTTTCATTTGGTTTGGATTTTAAATTGAGCGACAAAAGTATATGCAAATCTCAACTTTTCCAAATTATTTTAATTCATTCTAAATAAATACAACAAATTATACTAAATCAGTAAGAATTAAATTAGAAATAGCTATTTCGCAGTTATTTCCTTATAATATTAATCTACATTAAGTCTGAAACCAAAATCTATTTTTATCTTTATACTTCTAAATTTCAAAAACAAAAAGCAAATAACTTCCTGATATGAAATCAAATACAATAAGAAAAGTTGCCATTGTAGGCTATAACAGAATTCCTTTTGCCAGAGCTAATACTGCTTATTCTAATGTTGGAAACAAAGAAATGATGACCGCATCGCTCAATGGTCTTATTGAAAAATACAATCTGAAGGGGAAATTATTGGGCGAAGTTGCCGGAGGCGCCGTAATCAAACATACTTACGACAATAATTTGATTCGCGAATGTGTTATGCAGACTAGCCTTGATCCTGCAACTCCTGCTTGCGATTTACAGCAAGCCTGTGATACTGGAATTGAAAGCGCTATTTATATTGCCAATAAAATTGCTCTAGGACAAATAGATTCTGGAATTGCTGGCGGTGTAGATTCTATCAGTGATATGCCAATTGCTGTAAGTGAGAAACTTCGAAAAATTTTATTAGAAGCAAGAAAAGCAAAATCACTAGGCGGAAAAATTAAAACTTTTTTAAAACTTCGTCCAAAAGATTTATCTCCCTTAGTTCCTAGAAACGAAGAATCACAAACAGGACTTTCTATGGGCGGACACACTGAAATTACTGCAAAGTATTATAAAATTTCCCGCGAAGAACAAGATCAATTTGCTTTAAAAAGTCATCTGAATATGGCCAAAGCGTATGATGAAGGATTTTTTGACGATATGATTACTCCTTTTAATGGTTTAGAAAAAGACAATAATCTTAGAAGAGACAGCACAATTGAAAAATTAGCGAAACTAAGTCCCGCTTTTGATAAAGTAAACGGAACTTTGACAGCAGGAAATTCAACGCCGCTAACAGACGGAGCTTCTTGTGTTCTTTTAGCTAGCGAAGAATGGGCAAAAGAACAAGGACTTCCTATTTTAGCTTATATTACTTTCGCAGAAATTGCTGCAATTGAATATGTTAAAAATCAACAAAATCTTCTATTAGCGCCTTTATTTGCTGCTTCAAGAATGTTGGAAAAAGCAGAATTAAACTTGCAAGATTTTGACTATTATGAAATCCACGAGGCTTTTGCTGCTCAAACTTTAGCAACTTTAAAAATTTGGGAAAGTCCAGAACTAAGTGCCGAAATCGGTTTAAAGAAAACTTTAGGCGCGATTGACAGAAATAAACTGAATGTAAAAGGAAGTAGTTTGGCAGCTGCTCACCCATTTGCCGCAACTGGCGGAAGAATTATTGGTGTAATGGCAAAATTATTGAATGAAAAGGGCTCTGGAAGAGGGTTAATTTCAATCTGTGCCGCAGGCGGTCAAGGACTAACAATGATAATTGAGAAATAAAAAAAACAAATAATATCCTACAAAAATATAATAAATTGACAAGAGGAAAGTTCTAGATTTATTATTAAATAAAACTGCGCAGTATTATGAGAATATTGAAACTTACTATTCTACTCATTTTTAATTTTGTTTCTTTTTCAACAATAACTTGTCAATCTGTTCAAAATGACAGTATAAAGCTGGATTATGCTAAAATTTATTCTTTCGCATTAGACGGAAAACCTACACGTGCTTTACCACTATTAGAAATTGATCCAACAAAAAAGATATCAAAAAAAGACTTAAAGTTTATAACGGACTTTGAAGGACGTTTTAAATTTAAAAAAGATAAAAGCGATTTTCTAGAAACACGAAAATCAAAAATTGATGGATTACTAAAAATATACAGAGATTATTGGCGCTTATCATTTCTTAATAACAATAAGAAATACGACACGCTTATAATGAAAAATGTTTTCAAATTTCTTAAGAAAGAGTTCCCATTATCACAAAAGTTGACTTTTAACAAAGACAGTATAGATGTCTATCAAAAAAAGTACATTTCTAACTTAGGCTATCATAGCACTGGATTCGGAAAAACGGGAAGCTTATACGATTTATTAGTTTGGAAAACAGAAAAGGATACGGTTTACAAAGTCAATTATGACCGAAAAGAAACAGATATCAAAATTTATTTTATGGATGATTTTGTAACTCTCGGTTGGAACGAATATGCTACTTTGGGACGTTATTATCCAGCGGGCTGGGCAAAACGCGATGCTCTATTTTGTGTAAAGAAAGCTTATGATCTAAAATCAGAAAAGTTCAGAGTTAGCTATATTGGTCATGAAGGCAGGCATTTTGCAGATTATAAGTTATTTCCGAAATTAAAAGGGGTTGGTTCAGCAGATTTAGAATACCGAGCTAAATTGACTGAATTAGCGCTGTATTCACCAGATGGTTTATATAATAGATTACAATTCTTTATAGACAACGGAAATTATGATAGCGAAAATGGTCATTCTATTGCTGCCTTTTGCGTGATAAGAGACTTATCCAGACTTCTATTTCAAAATGATTACGAAAAAGATATGGATAAATGGAAAGCAATCCCAGCCACTAAAATAAATGAAGCAGCCACTAAACTTCTCGAAGAAAACACTAAATCATTGGAGAAAATTCCAAACGTTGAAAAATTCATCAAGTAAAATTTTGATTAACTTCTTTAAAAAGCAACACAGCTTAATAATAAGCTGTGTTTATTTTTTTAAGTAACTATACAACAGATAAGTAATAAAAAGAAAGAACTAGGTAAGACATAATTCATAAGGAAAAAAATAGTTTTTTATTTACAAAATACCATTTTTTATAGTAAATTTAGAATCTATTATAATTCAGGTTTCTTTTAAGCTTTTGCATCAATTCATTTTAAACCACTAAAAATGATGGAATCAAAAATACCCGAAGGTCCTCTTGCAGATAAATGGAGTCTTTACAAGTCTAAAGCCAAACTGGTCAATCCTGCAAACCGAAAAAAACTAAACATTATAGTTGTCGGAACGGGTCTTGCTGGTGCTTCGTGTGCGGCTTCTCTAGCTGAGCAAGGTTACAACATAAAATCTTTCTGCTTTCAGGACTCTCCGCGACGTGCGCATTCTGTTGCCGCTCAAGGCGGAGTAAATGCTGCCAAAAACTACAAAAATGATGGCGACAGCACTTTTAGAATGTTTTACGACACAATAAAAGGTGGCGATTTTAGATCTCGCGAAGCCAATGTTTATCGTTTAGCCGAATGTTCTGCACATCTTATCGACCATGCAGTTGCACAGGGAGTTCCATTTGCAAGGGAATATGCTGGATATTTAAACAACAGATCTTTTGGAGGGGTTCAGGTTTCTCGAACTTTTTATGCTAGAGGCCAAACTGGACAACAGTTATTATTGGGAGCTTATCAAGCATTGGAACGTCAAGCGTCTTTAGGAAAAGTTGATTTATATACTCGTCACGAAATGCTTGAGCTCGTTGTTATCGATGGCAAAGCCAAAGGCATTATTGCACGAAATCTCGAAACCGGAATTTTGGAACGTCATGCTGCAGATGCTATAGTATTAGCATCTGGCGGTTACGGAAAAGTATATTATCTGTCTACTCTTGCTATGGGGTGCAATAGTTCTGCCATTTGGCGTGCGCACAAAAAAGGCGCTTATATGGCGGGCGTAAGCTGGATTCAGTTTCATCCTACTTCATTGCCACAACATGGAGAAAATCAATCTAAACTGACTTTAATGTCGGAATCACTTCGAAATGACGGAAGAATCTGGGTTCCTAAAAAAGCGGAAGATGCCCGAAATGCAAATGCTATTCCAGAAGAAGAACGTGATTATTATTTAGAACGCCGTTATCCTTCGTTTGGAAATCTGGCGCCAAGAGATATTTCGTCACGAGCGGCAAAAGAAAGAATCGACGCCGGTCATGGCGTCGGGCCAATGAAAAATGCTATTTATCTCGATTTTTCTGATGCCATCAAAGCGCAAGGAAAAGATAAAATTGAAGCCAAATACAGCAATCTTTTTGCCATGTACGAAAAGATTACAGGCATAAACGCTTATAAAGAACCGATGCTGATTTCGCCTTCAGCGCATTTTACAATGGGTGGACTTTGGGTCGATTATGAACTTATGACTACAATTCCTGGTTTATTTGCTTTAGGAGAAGCCAATTTTGCCGATCACGGTGCCAATCGTCTTGGTGCAAATTCGTTGCTTCAAGCCTGTGTTGACGGTTATTTTATTGCGCCTTACACCATTCCAAATTATTTAGCAGGCGAATTGAATTTGCAAAAACCCGATATTTCGCATCCAGCATTTGAGGAAGCTGAGAAAACAGTTAGACGACAGTTGGATCGCTTTCTACATACCAACGGAACACTTTCAGCAGATTATTTCCATAAAAAAATCGGACGCTTATTATATGAAAAATGTGGTCTTTCGCGAAGCAGAAAAAAACTGGAAGAAGCCTTAATTGAAATCCGTGAACTAAAAGCTTCATTTGAAAAAGATCTCAGAATTACTGGGGATAATACTTTAAACAGTGAACTAGAAAAAGCAGGTCGAATTGCCGATTATATCGAATTGGCCGAATTAATGTGTTACGATGCCTTACAACGCGAAGAATCTTGCGGTGCACACTTTAGAGAAGAATACCAAACGGCCGACGGAGAAGCTGTCCGCAACGACGCTGAATTCTGTTATGTATCGGCCTGGGAATGGAAAGGTTTAAATAGCAAACCCGAACTTCATAAAGAACCTTTAACGTTTGAATCAGTAGAACTTGCAGTCAGAAGCTATAAATAAATGGTGAATATTAATTGTGAATTGTTAATTATTAATTCACAATACTCATTCATAATTAACAATTCATAATTAACAATTCATAATTAACAATTATATATGAAACTTTATCTTAAAATATGGCGGCAGTTTAATTCTTCAACAAAAGGAGAAATGACAGATTATGAAATTGATGGAGTGTCAGAACATATGTCGTTTCTAGAAATGTTGGATCTTTTGAACGAATCTCTTATTCAAAATGGCGAACGTGTGATCGAATTTGATCATGACTGCCGCGAAGGAATCTGCGGGCAATGCGGCGTTATGATAAACGGACGCGCTCATGGACCTTTAAAAAATACTACAACTTGCCAGCTTCATATGAGAAGTTTTAAAGATGGAGATACTATTTATATTGAACCCTTTCGAGCAAAAGCTTTTCCTGTTTTACGCGATCTAAAAATTGACCGAAAAGCATTTGATTCGATCATTGCTTCGGGAGGTTTTATTGGCGCTTCGACGGGGCAGGCGCCAGAAGCAAACAGTATTCCGATTTCATACGAAACCGCCGAAGCCGCCTTTGATGCCGCTGCCTGCATTGGGTGCGGAGCTTGTGTGGCTTCCTGCAAAAACGCCAGCGCCGCATTGTTTGTCGGTGCCAAAATAACACATTTAGCGCTTTTGCCTCAAGGAGAATTAGAAGCTCCAAAACGTGCTGTCTCAATGGTTAAACAAATGGATGAAGAAGGTTTTGGAGCTTGCTCCGATACAAGAGCCTGCGAAATAGAATGTCCGCAGGGAATTTCGGTGCTTTCAATTGCTAAAATGAATTTAGAATATATGAAGGCTTTGACTTTTAGGAAGTAAGTTTTTTTTGCCGCGAAGACGCAAAGTCGCAAAGCTTTTTCTTTTTTAAGTTTTAAAACTTTGCGCCTCCACTCCCAATAGCTATGGGAGCGCAAGATTAAATATATTTTTAATACATTGCGCTTATCCTTCGACTTCGCTCAGGAAGACAAAAAGCACTAGCCATTTTTTCAATAAAAAACTTTGCGCCTTTGCAAAATTAAAAAAGCTTAGTGCCTTTGTGCCTTCGTGGCAAAACTATACAGTAAAATAAGGCGTCAGGATATCTTCAAAATTATACAATCCTTTTTCTTTCTCTTTAAGATTTTCGGCAACAAAAATAACTCCATTCCCAAAAGCTTCCCTAGAAATCGATTCGTGAATTAAACGCACGGTTTGAAACGGAAAACCAAAAATAACTTCGTGTTTTCCAACAATTCCTCCTGCCCTAACCGAATTGATATTTTCTTTATCTACATCTAGTGCTTCGGCAATTTTTACTGCTGTTCCAGAGGTTCCTTGTTTGGTTTTAAAATGCTCTTCGTTTACTTCGATATCAACCCACGGCGCAATTTTCTTTAAAAATTTTGCTGCAAATAATAAATAGTTAACTCCTAAAGTAATATTAGGCGACCAAAACACAGTCGTTTTTTTGGACAGCTTTTTCAGAAAAACCAGTTCTTTGTCTTTATAGTGCGAAATCGCCGAAATGATTTTTATATTCTTTTTTGCTGCCTCTTCTCCATAGGTGTAGATTCCTTGATGAGACGAAAAATCAATAATGATATCTACAGGATGTTTTTCTAATAATTCTTCAATAGAAGTTTTAGAACTAGAATAGATTAAGCCGGGTTCTTCTGACTGCACTCCAAAGAATTCTGGAACCGATCTGTGTTCTAAAACCGTACTTTGTCTTAAAACCCATTCTAGACAGAATTTTTTATTTTCTAATAATATTGAAGCTACTGATTTTCCAGTTTTTCCGAATCCGATTAATCCTATTTTCATAAGCATTTATTTTTTTATGGGCGAGACTGCCCGATTGAAAATATTGATATTATAAAGAAGTAAATATCAATTCTAATTTTAAAGAAATCAGCTGTTTTAGAAACCGCTGGTTCATAAAAATAGGCAAATCATAACAGAATGACCAACAAAAACTTCCTTTTATAACAATAAAGACATTAATTAGTACGACTTTATCTGTTAATGCAAAATAAATCTATCCAATTTTACACCTAATTGCATTTCTAAATTATTTCGCTTAAAATGTTAAAAAATGGTTTTAAAAAATGAATTGGAGAATGCACAAGTAAACATATTTTGACTAGATTTATGGCCAGATATCCCCAAATTAATATCGTAAATAATGGCTTACAATAACAATGGACTACTCCGTTTTTTAGATGCTCAGAATAAATTGTATTTAACAGCTCTAGACGAAATCAAAAATGGAAAAAAAGAATCTCCTTGGATGTGGTTTATATTTCCGCAGATAAAAGGAATGGGTTCAAACGATACTTCCAAATTTTATGAAATCAAAAATGCCGATGAAGCAATTGCTTTTCTGGAACATCCCATTTTAGGAAAACATCTTGTAGAAATCACTTCTGAATTAATCAAAAAGGAAGAAAATGTTTCTGATATTTTTGAAAGCATTGACTTAGAAAATCTTCAATCTTGTATGACATTGTTTGCCAGCGTTCAAAATACAGAACCTATTTTTCAGGAAGTGCTTCATAAACATTTTGATGGTTCATCTGATTTTCATACGCTGCAATTATTGTATAGCAATCTTTGATGTCGTAACCGCAAGGGACGCAAGGTTTTTATTGCGCAAAAAACGCAAAGCTTTGTCTATAAAAAAAACTGTCACATATTAATAAATAAAAGCTCGATCGCAATCGGGCTTTTTTTATTTAAACGCAAGATTACAAAATGAAAAAAAATCGAAAATCTTACAACAATGTCAGTTTGTCTTTTTGTAACTTTAATAAAGCATTCTGAGATGATATTTTGCTATTATCAATATTTATTTACTATTCTTTCATTGATGTATAAAATAGAGCTTTATGCATGAAAACATTGGTATTCTTTAAATTTGACTATCATTCAAAAGAAGCTTTTTCTTTTTTAAAAATTTACTACTATGAGAATAGATCAGATACAAATCAAAACAAACGATATTCAAAAAACGAAAGCATTTTATCAGGACATTTTTGGACTTTTTATTCTGGAAAATGATCAAAAATCGATAACGTTTCAGGCTGGAACTTCTATTTTAAAATTTGTCGAAGATAAAGAGTTTAATTCCATCTATCATTTTGCTTTTAATATTCCCGAAAATCAGCTGGAAGAAGCTATCAAATGGTGTGAGAACAAAGTCGAGTTAATTGTTCTCGAGGATAAAAGTGTTGTTACTAATTTCGAAAACTGGAATGCACATTCTATTTATTTCTTCGATTACAACGGAAATTTACTCGAATTCGTTGCGCGACATGATCTTAATAACGAACAAGTTGGCGAATTTAACTCTGCTTCTATTTTAAGTATAAGTGAAATCGGAATTGTTACGGAAAGTCCATTACAATTAGGAAATCAATTAATTGAAGAGCATGGACTTCATTTCTTTTCTCAAAATACAAATACCGATAAATTTGCTGCAATTGGTGATCATGAAGGTTTATTGATTCTGGTACAGCCTACTAGAAATTGGTATCCAACTCAAATTCCTTCAGAAAATAATCCAACTGAAATTACAATAGAGAATAATGAAAATATTATTAATCTGAAATTTTAAATAAATTTCGAACCACAAAAAACAGAAAAAAGTAAAGCCCAATTCTATCGAATTGGGCTTTTGATATTTTAGAACTTCATTCTCTGAATCCTCACTGCATTCAAAATTGCTAATAACGCCACACCAACATCTGCAAAAACAGCTTCCCACATTGTGGCAAGTCCACCAGCACCGAGAATTAAAACAAAAGCCTTAACTACAAAAGCCAAAGTAATATTCTGCCAGACAATCTTTTTGGTCTGTTTCCCGATATTGATTGCCATGGCAATTTTGCTAGGTTTATCATCTTGAATAACCACATCGGCAGTTTCTATGGCAGCATCGCTTCCTAAACCTCCCATCGCAATTCCAACTGTACTTAAAGCAATTACAGGCGCATCGTTTACTCCGTCGCCAACAAAGGCAATTGTTTCGTTTTTAGCTTTAATTTCGTTGACTTTGTTCACTTTATCCTCTGGAAGCAAATCACCAAAAGCTTTTGTAATTCCTAGTTTCTCGGCTACAAACTGAACTACATTCGATTTATCTCCACTCAACATAGTCAGCTTTACACCTAAAGATTTTAGTTTAGAAACGGTTTCTTTAGCATCTTCTTTAATTTCATCAGCAATAGTTAAATAACCAGCAAATTTACCTTCGTAAGCAATTGCAATTGTGGTATAAACTATTGAAGACGGATCGATATCATACGAAATCGAATATTTATCCAAAAGTTTAAAATTCCCTACATGTAATTCTTTTCCGTCATAAAAAGCTTTTAATCCGTGACCTGAAATTTCTTCGATTTCTTTTAATTCAATCGAGGAATCTATTGGTCCAACGTAATTATGAATAGCAGTTGCCACAGGATGTGTGCTTCGGCTTTCTAAAGCATTGACCAGTTTTAAGATTTCGTCTTTATCCAATTCAGGTTTTATAGTGACTTCCTGAACTTTAAAAACACCTTCGGTCATTGTTCCTGTTTTGTCTACCACCACATTCTGAATTGTCGAAATACTGTCAAGGAAATTACTGCCTTTAAACAGGATTCCATTTTTACTTGCAGCGCCGATTCCGCCAAAATAACCCAACGGAATACTAATCACTAAAGCGCAAGGACAGGAAATAACCAAGAAAACCAAAGCTCTATATAACCAATTGCTAAAAACATAATTATCCACAAAAAGCATCGGAACTAAGCAAATTGCAATTGCCAAATACACTACAATTGGCGTATAAATTTTAGCAAACTTTCTAATGAACAATTCGGCAGGCGCTTTTTTTGTTGTCGCGTTTTGTACTAGTTCTAGAATTTTGGATAATTTACTGTCATTGTAAGCTGTTGTTACTTTTACTTCGGCAATAGTGCTTCCGTTTAACATTCCAGCTAGAACAGTTTCACCTTTCTTTTTAGTATCTGGTTTACTTTCTCCAGTCAAAGCCGCTGTGTTAAACGAAGCTGAATCAGATAATAATTCTCCGTCCAAGCCTAATTTTTCTCCTGCTTTAAGCTGAATAATGGCTCCAATCTGAACGTCTTTGGCTTTGACTTTTACCGCGACATTATTTTCTAAAACATGAACCTCATCTGGACGCTGATCGAGCAGACTTTTAATACTCGATTTTGCTCTATTAACTGCCATTCCCTGAAAAGTTTCGCCAATGGTATAAAACAGCATAACGGCAACACCTTCTGGATATTCTCCAATGGCAAAAGCACCGATTGTAGCAATACACATGAGAAAAAATTCAGAGAAAACATCTCCTTTTACAATGCTTTCGTAAGCTTCTCTTAAAACGGGAAGTCCGACTGGAAGATACGCTATCGCATACCAAACAATTCTAACATATCCTGTAAACCAATCTTGTTGGAAATAGTTATCAAAACCAATTCCGATAATCAGTAAAATAAAGGATATAATGGATGGAAGAAACAATTTGAACAAGCTTCCCTCTACATTGTGTTCATGATCATGTCCCCCATGGTCGTGCCCTTCATTATCTGAATGCACTGGTTCGTCATGTGAGCAACAACAGGAAGGTTTTGCTTTATTTTTTATATTTTTTACTTCTTTATCTTGATGTATCATGGATAACTTTTTTAACTTTTAAAGTTTTACTTTTCCTGTTTTAGGTTAGGAAAACTTTGTTTTAAATTATGTCCTAAATTTAAGCATTTTGTATTAAAGTTTATTGCCGCAAAAGCACTAAGTTTTTATTTAACTGTGGCGAATTAATCTCGCAAAGTCGCCAAGTCGCAAAGTTTTTTTTCAAACAGATTTAATGAATTTAATTTGAGTTGCCTCCAGCTAAACCTGGCGTAAATTGAAAAATAAGTTTTGCCACAGATTTAAAGGATTAACATGATTTTTAGTTAGCAAAGATTTAGCGGATTTTTTTTTAATCTTTTTAATCCTTTAAATCTGTGGCAAAAAAAACTTTGCGACTTGGCGACTTTGCGAGCAAATTTCATTTCAGCATAAAAAAACTTTGCGACTCTGCACTTTCGTGGCAAAACCACTTCTTAATGCGTATGTTCTCCTCCGCCCTTCATTGCTGAAAGCAGATAAAACGCGCCTTTCGTTACAATTTTAGCATTTGCAGGAATATCGTTTACAAACTTAACTTCTGTAAAACCTAAATCGGTTGTTCCTGGAATTACTTCTATCGCTTTAAAATGTACTTCTTGCTCGTGCACTTCTTCATTTTCACCATCTTTATGATCGTGTTTTACTTCGGCTTTTTCATCTTCTTGAACAAACACAAAATACTTATCAGCATTTTTAACCACAGCATCTTTTGGAAGCGCAGGAACAGTTGCATTTACAATATTGATATTCGCTGAAACATACATTCCCGGAATCAGACCTTTAGCATCTGCTGGATCAATTTTGGCATGAACCGCAACGGTTTTACTTTCGTTAGAAAAAGACTTGTTGATTCCGAAAATCTTTCCTTTAATTGATTTATTCGACTGATTCGTTAAGACAAAATCAATGACTTGACCAATTGAAATTGAACCTAAATCTTTTTCATATACATTCAAATCCAAATGCATTTGGCTGTTGTCAACGACTTCAAAAAGCGAAACTCCAGTGTTGGCAAAAGCGCCTTTGGCAATATTGATTTTTCCAACAAAACCATTTATTGGCGAAACAATTGGCACAACCGATGTCGTTCCTTTTGTATTGACATGTAAGGCTTCTAATTTATTTTTTGCTGCCTGAGCGCGTGCTTTTTCAGCTGCTAATTTGGCTTTTACTTCCTGAAAAGTCTTTCTCGGATTTACATTTTCATCACTCAACGTTTTCTGGCGATTGTATTCCAACTGCAGATATTCAACATTTGCAACAGCCGACTGATAGTCTTCCTGCATGCCTATAACTTCCAGATTTTGAATCGTTGCTAAAACTTTCCCTTTGTTTACATATGTTCCTTCCAAAACAAAGATGTCTTTTACTGTTCCACCAATTAAAGTCGAAACCTCAGCAGAATTTTGCGGAGGTACTGTCGTGTAACCATTGGCTTTGATGACTTTATTAAGGTTTCTATCTTCCACAGAGCCTATTTCAATTCCGACAGTTTTATATTGTGATTCTGTTAAAGCCACTTCTGTAGTTGATTTTTCTTCTTCCTGTGGTTCTTCGGCTTTCTTTTCATTGCAACTTGTTAAGGTAATCGCAAAGATCGCAAAGAAAAATCGCAAGGCACGCAAGTAAATTGAACTTTGCGTTCTTTGCGTCCCGATAGCCATCGGGATTGCGTTCTTTGCTGTTAAATTCATAAATATATTTTTCATGATTAATTGTTTTTGATAGTTGGAAATTGAAGTTCGATCGCGCTTTGATTATAGCTGTGCGTAGCTTCTGCAAATTGTTTTTTAATATCAATTGCCTGATTCAGAAAACTGATGTACGACCAGTAACTCATATCGCCATTAGCATAACTTTTTTGTGCTGTTTCAATAATCTGATCGGCATAATGCAAGCCTTCATTTTGGAAATACGCTAAGTTTTTCTGCTGTTTTTTGAAGTTATTTTGTAATTCCTCTCGTTGAAGATTTAGCATCATTTTATTTTTATCTAAAGCCAATTGTGACTGCGAAATACTGATTTCGGTCGCTTTTGCTTTAGTAGTGTTAACACCTCCAAACAACGGAATCTGCAACCCTGCTGTAAAACCCTGAAACAAAGACTCTTTATCTATTGTCTGAGCAAAATATCCTAAACCAACTTTTGGCGTTCGTAAAGCCTTAAATGTTCCCGCTTCTTTTTGATAAACCGAAATCTGCTGTTGATAAAAATCTGTAATCAGAGCTTCTGCTTTTGTATTTTCCTGATTTTCTATAAAAGTATACTGTAAAGTTGTATTTGAATCTGGAACAATATTTTCATTTGTCTGGATGAAAAACTGCAATTGTTTCTGATAAATAGTCAAATCGTATTCTAACTGCGCTTTCTGCGTTTCAATTTCTTTTACTTTCGCTTTGGCACTGATAACTTCGATGTTTCCGCTTTCTCCTGTTTTAAAACGCAATTCAGCATTTTTTAAAAATTTGGTATAAATATCATTCAATTCTGTATTGAGTTTCTGAATTGAAACGCCGTACAAATATTGATAATAAGCCAATGTAACCGCTTTTTCGATTTCATAAGAAGACAGCGCCTTTTGTTTTTCGGCCAGTTTTGCGAGTTCTTCCTGCAATTGCCTGTTGGCTTTTGTAATATTTCCTAATGGAAAAAACTGCTGTACCGAAACATTATGATCATAATCGGCACTATTGAACTGACCTCCTTGATACTGCACCTGAAGCGGATCTGGTTGAAATGCTGCCTTTTTGAGAACGGTTTGTTTTTCGATTTCTTTATCGGCTATTTTTAAGTCGATGTTGTTTGATTTTGCAAGTTCCACTGCTTTTTCTAGACTGATAGTTTGCTGTGCAAATGTTGTTGTTGTTGTTGTGCTTGCCAATAGAAACGTGCTTAACCACAATCCCGATAACGATCGGGAGCAAAACTTTTTCTGTACTTTATTAATTAAATTTTTCATTTTTATAATTTTTGTTTCACGCAGATTTTAAAAGATTTAAGCAGATAGCGCAGATTATAAATTATAATCAAAATTTAATCTGCTTTAATCTGTTAGATCTGCGTGAAAAATCTTTTTTACATTCAGCAGTAAATTATCTAATTATCAAATTTTCTCATTTACTAATTATCTCTGCGGTTAAACTTCTCCAACAATAAATACAAAATCGGTAAAACGATCAAGGTTAATAAAGTTGCAGAGATTAATCCGCCAATAACTACGGTTGCTAATGGTTTTTGTACTTCTGCCCCGCCGCTTGTCGACAATGCCATTGGCAGAAATCCTAATGAAGCTACGGCTGCGGTCATTAAAACAGGACGCAAACGTGTTTTGGTTCCGATAAGAATTCTTTGAAACGGGTCTGAAATACCTTCTGTTTTTAATTGATTGAAATACGAAATCAGTACGATTCCGTTTAGAACCGCAATTCCGAATAAAGCGATAAAACCAATTCCGGCAGAAATACTAAACGGCATTCCTCTTAACGAAAGCGCAAAAACACCTCCAATGGCCGATAACGGAATAGCGCTAAAAATCAGCAATGCCTGTTTTGCACTTTTAAAAGTAAAATATAGCAAAACTAAAATAAGCCCCAAAGCAATTGGCAAGGCCACAGAAAGCCTTTTTGATGCTTCAATCAGATTTTCAAATTGTCCGCCATAAGTCACATAATAACCCGCAGGAAGTTTGAAACTTTTATCGAGTTTTGCCTGAATTTCTTCTACTACACTTTTAATATCTCTTCCACGAACGTTTAATCCGACAGTGATTCTTCGTTTTCCGTCTTCGCGGATGACTTGTACAGGGCCTTGTTCGTATTCAACAGAAGCAACTTGAGACAAAGGCACTTGCTGGCCGTTTGGAAGCGGAATAAACAAATTACTGACGTCAGTAATATCTCCACGATTGTTTTCGTCCATTCTCACCACAACATCAAATCTTTTGCTTTCATCATAAATTTTTCCGGCAACTTCACCTGCGAAAGACGAACGGATTATTTGATTGATGTCAGAAATATTCAGTCCGTAAAGCGCGATTTTATCGTAATCGTATTTTATGGTAATTTGCGGTAATCCTGTTACTTTATCGGCTTTTAAATCTCCGATTCCTTCGATTCCTTTTATTTTTGAAATCAATTCTGTGGCTTTAGTATCTAGAATCTCCAAATCGTCACCAAAAATCTTGATGGCAATATCCGATCGGCTTCCCGTCATTAATTCGTTAAAACGCATTTGGATTGGCTGCGAAATTTCGATATTCGCTCCAGGAATAATTTCCATTTCCTCTTTCATCGCATTGGCCAGTTCTTCCCAATTACGGTATTTGCTTCTCCATTCTTTTTTGTCTTTTAAAACAATAATCAAATCCCCACTTTCAATAGGCATGGGATCGGTCGGAATTTCACCGCTTCCTATTTTGGTTACAATGGTTTTAATTTCTGGGAATTTGGCTTTTAGAATCTGTTCGTACTTTGTAGTAGTTTCAACCATCTGCGTAAGCGAACTTCCTGTCATAATGGTTGCATTTATTGCCAAATCACCTTCTTCAATCGTCGGAATAAATTCACCTCCCATATTTTGAAAAACAATAAAAGCAAAAGCAAATAATCCAACTGCGATCGAAAGCACCACTTTTTTAAACTCTAAAGCTTTTTTCAATAATGGAGTATAACGGCTTTCTAACCAAGCAATCATACGGTCGCTAAAGTTTTCTTTGTGTTCTGTTTTTTTCGAAAGAAACAAAGCACTCATCATCGGAATATAAGTCAGCGAAAGAATAAATGCACCAATAATGGCAAAACCAACTGTCATAGCCATTGGTTTAAACATTTTCCCTTCGGTTCCAATTAAAGCAAGAATTGGCAAATACACAATCAGAATAATAATTTCACCAAAAGCCGCGCTATTCCTAATTTTTGAAGCCGAATTGTAAACCTCGGCATCCATTTCTTCTTGAGTTAATTCTTTTTTATTTTTGAATTTCTGGAGATGATGCATCGTGGCTTCAACAATGATTACGGCACCATCGACTATAATTCCGAAATCTATGGCGCCGAGACTCATTAAGTTTCCGCTTACGCCAAAGGCATTCATTAAAATAACCGCAAACAGCATTGCTAGCGGAATTACTGAAGCAACAATCAATCCTGCACGGAGATTTCCTAAGAATAAAATCAGAACAAAAATTACGATTAACGCCCCTTCTAATAAATTCTTTGTAATCGTTTTAATAGAATTGTCAACGAGTTTTCCTCGGTCAATAAAAGCTTCTGCAACAACTCCTTCTGGAAGGCTTTTGTTAATCTGAGCCATTTTTTCGTGCACACGATTAACTACTGCGCTGGAATTTTCTCCCTTTAACATCAAAACCAAACCAGAAACAATTTCTCCCTTTCCATCTTTTGTTGATGCTCCATAACGCAAAGCAATCCCTTCGCGCACCTGCGCTACATTGCGCACCAAAACGGGCGATCCGTTTCGGTTCTTCACCACTACATTTTCAAGATCTTTTATCCCTTTTGCCATTCCGACACCGCGAATAAAATAGGTGTACTGATCTTTTTCGATATAAGCGCCTCCTGTGTTTTGATTGTTTTTTTCTAAAGCATCAAAAATTTCGGTAATCGTAACACCCAAACTATTGAGCATATTCGGATTTACGGCAATCTCAAATTGTTTGAGTTTTCCTCCCCAAGAACTTACTTCGGCAACTCCTTTAATTCCCTGCAATTGCGGAATAATAATCCAATCTTGAATTGTTCTTAGTTCTATTGCACTGTATTTGTTTTCGTAACCTTTTTTGGCATAAACATCGTATTGGTAAATTTCTCCTAAGCCTGTAGAAATTGGCGCTAATTCTGGAGAATCTACATAATCTGGAATGTTTTCTTCGGCTTGTTTTAAGCGCTGAAATATCTGTTCTCGAGCCCAATAAATATCTACATCATCTTCGAAAACAACGGTTACAACCGATAATCCGAAACGGGAAATACTGCGGAGTTCTATTACGTTTGGAACTGTTTTTACAGCCCTTTCTAAAGGATACGTGATTAATTGTTCGATTTCCTGACTTGCCAGTGTTGGTGCAGTAGTAATAATCTGAACCTGATTGTTGGTTACATCTGGCAAAGCATCGAGCGGTAATTTTTTAAGCGAATAGCTTCCCCACGCTATGAGCGCAAGGGTAAATAATAGTATGACGAATTTGTTTCGTATACTAAACTGAATGATTTTATCTAACATTTGAATATATAATGACGTGAGAAATGAGACAATTAAATTGTCTGTAAACGTGTGGAAAGTCCACAACTCTCTCGCCTTTCCGATCTTTATCGGACAGGCATAATCATTATGCTATTTGAGGGGGCTGCCAAATACTTCCGTAGAAATTGGAAATAAAAACAGAATTATAGCTTGGTAAAGCTATTGAAATTTGAGTGTATGTTTTTGGAAATTCGAAAGTTACAGCAGAATGGTAACTTAAAACCTGCGCCCCACAACAGTTGCAGGCACAAAACGGAGAACATAAGTCATTTGTTTTATCGTGCGAATGATTGTCTTCTGATGCAAACTGAGCTGTTTTATGCATAGCGCTGTTTACTTCCATATCTGCACATGGCATATTAGACAATGCCAACAGGTAAATTGATAATATGATTGTTATCCATTTCACAGTCGTAAAAGTACAATTATTTTTTTAATTGTAGTAGATGGCAATAATTCCTAGAAAGAAAAACACTTAAAATTATCCTAAAATTATTTTTAAAGCTTTTATCATTTTCTCATTTATTTTTTGTCGGAGGTAAGAAAATTTCGTTAACTTTAACACTAATTAACACATTCTTAAGCCTTAATCTTTAATTATACCAAAACCTATTTAGCATACAAATAAAAAGATTCCCAAAATAGCATTAGTACATATTTATTTTTCGCAGTTCAATTAATTAACATTAAAACACTCAATCAATGAAATGTAATACACTAATATCAGCCTTTTTATTACTATTCAGCATGCAAATCTTCGGACAGGTTTATACCGATAAAATTGTAGGACAAAAAAATCAGGAGTTAAAAGACAGCCTTAAAGTCGAAAAATACCCATACGCTCTACCAATTTGGGGAGAAAAAGTAGCTCAAAAAGGCTACAAGCTTCCTTATTCTGCAGGGGTTTCTGTTAACTACTTCTGGCAGGAATCTGAAATTGTTATTAATGATTTAAATATTGGTTTTAACCACGGCCCTCAGTATAACTTAGATGAAATTGTACGATTTGATAAATCAACGGTTGAAGCTGGTGCCCTTACTATAAGACCAGATATATGGTTGCTTCCCTTTTTAAATATTTATGGAATTTTTGGAAAAGCCAAAACGGCAACTAAAATTAATGCTGGCATTTGGGTTCCTGATGCAGATAACAATTGGTCTGAAATTGCAACTTTCAGCACCAAAGCCAATTTTGACGCTACTACTTTTGGTTTAGGTATGACACCTACAATTGGTATTGGCGGTGGCTGGCTTGCTTTGGATATGAATATGGCCTGGACTGATATTAGTTCGCTGGATAAACCTGCTTTTTCATATATTTTTGGACCCAGATTAGGAAAAACATTTAAATTCAATAAACCAGACACCAATATCGCGGTTTGGGTTGGAGCTTTTAGAGTTCATATTTCTGGCGATACTAATGGAGATTTGCCTTTATCTGATTTTATTGATCTAAGTAGCGCCCAAGCTAAAGTGGACAACGGACTTCAAAAAGTATCTGAAAATCAGACAAAAGTTGATAACTGGTGGGATAGCTTAAGCCCAGCTGAGCAAAAAAATCCGGTTAATGTAGCCAAACATAATACTGCCGACAGAGCTTTAGAAAGAGCAGGAACATTTCTGGCTACTTTGGATGGTGCATTGAGCACAGCCTCAGATTCATCTGTTCAATATTCTCTTCAAAAAAGACCTAAAGATATGTGGAACTTCATAATTGGATCTCAATATCAATTCAGCAAACATATTATGTTTCGTGCAGAATGCGGTTTCTTAGGCTCACGTACACAAGTTCTGGGAAGTTTTCAATACCGATTTGGACTTTAATTCATGAATTGTATGAAAAAAGGTTTTCTAATCCTTATCACATTTTTTTGTATAACCACAGCGCAATCCCAAGTCTTGATTTCCTTAATATTTGGAGACAAACTCAACTCGGAGTTTTTAGAATTTGGTCTTGAAGGTGGTGCTAATTTTTCTACTATTTCAAATATGGGATCTTCTGCCTTAAACCCAGGTTTTAATCTTGGTTTTTATTTTGATCTGAGATCTAGAAAAAATCCAGCTTGGATGATCAATACGGGGGTAATTGTAAAATCTCCTATGGGAGCCAAGGATATTCCTGTGTATTCTTTAAACGACGAAAACTTGGATAATACATTTGCTGGCGGACGCGTAAATCGTGAAATCCGTTATTTCAACGTTCCAATATTAATTAAATATCAATTCAAAAATAATATCTATCTCAAAGCTGGACCTCAATTTGGTTTATTGGCCAAAGCTTTTGATGAGTTTAAAAATGAAATCAATAAAGACGATGTGGTGTATAAGAAAAACATTAGAGATCAAATTCATGTTATCGATGCCGGACTTGCCTTTGGCGCAGGCTATCATATGAATGTTGGAAATGGTTTAAATATTACCGTTCAGTATTATTACGGACTTGTTACGGTAATGAAAGGTGACGGTCCAAATAATCAATATAACAGATCTTTGTATGTTACGGCAGGAATACCTATCGGAAAAGGTAAAGCGGCACAAAAAAGAGCGGAAAAAGAGGCTGAACTTAATAAAGTGGTTCTTCCAGAAGATGAGAAAAAATAAGAGATTGAAGATTTTAGATTGAGGATTAACGATTTTTGATTTCTTCCATCTGAAATCAAAAATCGTTAATCAAAAATCAGCAATATTAATTCCTTTTACAAACTCAAGAATTTCTTCGGTGCTTAAAATAAAATCTGGAACTGTATGCAGAATTGCATTATTGGGCATAAAAGGCATTTCTGCAGAAAGCGGATTCTGCACTACGCTAATCCCTCCGGCAGTCTGAATTGCACGAAGCCCAATTGTGCCGTCAGAATTGGAGCCAGAAAGCAAAATTCCAACCAAATGCTCGTCATATATTTCTGCAGCAGACTCAAAAGAAACATCTATGCTCGGTCTGCTGTAATTTATTTTTTCTGAAGTGTCTAAAGACAAAGTTTCGTCTTTCTCAAATAATAAATGATAATTGGAAGGAGCGATATAAATGAAACCTGGCTCAAGTTTACTTTTATCTTCTACTTCTTTTACTATTATTTTTGATCTTAAAGCGATTAAGTCTTCTAAGGTTTGTTCGTCTGAGTTTTTTCTATGAACAACAATTACGATTGCAAAAGAAACAGGTTGTTCTATAAAAGGCAAAATCTGTAATAATGCCTGTAAACTTCCTGCTGAACCGCCAATTATAATTACTTTACAATTTGTTATTCTTTTATTTTTCTCCATATTTTCTCTTTAGCAAATGGTTTGTATTTGGTTTGAGATATAGAATATTTTATAGTTTCTTTTGTTCCGAGTGCTAAAAATCCTAAAACAGCCAGACTGTCATCAAATAGATTAACTACTCTTTTCTGCAGATTATTATCAAAATAAATTAAAACATTGCGACATAAAATTAGGTCAAACTCATTAAACGAAGTGTCTGAAACCAAATTATGCTGCGAGAAAACCATTTTCTCAGAAAGGTTTTCGTTAAACTTTGCAAAGCCGTAATTGGCAATATAATAATCTGAAAAATCTTCCTGACCGCCAGCTTCACGATAATTATCTGCATAATCTTTGATCATTCGCAACGGAAAAATACCGCTCTTAGCTGTTTCTAATACCGATGCATTGATGTCTGTTGCATATAATATCGATTTATGCAGTAAACCTTCTTCTTTAAGCATGATTGCCATAGAATACACTTCTTCTCCTGTAGAACAGCCTGCATGCCAAATACGGATAAAAGGTTTGGTTCCTAACAACGGAAGAACTTCTTTTCGGAGTGTTAGATAAAATGATGGGTCGCGAAACATCTCGGTTACATTCACCGTAATTTCGTCAATCATTTTTTTACAATATTCGGGATCAGTGCGGACTTTAGACAAAAAATCATGAAAATGCTTAAATCCTTCCAAAGCAAATACCCTACTTACACGTCTTTTAAGTGAGGCTCTTGAATAACTTCCAAAATCAAAACCATAATATTCGTAAACATCGTTGATGAGGGTTTCTAATTCAATATCTTCAATCATAATTCATTTAAATTTCTCCCAAGATCTGAAGTAATTTATCTACATCTACAGGTTTTGAGATGTATGCATCTGCTCCGGCTTGTAAACATTTTTCTTTATCTCCTGACATAGCTTGCGCTGTTACGGCAACGACAAAAGTATTCTCTTGCAAAGGAATGGCTTTGATAAGCGGAATGGCTTCATAACCGTCCATTTCTGGCATCATCATATCCATCAAAACGGCATCTATTGAATTATCTTTTGCTAGTATTTTCAAGGCTTCTTCAGCACTTAAACAAGACAAACATTCGTAAGATTTTGCTTTTAACGTATTTACTAAAGCAAAAATATTTCTAGAATCGTCATCTACAATCAATACTTTTTTCTTTTCCATTTACAGTATTTTTAAGATTAGATTTTATCGTATAACCAAACTCGAAGCAGCGACAACAACTGATCGACATCTACTGGTTTTGTGATATAATCTGAAGCTCCCGCCTTTATACATTTCTCTCTATCGCCTGTCATGGCTTTGGCTGTTACGGCAATTACGGCTAAATTAAGAAATTTAGGATTGCTTCTAATTTTTTCTGCTGTTTCGTAACCGTCCATATTAGGCATCATCATATCTAAAAGCACGACGTCTGTATCTGGATTTTCATTTAAAATCTTAATTGCTTCTTTTCCGTCAAAAGCCGTAATAACATTCATTTTAAACGCTTCTAACGCTTTAGAAAGCGAATAAATATTTCGAACGTCATCATCAACAATTAATACTTTTTTCTCAAATAAAATATTGTTTAGCGAATTCAGTTTTTTACTGCTTTCTTTTTTACCATTTCCTTCTTTTTTGTTTTCTACTAAATGAAGGAAAAGCGAAACCTCATCGAGCATTCTTTGATACGAATGCGCCGTTTTTACAATGATAGAATCGGCATATTTCTTAATTTTTAATTCTTCTTTTATAGAAAGACTTTTTCCTGTAAAGACAATTACTGGCAGATTTTCTAAACCTGGGCTTTTCTTCACTCCGTCTAGAATTTCGTACGCTTGTTTATCTGGAATTCCCATATCGAGAATTACGCAATCTACTTCTTGTTTTCCTAAAGCTGACAAACCTGCTGAAACTTCGCTTTTTATTTCGGAGTTAATATTGTAAGTTTCTAAGAAATACGCCAATGCTTTTGCATGCTTCGGATTATCTTCAATAATTAAAACCTTCTGCGATTCTTTGTTTATGATATGCTCTATACGCTTAAAAACGTCTGGAATTCTATCAAAAGCAACTGGCTTGTCTAAGAAATCTACAGCTCCTTTTAACAGACTTTCCTGTTTCAATTTATGCGAAGACATGATGTGTACCGAAATATGTTTGGTATGAGAATGATTTTTTAATTCTTCTAAAACCTGCCATCCACTTTTTATTGGAAGTTCTATATCCAATAAAATTCCGATTGGTCTATAAATTAAAGCAAAATTTAAGGCATAATCGCCTCTTACTGCTACTACTCCTTTGTATCCTTTCTTCTGAGTGAAAGCCAATAACGATTTTGCAAAATTGATATCGTCTTCCACAATCAAAATAACCTTATCTCCTTCAACAATCGAATCTCTATCGTCTTCAATTTCTTGCGGAATAACGTCACTAATGTATTTTGGTTTTTCTTCATCGCCTTCCATAGTTACCTCGATTTCTTCTGCATGCGGAATTTTACTTACCGAAACTTTGTTTATGGCAAATCCTAAAACTGGAAGACACAACGTAAACGTACTTCCTTCATTTACTTTACTATGAAGAATAATTTCTCCTCGAAGCAATTTGGCAAGTTCACGGCTAATTGATAATCCTAAACCGGTTCCTCCATATTTGCGTTTCGTAGAACCATCGGCTTGCTGGAATGCTTCAAAAATTAGTGGCTGTTTTTCTAGCGGAATTCCGATTCCGGTATCTTTTACAATAAAACAGATTATTTTATCATCGTCTGTATCTACTTTTATTTCAAGCGAAACAGTTCCTTTTTCGGTAAATTTAATGGCATTTGAAATCAGGTTTTTCAGAATCTGCTCCAAACGCATTTTGTCTGTTTTAATAACAATTGGCGCTTCTTTGGCAATAATCTCAAAATTAATTCCCTTTTCTTTTGCAACCATATAAAACAGATTATGTAGATTATCTGTAATTTCTTTAGTCGAAACATCTAAAAATTCCAATTCCATTTTACCGGCTTCAATTTTAGATAAATCTAGAATTTCATCTATCAATCCTAACAAACTGTTTCCTGAACTCTGAATTACTTTTGCAAATTCAATTTCTTCATTGTTCATCGTTTTGTTGTTATTTTCAGACAGCAAACGACTCAACAATAAAATTGAGTTCAATGGTGTTCTCAACTCGTGCGACATATTTGCCAAAAACTCAGATTTGTAACGAGTGGTTAATTCTAAGGCTTCTGATTTCTTCTGAATTTCTGTGTTTTTTTCTTCTAATAAAACACTTCTTTCAGACAATTCTTCATTAGTTTGCTCCAATTCTTCCTGTTGCACGCGAAGCTCTTCTTCCGAAGCCTGGAGTTTTTCAGTCTGCGCTTCCAATTCTGCATTTATTGCTTCCAATTCGCTGTGCTGAAGCTGTAATTCTTCAGATTGTGATTTGGTTTCTTCCAGAAGCTCCATTACCCTTTTACGGTTTTGAGTTGCTTTTAACGCAATTCCAATATTATTGGCAACCAAATTCAGAAACTCCAATTGAAGTACTGAGAAACCATAAATACTTGCCAATTCAACTGCACCTTCGACTTTAAAATCCATTAATGGCAGTGCTACAATATGCGTTGGTTTAATTTCGCCTAACGCATAATTAATGTGAATATTATCTGGAGAAAGTGCTTTCAGCTCTAGCATTTTGCCAGAAATAATTGCCTGACCAATTAATCCCTCGCCTTTCTTGATTCGTTCTCTATTTTTACTTGGTATATAACTGTATCCGCCAGAAATCGCCATTTCTTCTCCATCTACAACATACAAAACTCCTGCGCTGCTGTTGGTATATTGGCATAAAAATTCGATTACATCTTTAGATAATTTCTGAATTGTTTTTTCGCCAAGCATTTTATCATTCAGAGCTGCAACACCCGATTGAAGCCATTCTTTTTGAGATAACAATTCGAAAGAATCTTTTAATGAATCTTTCATATTATGAATAGATGCACCTAACGCTCCCAAAGTATCGGCTTTTTTATCATCTATCTGCACATCATAATTTCCTTTAGAAATTTGTGTTGCAATACCGCTTATTACATCAAGTCTTTCTGCAGTTTCTTTATCTTTTCTCTCTAACTCCTGCTGTAATAAAGATCTTTCGTTGTAATCTTTCAGGATTCTAATCATAAAAACGATAGAGATAAGAAAAGCTATAAAGAAAGCAATAACGATTAAAGCCAAACTATAATTACCGTAACGTTCTGAATTTGAGTTACGTTCTTCTAATAGTTTTTGTTCTGTATTTTCTATTTTTTTGACGATCGTGCGCATGTCGTTCATCATGTTTCTGCCTTCATTCAAATCAAAAATTAGCGTTTCTTTGCTTAAACGTTTTTTGACAATCTGATTGTTTAGATACTTAAAGAAACCTGAACGTTTATCACGTAACTCTTCCAATAATTTTTTTTGCGAAGGATTGTCAGATGTAAGTTCATCTAACTTTTCAAAATAAGTATTTGATTTTGCTTCAGCATCATTAAAACGGTCTACAAACTGCTCATCTCCTGTAAGCAGATAGCCTCTCATACTCGTTTGAGCTTCTGTAATAATCGATGAACCTTCATTTAGGTTATAAATTACATCCTGAGTATGGTTGACCCAAAAGTTACTGTTTAGTAAACTTTTAATACTTATAAAAGAGGCAACAGAACTAATTGTAAGTACAAGCAGTGAAACTAGTGAACTGATTAATAAATTTCTTTTAAAATTACCATTCATATATTTTAAATTATTTTTATTCGTATTTTAAAGGAAGAACAATGATAAAGCTTGCACCCTCACCCACTTTACTTTTAGCAGTAATTAATCCGTTATGTTTTTCTATGATTTTTTTAGCAATTGCCAACCCGATTCCCGTTCCTTCGTAGGATTGGCGATCGTTTAAGCTTTGAAAAATAATAAAAATACGATCAAGGTAAATCTCATCAAAACCAATTCCGTTATCTTTTACTGTAATCCTGCAAAATTTTCCTTCTGGCGAAGTCGGACTATCTATTGATTTTTCTAAAATAGTTTCCGAAGTAACTTCAATTACCGCTTTTTCTTCATTTCCAGAAAACTTTAAAGCATTCCCTATCAGATTTTGAAAAACCTGTCGCATCTGGCTCGGAATACTGTCAATTGTTGGAAGTTCGTTGGTTTTTATTGTGGCATTTTTGCGTTCTATCAGATAATCAAAATCACCAAGTACCTCTTGTAAAACGACATTTAAATCCGTTTTTTCAGGTTTAACTTGTGCCGAAAGCCTAGAATAAGCCAAAAGATCGGTAATCAAAGTCTGCATTCTTTCTGCCGATTTTATTGTTCGATCTACATAATCTACAGCCTTGTCATCTGCTTTTAAATAAAGGTCTTTTATTATTTTGATAAAGATTTGAATTTTTCTAATCGGCTCATTTAAATCGTGTGAAACCACCCAAGAAAACTGCTGTAATTCATGATTTCGAAGTTCTAGCTCTTCATTTTTCTGAACTAGTTCTTTTGTTCTTTCTGCAATTTTGATTTCCAGATTATCCTGCGCTTCTTTTCTAATTTTGATTTCTTTAGAAAGCAAGTCTTTCATTGCTTTAAGTTCGTTTTGCTGTTCGTAAATTTTAATGAAAGTTTTTACTTTTAAAATCAGCAAATCGCTATCTACAGGTTTCGTAATATACTCCACAGCGCCCGTTTCATATCCTTTAAAGATGTATTTTTTCTCGGTATTAAGTGCCGAAAGAAAAATTACAGGAATATCTTTTGTGCGCTGATTTCCCGAAAGGATTTTTACCACTTCAAAGCCATCAAGTCCAGGCATTTGAACATCCATAATAATCAGACAATAATCTGTTTTTAGGATTTTTTTTAAAGCTTCTTCTCCAGATTCGGCACTATCGACATCGATATTATGCAGCTCTAATGTTTTTTGCAGAGCGATAATATTTGCCCTTATATCGTCTACAATTAATACCATGTCGGAAAGCTAAATCGGTTGTAAATCAAAACACTTAATTTTAAAATGAAATATAAAAATTTTCTTATTTTTTAAATAAATTGCAAATGAGCTGTTAAAAAATGATGCGGAAATTCTCAAATGTATAAAAAAAATAACGGCGAGGTTTTTTATTTAAATAAGAAATAGTTACAAAATTCCCATCTTTTAACATCTATACCTACGTATCACATGATTGCTAACCTATTAGAAATTTCTTATTATTTTAACATTTTTAAGAAATGAATGTATTTTCATACAGCGTTTACCATTTTGTTTTGATTGAGCTAAACAAAATTCCTTTTAAGGCAAGCAAAGAATTTGGTTAGAGCTAATTTTAAGATACCATGCAAAAGCTTAAAAAGAGAAATCATGAAAAAGAAACAAACTTTTCCAGAACAAAAGCAAAATCTTCCCGGCAACGAACACATGATGAATCCGGAACCTGAGATTATAAGAGAAAATTATGTTGGCAGCGGTAAATTACTTGGCAAAACAGCTTTTATTACAGGAGGCGACAGCGGAATCGGACGAAGTGTTGCTGTACATTTTGCCAGAGAAGGAGCCAATATAGCGATTGTTTATTTGAAAGAAGATAAAGATGCACTCGAAACAAAAGCTTTGATTGAGAAAGAAGGTCAGCAATGCCTTTTGATAAGCGGCGACCTTAGAGATGAAAAGTTTTGTAAAAGTGCCATTAAAAAGTGTCACACCACTTTTAAAAGCCTCAATGTCATTGTAAATAATGCTGCAACTCAGTTTCCACAAAATGAATTTGAAAATATTACAAACGCACAGCTCCATAAGACTTTTGAAACCAATATTTATCCTTTCTTTTATATCACAAAAGCGGCACTTGCTTTTTTAAAAGAAGGTGATACCATTATTAATACCACTTCTGTAACGGCTTTCCGCGGAAGCGAACATCTAGCCGATTATGCCAGTACAAAAGGCGCGATTGTGAGTTTTACACGTTCGCTTGCGACCATGTTAGCCAAAAAGAAAATTCGTGTAAACGGTGTTGCGCCTGGACCAATCTGGACGCCGTTAATCGTTGCCAGCTTCGATAAATTATCTGATTTCGGAAAAGATAACCCGATGGAAAGAGCCGGGCAGCCATCTGAAGTAGCACCTGCTTATGTGTTTTTGGCTTCTCAAGACAGCAGTTATATTACAGGACAGTTTATTCATATTAATGGCGGGGAAATGGTAGGTTGATTTTTTTTTATAGGTTCAAAGTGACAAAGTGACAAAGGTTCAAAGTTTTTTCACTTTGAGTATATTTTTTCATTTAGTTACAGAGGAAACTTTGTGCCTTTGAACCTTTGTAGCTTTGGAACTAAAAAAATAAAAAAATGAATTTTATTGATGCAATAGGACTTTTTGCGGGAGCGTGCGTGACAATATCGACAATTCCGCAAATTCTGAAGGTTTGGAAAACCAAAAAAGTAAAGCAGATTTCGCTTAGAATGTTTGGCACACTTACCTTCGGAATTGCAATTTGGGTGGTTTATGGCATTCTAAAAAACGATCTGCCCATAATTATCACCAACAGTATATCTCTGATTCTAAACCTTATAATGGTTTATTTTATTCTGTATTTTGAAAAAGAGTAAAAAGAAAAAAACAGCTCGGTCAAAGCTGTTTTTTTGAAAGTAAAGGATATGATAATGCTTACTAGCTAGCTAATTTTTGGTTGTAAGGTTCTAATTCCAAATGGTATTTTCCCTTTAGTGTTCGTGCTTGCAAATTTCTTTTAAGATATAAAGCTGGTGCTATAATGCGTCCGAAACCTATATCTGAGAGTTTCTTGATTTCAGTTAACTGTTTAACGGCAAAGTTTAAAATTGGCACAAATGGAGTCAGATAATTATAACTATGCTGCGCTATCTCTAATTCTAAAATTTCTCGCAAAATGCTTTTCATTAACACATAACGAAGTGCTCCTTGGTTTGGAAGTATTTTAAGTTTCTGAAATTTCTCTTCGATTTTGTGATTTTTATCTCCTATGTAAATGTAATTTCCACAATTGCTCGTAAATATTTTTTTTACTTGTGATACAAAATCAGTTGCTTGATTTTCGATTGTTGTTGGCATACCGATTATTGAGAATTGAATTTGCTGATGACTTTGAAAATACAATACACTATTAATCGTAGAAGAATTACTCAAAATACCAGATTGCTGTTTTTTAAGACAATTAGTCGCGCCATTGGCACCAAAACTATGCAAAACATTTCCTTTCTCGCAATACGCAAAAAATACAGGTGAAAACGGATTAGATTCGATGCTTAAACTAATTTCTTGATTGAAAGTTAAATCAAAACTTAGGTATGACATCTCTTTTTCAAAACGAACGCCAGAAATACTCCCTTTTGCCCATTTTGATTTAATTGTCAATTTGTATTCTTTGGCGTTCACTTTTAAGTTTCCGCCAAAACTTTCCTTCAAATTATTAAAAACAGCATCAAAGCTTCCAGTATTTATGTAAAGTTTTTTCATTATATGGTTTGGTTTAATAAATCGGTTAGTAACTATTTACGTACAAAAACCAACTATGGTTTTTACCTCATTTCTATAATCCAAATTTCGTTCATATTGTATTTCAAACCTTTATACAATTTTGCAGAGATATTTCATAATTTTTATTTCGAGGGACAAAGGTACAGAGGAACAAAGATGCAGAGGTTATAATCTTCATATATAAGCGTTTTAGATAAAAACAAGCTTCAAAGAAAAACCCTGAACCTATATATGTTAAACCTTTAGACAAAGAAAAAGCTTTGTCCCTCTGCACCTTTGCACCTAAAAATAATCTTTGTATATAAACGTTTTAAACAAAAACAAACTTCAAAGAAAAGCCCTGAACCTATATATGTTTAAACCTTTAGCCAAAGAAAAAGCTTTGTTCCTTTGTCCCTCTGCACCTTTGCACCTAAAAAAAAGCAGCTGCCTCAAATAAATTTGAAACAACTGCTCATCAGCAAAATAAAAATACCAATCTATTTTTATCCTTTTATGTTAGTTCGTTTATGTCTGCATTTTTGGAATAATTGGCTTTCGGAATATCTTTAAAAAATTCGGCTTCCTCCAAATCGGCCGTTGGACCATACCCAAGCAAATGAGTTCCTTTTCCGCCATCTTTAGTTTCTATTATGTATAAAATTGACATATCATCGGGATCACTCATGCCTTCATAACGATGATGCGCCACGATAAAAATATCTTCAGGCTTATAGGCTACTTTACTTTCTGAATCTATCAGCTGATCGTTTTCGAATAAATAATTTACCGTATAACCTTCCTCTTGATATCTCTTTATATTATCGGTTTCGTGTTTTGAATCTTCCCTTTTCATTGCTTTATATTTTTAACTGTTATTCAAATTTCCGCATTGAAGTGAGATAAAATTAACTCAATTGATTTTAATGTTACCTCATTCAAAAATGGGCTCTAAATGAATATTTATTTTTTATTAATTTTAACTGAGGCTAATTTGAAGCATGGAAAATCCTTTGAAAATTAGCTGATTATTAGACCAATAAATACGAAACCTTAAATGAGTAAAAACTATTCTTTTCTGGCAAATGGAGGAGAAATGGGACAACTTACCCGTGCTAAAGATTGGAGCAAAACGGCTGTTGGACCAATAGAATTATGGCCGCAGAGTCTGCGCACTACTTTAGGAATTCTTTTAAACTCCAAATTCCCCATGTTTCTGTTTTGGGGACCAGAACATATATGCTTTTATAATGATGCCTATCGTCCAAGCTTAGGAAACGATGGCAAACATCCATCCATTCTAGGCGAAAAAGGCGCCGAATACTGGCCTGAAATCTGGGATTTTATAAAACCTTTAATCGATCAGGTTTTGGACAAAGGCGAAGCAACATGGCATGAAGACCAATTGCTGCCGATTTACAGAAACGGCAAAATGGAAGATGTTTACTGGACTTTTAGCTACAGTCCTGTAAATGATGAAAACGGAAAAACGGCTGGTGTTTTGGTTATCTGTAATGAAACAACAGACCAAGTACTGACTCGAAAAAAACTTGAAGAAAGCGAAAGACGTTTTAGAAATACTGTTAAACAATTGCCACTCGGAATTTGTATTTTAAAAGGAGCCGATCTAATTGTCGAAATGGCCAACACTACTTATCTTCATATTATTGATAGAAAAGAAAGCGAAATTTTAAACAAATCTATTTTTGATTCTGTTCCCGAAACGAAAGAAACAGCATATCCTATCCTAAAAAATGTTTTTGAAACAGGAGAGCCTTATTATGCAGATGAATTTGCTGTAACCTTAAATCGTTACAACAAACAAGAATTAGCTTATTTTAATCTTGTTTTTTATCCTGTAAAAGAAGACAACAACATTACTGGAGTTACCGTTGTTGCTTATGAAGTTACTGAAGAAGTTAAAACAAGATATTTATTGGCCGAAAGAGAAAAAGCCTTTCGTGACATTGTTATGGATTCGCCAATTGCAATGGCGATTTTTAGAGGCAACGATTTAACAATCGAAATGGCTAATAAAAGTATGATGCATAATATTTGGCAAAAAGAAGAAAAGGATTGTGTTGGAATTCCTTTATTGAAAGTTTTTCCAGAGTTAGAAAATCAAAAATATCCCGAATTATTGCATGATATTCTTGCAAGCGGAAAAACAATTCGCGAAAATGAAGCGATTGCCTATGTCGATATTAAAGGCAAACTAAAAAAATTCTATCTTGACTACGAGTATACACCGCTCTACGAAAAAAATGAAATGGTTTCGGGCATTATGTGTACTGTAAACGATGTTACTTCTAAAGTAAAATCGAGGAAAAAAGTTGAAACTGCAGAAGCAAGAGCACGTTTAGCTGCCGAAATTGCCGAAATTGCCATGTGGGATTTGAATCTTAAAACCAAGGAATTAATCTACAGCGATACCATTCTAGATATTTTTGGATTTGAAAAAGATAAAAAAATTGTACATCAAGACATTCGCAGCTGTATTCTTCCAGAAGATGAGCATATTGTTTTAGACGCTTTTGCGGAAGCATTAAAAACGGGAATTTATAAATATGAAGCTCGAATTTTAAAACTAGACAATTCGATTGCATGGATTAAAGTACACGGGAAAATCTTTTTTGACGAAAATAAAGAACCTTCTAAAATGCTGGGAACTGTAATGGATTTTACCACCGAAAAGGAAAGCCAGCAGGTTTTAATGAAAAGCGAAAAAAAATTCAGACTCCTAGCCGATTCTATGCCACAACTTATCTGGACAAGCGACACTTTGGGAAATCTAAATTATTTTAATCAAACAATATATAATTATTCTGGATTGTCGAAGGAAGAAATTGAAAAAAATGGCTGGCTTCAAATTGTACATCCAGACGATCGTGAGGAGAACGTAAAACTCTGGATGGAGTCTGTAAAAACAGGAAATGATTTTCTATTTATTCACCGGTTTAAACGCTATGACGGCGAATACAGATGGCAACTCAGCCGTGCAATTGCACAACTAGACGAATCTGGAAAGGTGCAAATGTGGGTTGGAACCAGCACCGATATAGAAGAACAAAAGAACTTTACCAATCAGCTGGAAGAACAGATTTTTGAACGTACAACTCAACTGGAACTCAAAAATAGAGATCTTGTTAATATGAACATCGAACTGCAGTCGTTTGCATATATCTCAAGTCATGATCTTCAGGAGCCTTTGCGAAAGATTCAGACTTTTGCCAGCCGATTATCCGATTTAGACGAACAGAATATTTCGGCGAATGCCAAAACCTATTTAGCCAGAATTGAATTTTCGGCAAAGAAAATGCAAAATCTAATACAGGATTTGCTCACCTATTCTCGCGCCAATTCTGCCGATCGTGTCTTTACAACAGTTAAAATTGACGAAATTGCAGAAGAAGTTATAAGCGATTTTTCGGATCGCATTGAAGAAAAAAATGCCATTGTAGAATATCATGATTTGGGAGAAGCTACTCTCATACAGTTTCAGTTTAGACAGCTGCTTCATAATTTGATAGAAAATGCTTTAAAGTTTTCACATCCTGGCATTCCTCCAAAAGTAAAAATATCTGTTACCAAAGTGGATGGAAAATTGCTTCCTAATGCTGAATTTAAAGTATACCATCATCTTCAAGTTTCGGACAACGGAATTGGTTTTGAACTTGTTTATAAAGATAAAATCTTTGAAGTTTTTCAGCGTCTAAATACTGAAAGCGAGTACAAAGGAACAGGAATTGGCCTTGCGATTGTCAAAAAAATTGTAGAGAATCACAAAGGATTTATCACCGTTTCGAGCGAAAAAGGAAAAGGTTCTGTCTTTAATATTTATATTCCTGATTTATCTGAAATCAATATTTAAACACAAAATTAGATTGGTTGGGAATAAATTTTTTCCAGTCAATCTGCATGGCGTGTTCTATTGCTTTTATGATGTCACTCATTAAAACGGGTTTGGTAATAAAGCAGTTGGCACCAAGTTTAAGACATCTCTCAATATTACCCGGTTCACTAGATGTAGAATAGATTACTACGGGGATATCTTTTTTATCATCAGAATTACGAAGTTCTTCCAAAACATCAAATCCATTTTTTCCAGGCATATTTAAATCTAAGAAAACAACAGACGGAATTATAGAGGAATCAGAAAGAGCATTCAAAAAGTTTTGGCTTCCTGAATACGTTTGTAAATTGATATTGTGTGGTATAGATTCTACTGCATCAGCAAAAATACATAAGTCATCTTCATCGTCATCGGTATAGAATATAGTAAAATCTGTCATGGTATTTTTAGGCTTAGAAATTTTAATCTTCCAAATATAATGCAATTTTATGTAACAAATTAATATAGGAGTTAATTTCTTACAAAACAACTGAATTGAAATCTCATAATTTATAAGTTTAATTATATAATCTAAAAAAGTATAAAAAGCGCCAACTTTACTTTTAGAAATTCATTAGACAATATTTACTTGTCTGTCAAATAATTAAATATCAAACTTAAAAATATAACGTTATGGGCGATCATAAAGACCTTACAGATGAATTTGCAGTAGACAAAATAAAAGATCTTGCTGCGCATATTAAAACGTGTATGTTTTGTACATATAACGAATACAGAATACAATCTCGACCGATGTCTGTTCAGAAAATTGATGATTTGGGAAATCTATGGTTTTTATCGGATCGAAACAGCGGTCAAAATGCTGAAATCACATTAAACCCAATGGTTGAAATATTCTTTGCCGAACCGCATGATAAATTTTTAACCTTGCATGGAACGGCAAGCGTTTCGTACGATCGAGAAACTATCGAAAAATTATGGGATCCTGCAGTAAAAATCTGGATGCCAGGAGGCGTAGATGACCCAAATCTAAGCGTCATTAAATTTGTTCCCGAAGATGGTTATTATTGGAACAACAAAAACGGAAAAATGGTTGCCATTGCAAAAATGACGGCCGCTCTTATTACAGGAAAAACAATGGATGACGGAATTGAAGGAAGTTTGAAATTGTAGTTTTTTTAACCGCAAAGAGCGCAAAGTATACGCAAAGTTTACAAAGAAAATTATCTTATATACTGTGCGTACACTTTGCGCTTTTTGTGCTTATTTTTTATGTATGCGGATAATCATTTTTCCCGCAGATTTTGCAGATCTAAACAGATTTTTTTAATCTGCAGAATGTTTTTCTCATGGTAAATCTGCATGATCTGCAAAATCTGCGAGAAACAAAAAATTAACCACAATCAAAAAGCTTTGCGATCTCTTTCACATCTGCATTAAACCCTCAAAATAAAGAAACTTTGCGAACTCTGCGTTAAAAAAAATGCAACCAGAAAGACTCTAACTATTCATTCTTTTCAATTCTAAAGCATTCAGAATACCTGCTTCGCTGGCTGTGTTATTGAAGTAAACAAATCCCTTCTGAGAATGAATCTGCTGATTTACGTGTTTTAACTCTTCTGTAGAATAACTCGAATGGAATAATCTCGGAATTCCGTGAAAACGCATATAAAGCAGTGGAAAATCTTTGAAAATAGTTTGAGGAAGATTTGGATAACTGACACTGCAAAACGTGATGTTATTTTCTTTAAAAGCATTCCATACCTCATCGTTCCACCAGCTCTCGTGGCGAAATTCGACTACATTTTTAAAATTATGATCTAGAATTTGAATTATGGTTTCTAATTTCTCTTTACTAAAAGCATAACTAGGCGGAAATTGAAACAAAATGGCCGCAAGTTTTTCTTTCATTCCTTCCTCACAAACTTTATAAAAGTCATTTAAAAGACTTTCACAATCCTTCAGCTTTTTGATGTGCGTAATTTCTTTTGGCACTTTGACCGAAAACAAAAATGATTCTGGCGTTTTATTGTACCAGTTTTGAAAAATACGAACGGTTGGAAATTTATAAAAACTGCCATTAAATTCATAGGTGTCAAAATGATGGCAATAAAATTCGAACCACTTTTTGGAAGGAAGATTTTGAGGATAAAAAATAGTCTTCCAAAAACTGTTGTAGAAACTGGAACAGCCTATTGTTACTTGGTTTTTCATATATATAATTGTTGGCAGTTAGTGCAGAAAAAACTTCTGCGTTTTCGTTCTCCAGTCTGTTTTTTCTGAAACGGAAGATTGCATCGCAAACACACACTTTTTGTATACGCTTCCCAATGCTTTTTGAGTTCAAATTTCTTTTTCCAATATAAAAACTCAAAGCTGTAAGTGGAGCATTCGGCGATAAGCTGGCTGATGACATGAGGCGGAATTTTCTCTACAATAGATTCTGGATGAACATAACAGCGGTATAAAACCTCATTTTTTATAATATTGCCTACTCCAGAAAAAATATCCTGATCTAAAATGACATCACAGATCATTTTTTCGGGCATTTTTTCAATACTCTTCTGTGCTTTTTTAGGATTCCAATCTTCATTCATAACATCAACACTCCAATCGTAATGAGAATTGATATCGCCTTCTAAAATTTTGACCGAGCAGGTATAAAAATTAAGTTCGCCGTTTTCAAAAACTAAACTCAGTCTGGGTTTTGAAGCTTTGCGTTCATTTACTCGATACGTTCCAAACATCAGCATGTGAATTTTTACTGTAAATGAATCAAAACAGATTAAAAAATGTTTTCCCCAGGTTTTAAAAGCTAAAATGGTTTTATCCTTCAGGCGAGAAATATCAATATGGGTATTTCCAGATACAGAAATTATTTTCTGTCCGGTAAATTGCTGCACTTCTTCTTTTAAGATTACTATAGACGGACCTTCGGGCATATATTCAAATTTTTATAATTAAAAAGTGCAGTTCGAAAACTGCACTTTTATTTCATTTCTTAAAAACTACTCCATTTCGGCAGCTTCCAAATTCACTGCATTAACAGCGACTTCTGTAAGGGTTTTATCGGCTCCTTTTTCTTCATCGAGTGTTTGTTCTAATAAAGTCGCGGCTTCTGGCAGACCAAGGGTTTCTGCAAATTGTCTTAAGGTGCCGTAAGTAGCAATTTCATAATGCTCAATTTTCTGGCTTGCCGCAATAATTCCTGCATCGCGCACTACTCCAAGTTCAGTTTCTTCCAGCATTCCTTTGGCTTCTTCAATTAAACCTTCCATAGCATCGCATTTTTTTGCTGTTGCTTTTTTACCAATAATTTTAAATACTTCTTCTAAACGAGCAATCTGTTCTTCAGTTTCTGTTAAATGATTGTCAATTGCATCTTTCAATTCAACAGAAGAAGCATTTTTAACCATTACAGGCAAAGCTTTTGTCAGCGCTTTTTCTGCCCAATAAATATCTTTTAATCCGTCTTCAAATAATTCTGTTAATCCCGAAGCTGCATTCGACTTCGGCTTCGTAACTCCTCTCGGCGTAGTTTGTTTTGCATTTTTACTATCTGTAGTTTTCATGGTAATAGTTTTTATGATTAATATGATAGTAAAATTACTGCCTGCGCAATCAGAAGGGTTATATGATTACAACTTAAAATTCTATTCTAAACATCTGTTAATTATAGAATTACACTTTATAATTTTATAATATATTCCATCAGCTTCATGCTAGCTTTGTATATATAATCATAAAAAACAGCTATCATGAATACTATAGATAAAAACAGCAGCACGAATAAAGATTTGAAAAATCATTTCTCAAATGATCGAAATCTGGCAGAAGATCTTAAAGATGACGTTAAAAAACCTGATAATGATAATCGCGAAATTGCAGAGCGAGGTTATACGGTAAGAAACGGCTACGATCCGAACAGGCCTAATCCAGAGCAGGAAGATTTTGCTGATGATGATTTGGACGATTTAAATGATGATTTTCATAATGACAGGGATTTAGAAGACAATAACGACGATATTTATGAAGTCGAATTGGAAGACGATTTCGAAGAAAACGACGAACTTGACAATCCTTCAGATTTAAAAGAAGACGAATACGACTTCAACGAAACCGAAGATGTCCTAGAAGACATTGACGATGAAGATGATGAGGATGAGGATGAGGATGAGGATGAGGATGATGAGGATGAGGATGAGGATGACGACTATTTTATAGAAGAAGATATTGACAACGATGATAATGACTATATCGAAGACGATGTGCAAGAAGACAACGATGACGAAGGCTATCCAGAAAATGATCCCCGTCGATTTTAATATTTTCTTATCAGTAAAAATAAAAAACCATCCCGTTAAATAACGAGACGGTTTTTTTGAGTTTAAAATTTAACTACTTAATCTCCAATAATTTTCAATACTGGAATATCGTCCATTCGCGCTAAACGTTCGGCTAATCCAGCTCTGGCTTCATTTAGCTCTTGCTCTGCTTTTCCTAGTTCTACATACCATTTTTCTTTACCAACTGGCGATGTCTCTATTTTTCTAATAATTTCATAAATTTCGCCTTCTGCTTCCATTACTTTTAACCTTTTATAATACGTTAAGCTTTCGGTCATATGTGCAAGTGCAATCATAGCGGTTAAAAACGGATGATTATTGGTCACATTTACCTCTTTTATTCTTCCGTGTTCCAATTCTACTTTTAATGCAAAAGCAAATTCTTCCATATTAAAAGCTTCATGCTTACTTTTTGGATCTAAATAGGCTTTTATGGCATGAACATTATTCATAGTTGAAAGATCAACATGGGTGTGTTTTTTATCATTTAAGTCTTTAAAAACCACATTTGCAATCGCTCTTGCTTCTTCAGTTGTTGGATCATTTTTAGGATTTTCAAAATCACGCACCGACCAGTCCCAATTTTTAGGATGGACAGGCTTTATATATTTTTCACAAAAATCTGTTACATCATTTTTTAAGCTTACCATTTCATCTTCTCTTTTGATATATACATCTTGATAAGCACCACTTTTTGTTCCCATGATTTGCTTTTTTTTAATGAAACCACAAACGACACATTTACAAAATAAAATGTGCCGTTTTAATTGGTTCCGTATTTACTGATACTTCTTTTACACTTTTGATCTTCCGCTGATTAACGAAATAACGAATAGAACTAAAAATATAAAGAATAAAATTTTTGCGATACTTGCGGCTCCAGCGGCAATTCCGCCAAAACCAAATATTCCCGCCACTATGGCTAGAATAATAAAAATGACTGTCCAACGTAACATAATAATAGTTTTTTAGTTAATAATGATTTTGTCTGTAATTCAAACTTTTAAGCTTTTGGAGAGAAGCCTAAACTCTTTTTTATGTACAAGATTCTTCTAAATTGACTTGGTAATTCTTTATCAATTCAGAGAATGCGGTTTCTGATTTTGTAAAATACTTTTTGACACTTCGACTTTTCTTGGCCAGATCAAAATACTGCTGAATAGAACCGTCTTCATAAGTCGAAATCAAAAGCGGATGAACGTAATAATCTTTGCATACTTTTCTAGTATTTCCGAGCGCTTCGGCTGTCAGATCAAAAGCAGTAATAATATTCAGTTTGATTTCTTTTTCATCTGAAGTCACTCCTATTTCCATCAGGCTTTCAAAGAAAATAATCGACGCTGCCCAAGTTCTAAAATCCTTCGCACTGAAATATTCTCCCGAAATATTGTGCAGATATTCATTTACAGCATGACTGTCTAAAACCTTTCTTTCGCCGTTTTTATCGTAATATTTAAAAACCTCATAACCTGGAATTTCTTCGCATCGGCTTACCAATTTTACCAATTGTTTATTTCGGGTCGTAATCGTATGCTGTTTCCCTTTTTTTCCAACAAATTCAAACCGAAGCGAATTTCTATTGATATTGATGTGGCGTTTTCTTAAAGTCGAAAGTCCGTACGATTTGTTATCTTTTGCATATTTCTCATTTCCGATTCGAATATGCGTTTCTTCCATAAGTCGAATGACCAAAGCAGTTACTTTTTCTTTAGACCATTCTTTTTGCTCCAAATCAAGATCGACTTGTTTTCTTATGGCTGGAAGTTTAGCGCCAAATTCTGCAATCTTGTAAAACTTGGTTTGGTTTCTAATCAAATTCCACTTTGGATGATAACGGTATTGCTTTCTATTTTTAAGATCGGTTCCTACAGCTTGCAAATGTCCGTTTGTAATATCTGTGATACGAACATTTTCCCATGCTGGCGGAAGCACAAGACTATTAATGCGTTTAATTTCATGTTTGCTCTTTACATTCTTTCCGTTCTTTTTATAAACGAAATTTTCTCCTTCGCGGCAGCGTACAATAGTTAACTGATGATCATTAATATATTCTAAGTCTAGTTTTTCAATTACTAGATGTGGTGATTTTATCAATTGATCCATTAAAAGTTCTTTTCTTGCTGCATTCATGATATTATAATTTTTATCACATCAATAGTTTTGTTTTAAATTTTAATTATTCCTTAAAGACTCGATCAAATCTTTTTTATTCATATAAGATCTTCCTTTTATGCCCACTTTACTGGCTTGTTTTAGAAGTTCTTCTTTTGTCCATTCGTTATAAGGCTTTGCTTTTCCACCTTTTTTTCCTGAGTCTGGCGTATTAGCAATACGAGCCGATTTTTCTTTGCTGTATCCTTTTTTTACCAATGCTTCATATTGCTCTTCATTCTTAATTCTTGGATCTGGCATGACTTTAAATTTTACGGTTAACATTTTGACATTCTTTATGTCGAAATCTGTTATACCAAAATTCATCATTAAGTCAGTATTTTCTGTTATAGAATTTTTGCTGGAAATTTCATTTTTTTAGGATGGGAATTGTGAAAGTGAATTGTAAAATGTGCTTTTTGTGTAATTTAATTATACCTTATTCTAATACAATCTAACCTTCGATAAGAAACTAAAAATAATATTCTATCATAAATTTGTATTCTTATTTAAAAATGTAAATAGAATGTATACTTTAAAAAATCCAAAAATTGGAGATCTCTTTTATACTCAAATAGGAAAGAAGTTTTTCTTTATGCAGATAATTCATATTACTACAAACTTACCAGAGCCTTATGATGAAAGTCAGTTTAAATACGGATATTTTATTGTTGTATTTGAAAAGTCATTTTTCAAACTTCCTAAATCAATCGAAGAATTAGATTTGAATAAAATCTATAATGTAAAATACAAGCCAAAGGATACAATTTTATATGTAAGTCATTGGAACGAATTTCCAGAAATTAAAATAAAGAATGGAAGAATCGATGCTGAGAAGTATAAAAAATATGAACTTTTATACTTCGGAAATACAAATGTGACAAGTAAATTTGAACCAGAAATTATTAGAGATTTTACTATGCCTGCTCAATGTAAATATGATGATAATGGAACTCAAATATCTCACTCTCCTGATGATCTCAATTGGATTTACAGCATACTAATCCAAGATGAAGAAAAACAGCATGAAAAGAAGAAAAAAATCGCAACAAAACATTTTCATGAATGGATCGAATTTGTGGAAGCAGATGCAATAATAAAAACTGAAAAGATTTTGTGCACTTTTGAGTTAGAATGCAAAACAAAAAATATTTGTACATCATTGAAAAAAAGCATAGTTGCAATAAATCGTTTAAACGAGAAACTAAATTTTATAACAACAATTGAAGCTGAAAATTTATTTGACAAATTACTAAGTTTATCTAAAGAACTCGGACTTGATGATTTTAAAGCAAACGAAATAATAGAAAATAATAGAGATTGGTAAATTCTTTTTTATGATATTAAAAAAGCTTAAAGCATCTTCACTTTTTTCTTTACATTTTAATCCTATAACAATCTCTAAAAATCCTGTAAGACATTCCTTTAACTTCTCAATAATTTTACATTATAACATTTAAACTATTAAAATCATGAAAAAGTTATTATTAGCCGGGAAAGCCATTTTAGGAGCAGGACTTATCATCATATTCCTTCAATCTTGTAAAAACGAAACCAAACAAGAAGATCCAAAAGAAGTTGCAGAAGATGCAAACGAAGCAAAATTTGATTCTATTGACAGCAAAGAAGATGATTCTGAATTTTTGGTAGATCAAGCCGAAATTAATTTAGCTGAAATCGAAATCGGTAAACTGGCGCAAACAAAAAGTACTAACGCCGAAGTGAAAAAATTTGGTAAAATGCTTGTTGATGAGCATACAAAATCGGCTTCTGAAGTGAGTGCTTTAGCAAAAGCGAAAAACTTTACTCTTCCAAATTCTTTAACTGAAGAAGGTCAAGAGGAATACAATAAATTAAACGAAAAATCGGGTGTTGATTTTGACAAAAAATTCGCCGATATGATGATTGATGGTCACGAAAAAGCGATCAAAAAATTAGAAAAAGCCGCAAAAGATGCTAACGATCAAGAAGTAAGAACTTGGGCTTCTAACAATATTGCAGGTTTAACAGCACATTTGGAACATGCTAAAATGCTGAAACAAAACCTAGACAAAAAGTAAAAAAATAATTGATTATTTTTTTAGATGCAAAGGCTCAAAGTTGCAAAGGTTCAAAGGTTTCTTTTAAAAGAAAAAATCTTTACATTTTAAGTCTTTGTATATTTTTACAAAACCCTCAAGAGTTGAATTGCTTGAGGGTTTTTCTTTTAGGTGCAAAGGTTCAAAGGTCTTTTCTGTGTCCCTTTGAACCTCTGTACCTCTGTACCTTTGCAACTTTGAACCTTACTTCCCCGCTATCTTCTGCAGATGTTCTGGATATCTTGAGCCTTCAATTGTGATTTTTGAAGCGGCTTCGTTGATTTTTGCTAAGTCTTGAGCAGAAAGCACTAAATCTACTGCACCAAGATTTTCTTCTAAACGATGCAATTTTGTAGTTCCTGGAATTGGTGCGATCCAAGGTTTTTGGGCTAAAATCCAGGCAAGGGCAATTTGAGCATTTGTTGCTCCTTTTTCTGCTGCAATTTTAGACAGCAATTCAACTAGCGCTTGGTTTACTTTTCTAGCTTCTGGTGTAAAACGAGGCAGCGTGTTTCTAAAATCGGTGCTGTCAAACTGTGTGTTTTCATCAATTTTGGCTGTTAGGAAACCTCTTCCCAACGGACTAAAAGGCACGAAACCAATTCCCAATTCTTCTAATACAGGAAAAATTTCTTCCTCTGGAGTTCTCCACCAAAGTGAATATTCGCTTTGCAATGCCGTTACAGGCTGAACAGCATGCGCGCGTCGAATGCTTTCTACTCCAGCTTCTGAAAGTCCAAAGTGTTTTACTTTTCCTTCCTGAATTAAGTCTTTTATAGTTCCTGCAACGTCTTCCATAGGCACATTCGGATCTACACGATGCTGATAATACAAATCGATAACATCGGTATTTAATCTTTTTAACGAACCTTCAATGCTTTTTCTAATCCATTCTGGACGGCTGTCTAATCCTTTTTTAGAATCGCCTTCCAGAAAACCGAATTTTGTAGCAATAACCACTTTATCACGAAAAGGCGCTAAAGCTTCACCCAAAAGTTCTTCATTCAAAAATGGTCCATAACATTCTGCTGTATCAAAAAAAGTAATTCCTTTTTCGTAAGCCGAACGAAGCAGACTTATCATTTCATTTTTATCATGAGCAGGACCGTATCCAAAACTCATTCCCATGCAGCCAAGCCCTAATGCAGAGACTTCAAGACTGCTATTTCCTAGTTTACGTGTATTCATTTTTTTCTTTTTTAGGTGCAAAGGTTCAGAGGGACAGAGGGACAAAGCTTTTTCCTCTCTACCCCTTTTAAACACAAAGATTAGAAACCTTTGTTACTCTGAACCTTTGTCACTTTGAACCTTATTTCAAAGAAGCCATATCAATCACAAAACGATATTTGATATCTCCTTTTAATAATCTTTCGTAAGCATTGTTTACATCGTTTACACCAATGATTTCGATATCTGCCGTAATGTTGTGTTCTGCACAGAAATCAAGCATTTCTTGAGTTTCTGCGATTCCGCCGATTGCTGAACCAGCGAAGCTTCTTCTTCCTAAAATTAGACTGAAAGAAGTTACAGGAAGCGGATCCATTGGCGCGCCAACTAGCGTTAAAGTTCCGTCTACTTTTAATAAATTTAAGTACGAATCGATACTGTGCTCTGCTGAAACGCAATCTAAAATAAAGTTCAAGCTTTTAGCATGTTTTGCCATTTGTTCAGGATCTGTAGACAAAACTACTTCGTCAGCTCCAAGTTCTTTTGCTGCGTCAAATTTTGACGGAGATGTTGTAAAAACGACAACATGAGCGCCCATAGCTTTCGCTAATTTGATTCCCATATGTCCTAAACCTCCAATTCCGACAATACCTACTTTTTGGCCAGGTCCAACTTTCCAATGTTTTAACGGAGAATAAGTTGTAATTCCTGCACATAATAAAGGCGCAACTCCAGCAAGATCCAATTTATCTGAAATGTGCAAAACATAGTTTTCATCAACAACAATACTTTGAGAATATCCACCAAAAGTATGTCCGCCTAAATGTTTGTCTGGTGAATTGAATGTCAGAATGCTTCCTTCATCACAATATTGCTCCAAATCATTTTTACAATGATCACATTCTCTACAAGAATCAACCATACAGCCTACCCCTGCTAATTGACCAACTTTAAAGTTTTTTACATGATCTCCAACTTTTACCACTCTACCCACAATTTCGTGTCCAGGAACAATTGGATACATTGTTCCATGCCACTCATTTCTAGCTGAATGTAAATCAGAATGACAGATTCCGCAATATAAAATTTCGATTTCTACGTCATGAGCTTGTACAGCTCTTCTTTGTATATCTAAAGTTTTTAACGGTGCTTCGGCAGCTTCTGTACCAAAGGCTTTAATGTTTTTTGTTTCCATAATTTATTTGTTTGTTTTTTGTTTCAAGTTTAAAGTTTCAGGTTTAAAACCGTTCTGAAATTGCAATAGAAGTCCGGCAGATTTATATTGATTTACAAACAGTTATATAAATTTCGATTATTTTTACCTAATCAAAAAATATAATCTGTTATAAATCAGTAAAATCTGCGTAAAAAATCAGTCCCGATAATTTTGGGAAAAAATATTAGGAACTTAGAATCTCAGCACCTTAGCGTTTTAGAAAGAATAATACTCTTCGTCAGTAACACTATCCATCCATACTCCAGATCCTTTGTCTACTTCTGTGACAATGGTAATATGCGAATATTTGCTGTTTGGTGTTGCTCCGTACCAATGCTCTATTCCAGGTAAAACTGTGATTACTTTTCCTTTTTCGATAAGATTAATTTGTCCGCCTCTTTCTTGGTAATAGCCAATACCATCTGTTACAATGATCAACTGCAGGCTAGCGTTACTGTGCCAATTACTTCTTGCTCCGGGTTCAAAAGAAATATCTTTGATAACAGTGTTTTCAGGATGAATTTCGCTTGTCTGCTTTTTATATGACACTTCGCCTGTCATATAAGTATTTGGAATTTTACCTTCTTCGGTTACAGCAGTGAAATGTGTCGACATAATTTCGTTGTTTTTAGGTTAATAATTAATTTTTAAAATTCTTATAAGCTTATTTGAATGAAATAATCAGTACATCGAATCTCTTTTTAGAAGGAGATTTTGATTTTAGTTACTACTTTAAAAAATTTATATTTTTTCTACTATCAAAATTTAAAACTAAATGCAAAGCGAAGCATGCTTTTGTGAAGTGTTATTTAGCCATTAAAAAAACTGATACAAAGATTCGTTGTTTATTTCAGGGCAAATGTAGTGCAATACTACAATGCCGAAATAACAATATTCAAACAAAAAATTAAGAAATTGAAACAATTTACATTCGAAGCGATTTCGGAACCGTTCCTGTAAGTCTTTTAAAATAATTATTGAAATAACTCGGATATTCAAATCCAAGCGAATACCCAATATCTGAAATACTCCAGTCTGTGTGCTGCAGTAAAGCTTTTGCTTCATTCACAACTCTTTCTGTAATGTGTGCCGTAGTTGGTTTTCCTGTAACTTCTTTTACAGAACGATTTAAGTGATTGACATGCACAGAAAGGCTTTGTGCATAATCTTGAGGTGTTTTTAAAGCCAGCGGCTGATCTTTGGTTTCTATCGGAAATTGTCTTTCTAACAATTCTAAAAACAAAGAAGTAATTCTCGAAGAAGCATTTTTATGTTTAAAGAAGTTCTCCGAAGGCTGCATTTTCATCGATTCATGAATGATCAAATTGACATAACTACGCATTAAATCGTCTTTAAAAGCATAATCGGTTTCGTATTCTTGAATCATTTTTTGAAATAATGAATCGATAAATACTTTTTGCTCAGCAGTTAAAGTAAAAATTGGCGTTCCTCCTATTTTAAACAAAGGCGATTCCTGAAGGGTTTCTGATCGGTCTTTTGTTTTAAAAAACTCTTCGGTAAAAACGCAAGCATAGCCTTCAAATTTCTCAGAAACCGTTTCCCAAGAATACGGAATAATCGGATTCCCGAAAAACAGAATCGTTCCGTCGGTTTCTATTCCGCGGTCAGCGTATTGTATGATGCTCTTACTGGTATTGATGCAGATTTTATAAAAGTCTCTTCGACTATAAACGGGAACTTTACTAAAATCTCCATTTATAGGATATACTTTAAAACCCTTCATTTTTAAATCTGAAGTAAAATCGCAATTCTGAGTTTCTGTCTGATTATTCATTTTGCAAAGTTATGAAAATCAAACAATATTTTTTTTGTTATTTTTTTGTTTCAGGTTTAAAGTTTCAGGTTTGCGGGGTTAACCGCAAAGAGCGCGGAGAATTACGCAGTCCCGATAGCTATCGGGAGCTAAGTTTTTTTAAATTAAAGAAAATGCTCGCAAAGTCATAGAGACGCAAAGTTATTTTTGAATTGCCTCCTGCTTTAGCTGGAGGTCTAAAGGAGACTAGCATAGAAAAGGCTTTAGCCAAACTATCCGCAGTTTGGCTAAAGCCTTTAAAAGTACCTTTTTTTCACATCCAGCTAAAGCTGGACGCAATTCATTTATAACTATTTTAAAAAGAGACTTTGCGTCTCTGCGACTTTGCGAGATTAAAACCTAGCGAACTTAGCATAAATCTTTGCGCGCCTTGCGGTTAAAAAAAACTAATTCTTTAAACTAGCAGCTCGCAATCCTTTCCCAGAAGCAGATAAAACCACTTCTCCTGCATTTTCATCTTTCTGAATAATGATTTGTGCATAACCATTAAAAAGCTTTCTTTTCCAAGGCTCTGCAGGAGTAATGACTTGAATGATTCCGGGATCTGTATTCATAACATCCCAATCTTTTACTTTTTGTAATGGAGTCGCTGCAATATGAATAGTGTTTTTCCCTTGTTTCAAAATAGCTGAATTCAAAACATATTTTTGAGAATCTTCTTTGCTTGGTTCAACCTTAGTTCCGTTTACAAAAACTACCGTTTCTACTCCTATTTTTTTATAAAAGAAGCTCACCGTGTTAGAAGCCGAATTGCTTTTTAAATCAAATTCTCCTTTATAAATATAGGAAGGCTCTTGCTTTTTGTAATCGCGATCTTTAAAAGCTTCTGTCCATTCGCTTTCTGCATAATTTGGCAATTGATGAGGCAAAGAGGCATTTGTTTCTTTTTGTTCTTTAAAATTATTTATAGCAATAAGCGCTATGTTATCAATAAATTGATCGCTTTCTAACGAAGTTGGATTTCCGTTGCCTACTCCTAAAATTTTTCCGCTTTTTATAGAAAATGTAATTTCGTCATTTGCTGTTGGAACGTGCAAATTATTTTTGTCTGTAACTTCAACGGTTAAGACCGAAACATTTCCATTTAAAACATTTTCTTTATCTAATGACAATTTGATGTTTTCTGCTTTTCCAGTAGTTTTTTGAACATCTGAAAGTACTTTTTTTCCATTTTTATACCCAACAGCTTCCAAAGTTCCGGGAACGTAATTTACCTTCCATTCTAAATGGCCGTTTTGCTGCATTTTCTTTTTGCCCAAACTTTTTTTGTTTAAGAAAAGCTCTACTTCATCGCAATTCGAATATGCCCAAACACCAATTTCTTTGCCTTCCATTCCGCTCCAATTCCAATGTGGCAATAAATGTAGAACAGGTTCTTTACCCCACCACGATTTTAAATAGAAAACATTGTCTTTCGGGAAACCGCAAACATCCATCATTCCGAAATAAGAAGTTACAGATGGCCAACCATACGGCGTTGGTTCCCCACGATAATCAAAACCTGTCCAGATAAACATTCCTGCCAAATAAGGTCGCTCAGCATAAAATTTCCAGCCTTCTTCGATACTGTAAAAAGTTGGGCGAGGTTTTTTATCGTAAGCGCTATGGTAATGTTTGGCATCATCTGTAAAATAAATGCCTCGAGTGGCAAAAGTCGAACCTTCTTCCGTTCCCATTCCTGGCTGCTGCTTAAATTGATTTCGATGCGCATCTATGTCTCCGTTTCCTAAGTAATTATAACCCATAATTTCTACTACAGAGGAAATTCCGCTTTTAAATCCACTGCTGATTCCTACAGTTACAGGTCTTGTCGGGTCAATACTTTTGCTGAAATCCTGCATGATATTGGTAATTCTTTCACCTGCAATTCCACCTTCAATCTGCCATTCTTCATTTCCAACTGACCAGCAGAAAATACTCGGATGATTGCGGTCACGCTCCATCATTCGCTGCAAATCATTCAAATGATAATCGTTAATTCCCATCAAACGCGTTTCGTCAATAACCAACATCCCCAGTTCGTCACAAGCCTTCAATAATTCAGGAGTCGGTGTATGATGTGAACAACGATAAGCGTTAGACCCCATTTCTTTCAGTTTTTTAATTCTGTAATACTGAATTTCATCTGGAAGCGCCGTTCCAATTCCTGCGTGATCTTGATGATTGTTGGTTCCTTTTAGTTTTACATGTTTTCCGTTAAGGGAAAAACCATTTTCTGGGTCAAATTTTATAGTTCTGATTCCGAACGAAGTTTTATAACTGTCAATTACTTTTCCTTCGCTTTTTATTTCTGTTATTAATTGATACAAATTAGGAGCATCAACATCCCACAAAAGCGGATTAGTGACATTTAATTTTGAACTATAACTATTTGTTTTGTAGAAATCTGGAGCTGAAACATTTTCCGAGTTTGATGCAACTTGTTTTCCAGAAGCATCAAAAATAGTCTGGCTTATTTCGACATTACCTTTATAATATCCTTTATTCCCCAATTTTACCTCAGCAGTAATTACAGCATTATTATTTTCAATTGCTGAAGTTACATAAGTCCCGTTCTGCGCCACATGAATCGGATTTGTTTTCTGAAGATAAACATGTCTGTAAATCCCTGCGCCTTCATAAAACCAGCCTTCTTCCATCGAAGCATCCACACGGACTACGATTGTATTTTCGCCACCATAATTTACATAAGCCGTTACATCATATTCAAAACCATTATAACCGCTTTCTTCAGTTCCTAAATAAAATCCGTTAAAAAATACTTTTGAGTTTCTAAAAACACCATCAAACTTTAAAGAAATGATTTTTCCTAAATCATCATTCGAAATGTTTATCTTTTTTCTGTACCAGCCAATGCTCTTTTCAGGATAATTTTTTCCTGCCGCTTTAAATCCGTGGCTGAAACTTGCGCTTTCGCTAAAAGGCTGTTCTACTGCCCAATCGTGCGGAAGATCTAATTTTCTCCAAGCGCGATCATCAAATCCAGAAGCCGCTGGCCCATCAGCAAATCCTGTTTTGGTCAAATAGGAAAAGTAACCTTCAGCATGTCCGAAATCTTTTTTAGTATCATATAAGTGTCCGAATGAAAATCGCCAGTCTTTATCAATTAAAATAAGTTCTCTACCCGATTTATTTTGAGCCAATAAATGGAATGAACATAGAAGGAAAAAGTAAAAAAAAGATTTTTGAGTAAAAGTGGTTTTCATGAGTTTGGTTGTTAGTAAATCAAATAGCGATAAAAATAAAGCTTTTAGAAAAGAAACATTAATAGTATTTTATCAAAATATGATAACTCATTCATAACAAATGCTTCTAGAATGGACTTTCTAAATTTAGAATGAATCTAATGGCTTCAGATTCAAAAATGATTTTCTTTTGATGTAATTTTATATTGAAATCATAAAAAGCAATTACCACTATGAGTACTATTATTAACGAAAATAGACTCCAAAGTACTTTTAAGAACCTTGATCATAAGATTAGCAAGCTTAATGATCAGAAGATTAGCGCTTTTTTTGAATCTTTAGGATTGTTGGAAAGAAAAGATGTTCCGAAAGACTTTTTGAACTGGGAAAATATACTAATTGTTGTTCCAAATCGACATGTCTCGCACGAACTGAAATACTATAAATATACCATTTCACGAATTTCATTCTTAACGAATCCTTACGCAGATCAGATTCATATTTTTGATCTCAAAGATTGGAAAAACGCATCGGGAAACAAAACGCAGTTTCAGATAAGAGAAATGCTGAAAACGAGTTTTGGAGGTGTAAAAAAAGTGATTAAAGAGTCTTAAGAAAAGAATTAAAAATCTGGAATTAAAAATTAAAAGTCTGGCTGTTTGCTGGACTTTTTGTTTTTTAACCGCAAAGAGCGCCAAGGTTTACGCTAAGCACGCTACATTTTTAAAGAATCTCGCAAAGTCGCAGAGTCGCTAAGAATAATAAACTTTGCGACTCTGCGACTTTGCGAGAGTTTTATTTTTCAAGTAAAAAACTTTGCTCCCGACAGTCATCGGCATTGCGTAAACCTTTGCGCTCTTTGCGGTTAAGGAAAATCTATTGCGCCTCTAAAAGCTCTTTAATTTTAGCTTCTAAAGCTTGTCCGTGAATATTTTTAGCTAAAATGATTCCGTTTTTATCAATTAAAAAGTTTAACGGAATAGATTGAAGCATATAATCTCCAATTACTGGAGATTGCCAGTATTTTAAGTCACTAACATTTGTCCAAGGCAATTTTGCTTTTGCGATTGCACCTGTCCATAATGGCTTTTTGGTATCCATAGAAACTCCGTAGATTGATAATTTATCAGGATAAGCATTGTGCAGTTTTAGCAATAATGGCTGTTCTTTAATGCAAGGTCCACACCATGAAGCCCAAAAATCGACTAAAGTCAATGAACCTCTTAGAGAAGAAAGTGCAACCTTCTCTCCTTTTGTATCTGGAAGATCAATTTCTGGAGCAATATCTCCAACATCTACACCTACAACTTGTGCTTTTGAATTGGTAATTATACAGCATAAGAATGCTACGATAAGTAAAGTTTTTTTCATAGTTAAGTTTATTTGATAAATATGGAGCCGTTTTAATCTCGCAAAGTCGCAGAGTCGCAAAGTTTTTTTTGAGTTGCCTCCAGCTTTAGCTGGAGATGCTCAGGAGATTGTAAAAAGGCTTTAGCCAAATCTATATTTTTGGCTAAAGCTGGAGGCATTTCAAATGGCATAACTAAAAACTTTGCGACTCCGCGACTTTGCGAGATTAACACAGTAGCAAATATAATTTTCTTTATTAAATCTTCCATCATTTTTACTTCATCATTCTCTTCCCAATCATAAAAAAATCCTAAATATTTTTCTTTAAATCCATATATCGGGAAAAGTCGATATATTTGTACCATGGAAACGATAGAAATTTTTAAAGCATTATCCAATAAATCCAGACTACAAATGCTGGAATGGTTAAAAGAACCCGAAATTAACTTTCCTGGTCAGCTAGAACATGCCGGATTTGAGCATGGAGTCTGCGTTGGGCAGATTCAAGCCAAAGCTGGTTTGACACAATCTACAGTATCTGAATACTTGTCTATTTTACAGCGCGCTGGTTTTATCGAAGCGAAACGTGTTGGACAATGGACTTATTATAAACGCAACGAAGGTGCCTTTGAAGCACTTAGTAAATTAATTCAATCTAATTTGTAAAATTACTATGAGTACAAACAACCTCTTTTCGGCATTTAACTTAAAGTCGTTAAATCTGAAAAACCGAATCGTAATGGCGCCAATGACGCGCTCTTTTTCTCCTAACGGAGTTCCAACTGATGATGTAGCAGCTTATTACCAAAAAAGAGCTGAAGGCGAAGTTGGATTAATTCTTTCTGAAGGAACTGTTATTGACAGAAAATCTTCTTCTAATGATGCTAATGTTCCTCATTTTTATGGCGATGCAGCTTTAAACGGATGGAAAAAAGTTATTGATGAAGTTCACGCTGCAGGCGGAAAAATGGGACCGCAAATCTGGCATATGGGAATTATGGACAACCATCATTCTGGATGGGTTCCTCCTGTTCCTTTCGAAGGGCCGTCTGGATTAAACCGTCCCGATTTTAGAAATGGTGTTGCCATGACTGAAAAAGATATTGAAGAGACTATTCTTGCTTTTGGTAAAGCTGCTGCAGATGCCAAAAGATTAGGATTTGACACTGTTGAAATTCACGGTGCACACGGCTATTTAATTGATCAGTTCTTTAGAGCTGAAACTAACTTGCGTGAAGATATTTTTGGCGGAAAAACTTTGCCAGAACGTAACCGATTTGCAATTGAAGTCATTAAGGAAGTGAGAAGACAAGTTGGAGATGATTTTGCTGTTATCATGAGATTCTCTCAATTTAAACCTTCTGATTACAATTATAAATTGGCTAAAAATCCGCAAGAATTAGAAGCTTGGCTTACTCCTCTTGTTGATGCTGGAGTTGATATTATTCACGCTTCACAACGTCGTTTCTGGGAACCAGAATTTGAAGGTTCTGATTTGAACTTTGCCGGATGGGCTAAAAAAGTTACTGGAGCGCCAACTATTACCGTAGGTTCTGTTGGTTTATCTGGTGATTTCTTCGGTGCATTTGCTGGAGAAAGTTCTCAGCCAACTTCTTTAGAGGAATTAAACAGACGTTTCGATAGAGGCGATTTTGATTTAGTTGCTGTCGGAAGACCTCTTTTATCAGATCCAAATTGGGTGGCTAAAATCAAAGCAGGAAAAACTGATGAATTAAAAGGTTTCAGTAAAGAAGCTTTAGGACAATTGGTTTTAGAATAATTTTTTTTGAAAGGCTCAAAGAAGCAAAGGTTCAAAGGAACAGAGGTTTTTCCTTTGATTGTCTTTATTTCTATCCGAAAAAAAGTGGTTGTTTCGATTTCGAGACAGCCACTTTTTCTTTATATATTTTTGTTCCGTAGGAACATTTCATTGGTAGAAAATAATAATTTCGTCCCATTTTTTACGTTCCGTAGGAACGTTTGATATCTCATAGCGTTAAAAACGACGTCTAAATCAAACGTTCCTACGGAACGTAAACATCTACGGACATTGTTCTACTACCGATCAAACATTCCTACGGAATGACAGCTTAATGAAAAATTATTTTTCATTATAAAATAATCAAAAAAAAAGAAAAGGGATAAACATAAAGTTTATCCCTTTTTGAATATCTATAACTAACAAAATTTAGAAATTCATTTTTTTAGGTTCAGAGCTACAAAGTTTCAAAGGGACAAAGTTTTTCACCTCTATACCTTTGCGCCTTTGAACCTTTGCTCCTTACAAAGAAACTTTTCTTTTTTGAAATTTTTTCATCAGCCACTTTCTAACTGGTTCATCGTATAATTTTAAGCATACAAAAGCAAGCAGTGTACTTACAATCAAAACTCCAATTCCTTCTAAATAGCCATTTTCCATTGAAACTTTATTATCTACAACCCAAGCGGTAAACCAGTAAATTAACGGATAGTGTGTGATGTAAATTGGATAAGAGATATCTCCTAATAGTTTACAGATTTTTAATGAAAATTCGTTTTTAATTTCTCCTCCTGCTCCAATTGCAACAATTATCGGGAAAATAAAAATAATGCAGATTGATTCATACAGACCATTCATCCAAAGGCTGTTTTCGTCTCCAAATCTTGGCAAGGCTAAAACAATTGTTATCAAGATACTACAAATCCAGAAAGCATTTTTTACATGGATTAATTTTCCTAAACGGCACAATAAAACCCCAGCAAAAAACGGATACAATAAACGGGTAAAACCAACATTCAGCTGTTCTAGATTTAATGACCATCCGCCGATTACGTCACCTTTTGGTCCAAAAACAGTATAGTTAATTAACAGTCCGGCAAATATCAATACAAAAACTGACATTACTTTATTCGAAAATTTACGGAAGATTAAGGCGTACAAGATGTTTGCAATATATTCGAAAAAAAGCGACCATGCCGGACCGTTTAAAGGATGCATTTCTCCCCAACCTCTAATTTCTAATGAAGGTGGGATTGGCAATAATGTAAATCCGATGACCATTGTTAGAATGACTTTCCACACTTCCATTCCTCCAATCATTGGAAACAATATATCTGAAGCTTGAAAATAGTAAAATATCGCCCCAATGATCATTCCTAGAATTACCATTGGCTGTAAACGAATTAAGCGTCGTTTGTAAAACTCCCATTGTCCCATTTTTACCCAGCGGTCGTCATATGCGTAAGCGACAACAAATCCAGATAAAAGGAAAAAGAAATCAACTGCAAGATATCCGTGATTGATGATTTGAACGAAACGATTTCCGCCAGCAAAAGCTTCAAAAATGTGAAAAGCAACTACTAAAATAGCGGCAACACCACGCAATCCGTCCAGAATTTCGTAGTGTTTTTTTGGTTTAATATCAGATGAAATTGAACTCATATTATAATGGTTAATTATTAATTGTTAATGGTTAGTTTTAATTAATAATTGATAATTTACAATTAACAATTATTATTGATGATTTTTAAGCCATTCTAATCTTCTTTGATCTGGCAAGTGTTTTACGGTGAAGTTTTCAAATTTAGCTTCAAAACCTTTTCCGTCTGGAGAAGCGGCCATTAAACCAACCATTACTGGCGTGTTATCTTGCAAAGGCGCATTTCTGGTCATGATATAGTTTTTATCATCAAAAGAATAAAATATCTCAACAGCATCTAAACGGCGTACTGCTTTTATCCAAATAAAAGGAGGCACTTTTTCTAGAGTTGTTACGCTCCAATCACTTTTATGTTGCGTTACAACGGTACTGATATTGAATTTTCCGTCAACGAATTCTACTCCTGTTTTAATGTAATTCTTTTCGTCGATACGAATCATTAATCCCATTTGGTCAAAACGGGCAATGTAATTTCCCGTCAATTTTACTTTTGCTTCAAATTCACCTCCATACGTTGCATAATAAAAAGGCGCATCATCTACTGTAAAACCATAATGCGAAATTCTCCAATAATCGCTATTTGCAGTAACATTCATAATTAAAGCATTGTTTTTAATTTCCCATTTTTCAGGTTCATTAAACCATTGCATTTTATTCAGGCTTTGTGCTGAAATATTTTTCGCAAAAAATAAAGTCAATATTGCAATCGTAATTTTTTTCATATTGTTTCTTTTTTTACCATTAAGATATTAAGAAAATTAAGTTTGACTTAATGAATCTACTCTTAATGCTTAAAATATTAAGAAAATAAAGCTTCTCTTTATGTTTCTTAATGTCTTAATGGTGAATTTTTAACCAAAAGCAAAGCTGCAAATTTTTACACTTGCAGCTTTACAAACCAACCAATTTTTAGAAATAAAAAAACTTATTTAAGTGAAAAATTCACTTTAGATTTAATATCTGTTGAAGAAGCACCAATAATTGCTTCAAAATCACCAGGTTCAGCAACCCAGTCGTGTTTTTTATCATCGAAGAAACTTAAAGCCGTTTTATCAACTGTAAACGTAACTGTTTTTTCTTCTCCAGCTTTAAGAGCTACTTTCTCAAAACCTTTTAATTCTTTTACCGGACGCGGCAATGAAGATTTTAAATCAGAGATATACAATTGAACTACTTCAGAACCTTCTCTGCTTCCTGTGTTTTTTACGTTTACTGAGAATGTGATTTTATCTCCAGCATTCATTTGTTTTTTGTCTGCTGTTACTTTTCCGTAAGCAAAAGTCGTGTAGCTTAAACCGTGTCCGAAAGAGAACAAAGGTTTTATTTTGTTTTTATCTGCCCAACGGTAACCCACAAAAATTCCTTCATTGTATTTTACTGAATCACCACCTGGGAATTCGCCTAAAGCGTGAGCTCCGTTATCAGATAATTTTACTGGGAAAGTGAAAGATAATTTTCCTGACGGATTCACATCTCCAACTAAAACATTTGCTAAAGCATTTCCAGCCTCAGTTCCTAAAAACCATCCTTGTACAATTCCAGGAACTTCTTTAATCCAAGGCATTGCAATTGCATTTCCAGAAATATTTACGAAAACAATGTTTTTGTTTACTTTCGCTAAATCGCTGATTAACTTATCTTGACCATAAGATAAATTCAATTCATTACGGTCATGCCCTTCGTCATCTTGATTTGGACTTTTGTTCAAACCTCCGATAAAAAGAACAATATCAGCATCTTTAGCCACTTTTAAAGCTTCTGCTGTCAATTCTGCTGGAGAGCGTTTGTCTTCTAAACTTACTTTGGCTACAACTCCGTTATAATTACTTGTAGGGTCTCCTACATAACCTCTTGCGTATACAATTTCAGCTTGATTTCCGATTCTTTTCTTTAAACCTTCAAGCGGAGTAATTTCGTATCTCGCTTTAAGCGAAGAACTTCCTCCACCAACAGTCATCATTTTGATAGCATTTTCTCCAATTACAGCAATCTTTTTAGTTTTAGAAAGATTGATTGGAAGAATATTGTTGTTGTTTTGCAATAAAACAATTCCTTCTTCAGCAATTTTGCGTCCTGCAATAGCATGTTCTTCTGTTCCGAAAGAGCCAAAAGGACGATTTCTATCCATTGTTGTCAAGAAAGACAAACGAAGAATACGACGTACTTTTTCATCTAATTCTTTTGTTCCAACTTCTCCTTTTCTGATCATTTCAGAATATGGTTTTGCTAAATAATAGTTGTCATAAGCATTGCTTGTTCCCCAAGATAGACCATTTGTCCATGAACCAAATTCCATATCTAAACCGTTGTGAATAGCTTGTTTAGTATCATTAACTCCTCCCCAATCTGAAACTACAACTCCTTTAAAGCCCCATTCTCCGCGAAGAATATCGTTTAACAAATATTCGTTGTGGCAACATTGCTGACCTTTGTATTTATTGTAAGCTCCCATAATTGACCAAACATCTCCTTCTTGAACCGCCGCTTTAAAAGCAGGAAGATAAATTTCGTACAACGCACGATCGTCAACAATTACATCAACTGTATTACGCTTAGTTTCCTGATTGTTTAAAGCAAAGTGTTTTACACAAGCAGCAACTCCATTTGATTGAACTCCTTTAATATAAGGAACGACCATTTTTGAAGCTAAAAACGGATCTTCTCCCATATATTCGAAGTTACGTCCGTTTAATGGGCTTCTGTAAATGTTTACACCTGGCCCTAATAATACGTTTTTGTTACGGTAACGCGCTTCTTCTCCAATAGATTTTCCATATAAAGAAGCCAATTCTTTATTCCATGTAGATGAAAGTGCAGTAAGCGCAGGGAAAGCAATACAAGAATCGTTTGTCCATCCTGCCTGATCCCATTCGTCCCATTTTACCTCAGCACGAATTCCGTGTGGCCCATCGGTCATCCAGTTTTCTGGAATCCCAAGACGTTTTACACCTGGAGAACTAAATTTAGACTGCGCATGAATCATGGCAATTTTCTCTTCGGTAGTCATTCGTTTAAGCGCATCTTCTACACGCTCTTCAATCGGTTTTTTATCGTCTAGATAAACTGGAACTTTGTTCTGGGCATTCATTCCTACAGAACTTAGTAAAAGTAAAACAACAATTGTTTTAACGTTTTTTAACATAACAGTAATTATTAAAGCATTAGTTTATAATAGGGAAAGTCTTTTTGAGAAAACTTTTTTATCATATTGTAAAACTAAAACGTTATCGTACAAGTTACATTTTTAGATAGAAAAAAGTAGTGAATTAAAAAATTAAAATATTGATTTACAGGTTTTTAAATTTTAAAAAACACTAAAAAAAGTAGTAGATTTAAAACGAATATTTATACTTTCAAAGCCTTCGAACCGATTTTCATGACCATTTCTTCGAAATCATTTCGCGAAACTGCAGCCTTATTTCGCGCTCTTGTGCGATAGTTGTAAATTGTGCTTAAAGAATAACGTAAAAATGCCGCTATTTTAACACTGTCTGTAATTCCGAGTCTGATTAAAGCAAAAATTCGAAGCTCTGTATTTAGCAATTCGTTTTGCTTAAGAACAATCTGTTCTTCTGGAATTAATAAGGCATTGAAATCTTTGACAAATGTTGGATATAAGTTTAAAAAGATAATATCGAAGTTTTTGTACAATTCTTCCAACTCATTATCAACCAAAGTGGTTGATTTTAAAATCTTATAAATCTCATCAAATTGTTTTGCCGTTGCTTTCTTGTTTAAGATAATACGATAATTTTCGAGCTTATTAATATAAGTGGAACAAAGATTGAAAAAATGCGCAATATATTCTTCCTTAACCAAGTTAGATTCGGACAATTGCAAGTTACTTTCCTGCAGCTGGCTGTTGGTTTCGGTAATATCTTTGTTTAATTCAGCTAATTTCTGACTCGTTTCGAAAAGTTCGGTTTTAATTCTCGAAACTTTTTTCATTTGTATATACACATAAATTACGGCAACGATCAAAAACAGAGAAAGCAGACTAATGCAAAGCAAATAAATCTGTAATTCGCTTTTTCTTTGCGCTTCACGCTCTAAATATACGGTATTGATAATCGAATATACTTCTGACATCAGCAAAGTTCTAAACTGAACATTGCAATAAAGTGCATCTTCAATAGCCGATTGTGTGAGTTTATACGCCATATCTACATCGCCAATTTCGTAAAAAACTAAAGCTAATTCTTGTAATGAAGCATTGTCTTTGTTGGCATTTTTAATATCTGAAGTTGCTGACAGCGCATAATACTTTTTTCTTGATTCAAGATCGTGCGTCGCTTCTCCAATTTTACCCAATAAATAGGTAATCATGGCATAGTTTGGACTTTCGTCTTTTGTTTTGCTCAATAAAGAAAGTAATTGCTTTTGTGGTTCTTTATATTTTCTATGAATAAAAATATCTTGCTGGATTCTGTTAATCTGATAATCTAAAGTATTCGGATTCAAAATCCCTAACAAGGAATCACGGTATTTACCAATCTGCTTTCTGTATTCCGCGCTGTAACTATTAGCCGCATAATGCTCAAAAAACTCACGATAAGAAATATAATAATTTGGAAGCAGCGAAGTGGCTAGATTTTTTTTATTAATGCTTTTCAAAATCGCTTCTGATTCTCGGTATTTTCCTGAAGAAGAATAAAGTGTCACCAATTGAAGCTGGGCCAAATTAAAAAGCTCTTTATCCTGAAGTTCTTCTGCTAGTTTGAGATTCTTTTTTACATATTGAATAGCCGAATCTGAATTTAGTTTCTGATATTCTAAATACAGGGTTTTGTTATAATTGTATTCTTGCTCTTTGGTAAGATTATCAGATTTAATTTTCTTGAAATTAGCAATTCGTTCTTCTTTAATCTTTACGTAATACTGTTTATTTTTGATTGCTTCATTTAGTTCTTTTAAAATAACATCCGTGCTTTCCGATGCAAAAAGAGGAAAGCTGATAAGAACTATAAAAAGGGAGAGAAATAGATTTTTCAAACTGACAAAAAATAAATAAGATATACAAATATAATAAAGTGTCTATTCTAAAATATTACAAGTAACCTTTTTTATAATTTTGTTACAGCAAACCCGATAAAACTTAAAAATTATGCCACACTTTATAATTGACTGTTCAGAAAATGTACTGCGCCGACTTGCAGCAGACGAAATTATGCAGGAGGTTTTTAATGCCGCTTTCTCGACTAATCTTTTTGCCGCTTCTGAAATTAAAGTTCGTATTAACCCTTTTACATATTATAACAACGGAAATACCTTAGATGATTTCATTCATGTTTTCAGCTACATCATGGAAGGAAGAAATGACGAACAAAAAGGTAATTTATCAAAAGTTATTGTTTCAAAATTAAATACGTTGCTTCCTGAAGTTCCTGTAATCTCTATTAATGTAATGGAATTCGAAAAGTCCAATTATTTCAATAGAACGATGGTATAAATATATTTAAGATATAAATATAATTATATCATTAAATACAAATTCATAAAAAAACTTTGTCAAAATTTTAAACTTTGACAAAGCTTTTTTCAAAACTTATATTACTTATATGGTTTAAAATCAAACTGCAATTGGCGCCGCCAAGCAACTTTCTGGAATATCGAAAGCATTTACCAGTGCGACTGCATCAGGACGAATATCCCAGCAAAGCTGATTTACGATTTTGCGGACTGCTTTAGTTTTAACCGCTTCCATATAACCGTCTTCCAGATACCAAGCTTTATTTTTTTCGATTGTTGAAAGTGCGTACAGCTGATTCAGTTTTGTCAAAATTGCTTTTGATGGTTCATCCTTGACCTCTTTTATTGCGATTTGAAATTGTTCTAAAACGATTCTCTCCAAATACGCCTGTGCGACATCAATCATTTGATGCTGAACGACATTAAAAGCATCATACGGTTCTAATCCTCCGTCAATTAATTTCTTGATACGTCGCGCTGCTGAAGCTAAAATTGTTTTTTCTCTGTGAACAAATGCCTGAAGATGAAATTCTCTATCCAATAAATGTTCATCGTCTGTTTTTCTAGTTGCAATTGGGTTTTTCTCTGCAATAGCCGTTTTTGCATTTTCGTAAACATAATTAATGATTCCCAACGAACCCATTTCTCCAAACGATTTTCTGAATTCTGCCAAACGATTTTTAGCTACTAATTGCATCAAAACTGTATTATCGCCTTCAAAAGTAGTATAGATTTCGGTATCATTTTTAAGCGCATCGATTCGGTTTTCAGACAAATATCCTTTTCCTCCACAAGCTTCACGGCATTCCTGCAAAATATCTCTCGTGCTCCAAGTAGAATATGATTTCATTCCTGCAGCTAGTGCTTCAATGTCTTGCATTTCAGATTCTGTTCTATTTAAAAATCTGTTTGTTAAATATTGAAGCGCAAAATGAACGGCATAAGTTTTTGCCAAATGCGGTAATAATCTGCGTTGATGCATTCTATAATTTAAAATCGGAACTTCAGATCCGCCTTCTGGTCCAAATTGTCTTCTTTGATCGCTGTAGCGAATTGCAATTGTCAGTCCAGATTTTGCTGCTGCTAAAGCCGAACGCGGAATCCCGATTCTTCCTCCTACCAAAGTGCCTAACATGGTAAAAAATCTACGATTATCACTCGGAATCGGACTTTCAAATTCACCTTTATCATTCACAGAAGCAAAACGATCCAGCATATTGTCTTTCGGAATCATCACATTATCAAAACTGATCGTTCCGTTGTCTACGCCATTTAATCCCATTTTATGGCCGCAATCGCCGATTGTTACGCCATTTACGACATTTCCATTTGGATCGCGTAACGGAACAACAAAAGCATTTACACCATAATCGTGATCGTCAATAATTAATTTAGCAAAAACAGTCGCCATTTGCCCGTGAACAGCTGCATTTCCAATATATTCTTTTTGTGCGTTTTTATTTGGTGTGTGAATAATAAAAGTCTGATCATTATGATTGTAAGTCGCTGTGGTTTCCAACCCTTTTACGTTGGAACCATGATGTGTTTCGGTCATCGCAAAACAGCCCGGAAGTTTCAGCGAACCAATATCTTTTAAATATTTGGTATAATGTTTTTCGGTTCCTAAAGATTGAACGCTCATTCCCCACAATCCAAATTGTACTCCAAATTTAATTACCAGACTTAAATCGTGATAACTAAGCGTTTCCATAATGGCAAAATAATCAGCTATGTTTTCTCCTCCTCCATATTGTTTTGGATACGCCATATTTCCGAGGTTTTCATCGGCTAATATTTTACACCATTTGTAAACAGTTTGCCTGAAAACATTAATATCTGTCGAAGTTTCATAAGCAAATTCAGGTCTTGAAATAACCGATTTTACTCTTTTGATTATCGCGGCCTCCTTTCCGTCCAAAATTTGTGTGAGTTTCAGAATGTCAAAACTCGCATTGGTTTGAGAATTGGCTGTAAAAGAACCAGCTTTAGTTTTAAAGTTTTGAAGTGCTTCTTCACCTAAAATTCCAAGATCATTTTCCAATTTCACAAAATCTGATTCTATGGGAGTTAAATCCAAATCTTGTGCAGAAAGTGCTTTAGCAATATCAAAAATCGATTTTATAGAAGATTTATCCTGAATGCTTTTTTCAATATCCGATTTCCATTGTGTAAGTTCATTTCGCGAAGGCGGATTTGAAATATCTACTTTAGAAAGCAAATATTCTTTTTCGTCTGGAGATAAAACATTTAAGGAATTTATAAACTCTTTTAAAGTTGTAAATTCTTTCTGTGTCAGTAAATCATCTGACCACACTAAATAAAATAACGGAGTAAAGGCTTGAAGTTTGGATATTTTCATATGAACGGTATTCGGTTTATAATAGTTTTTTTTGCCACAGATTAGAAAGGATTTTTTGTTTGCCACGAATTACACGAATTTGCACAAATTTTATTCTCAATTCTATAACAAATTAATTCGTGGAAATTCGTGTAATTGGTGGCAAAAATTCTTAGTATAAAGAATATAATCCTTTTAATCCGTTAAATCATTGGCTAAATAATTTTTCTGTTTAGTCAAAAAAAAACAGGAATGAAATATACTCATTCCTGTTTAAACATCCTGTTAAGATTCTGACAATTTTCGATTTTAAACCAATAAAAAATATGAAAACTAAGAATTAAGAACCTTTGGATATTGAGGTCATTTTTTGCTTTATGGCAAAAATATGATGCGAATTAAAAACTAACACTGCGGTAAAAATGATACCGTATGCTGTAATCTGTAAAGGCGTAATATTTTCTTTGAAGAAAAAGGCCGCCAAACCAAATGCAATCATCGGATTAATGTTTAATAACATTCCAACTGTCGAAGAGTTGATTCCTGAGAGTGCATACAAATTGAGAAATAACGGAATTATAGTAAATACAATTGCAATGGTTTCAATGCAGAGATAAAACTTAAATTCCGTTGGAACCGGTCCCCCAAAAACCGGATAAAACGGTAATAATACTAATGCTGCCAAAGTAATGTGAAAAGTCAGTACAATAAATTTGTCAAAACCTTTATTGGCGCGCTGGCTTACTAAATAAGATGCATAAGTTAATCCGATAATGATACTGAAAACCATATCCATTATAGCAGCGTATGACAATAATACACATCCTGAAATACTTAATCCAACAGAAATCCACTGCGTTTTAGACAGTTTTTCTTTTAATATAAAATAAGCTAGTATGGTTGTCAGAATAGGACAAACTAAATATGCTAGAGAAGTTGCTTTTACGCTGACATGATTCATTACATAAATATACGTAAACCAATTTCCCATCAAAAATGCGCTTCCGCCAATATTAAGCAGAATTGATTTTCTTTTTTCTGATTTTGGCAACGCTTTAAATATCTCGATGGTTTCTTTTATTTGTTTTCTTTTGAATAAAAGAGCAATCAAAAGCATCAAAATACTACAGCTGAAAACGCGATAAAATAAAATATCTAATGATGGATATTCATGAATTGGTCTTAAAACCAAACTGAAAAGTCCCCATGTTGTAAAGGCAGAAATAGCTGCGATATAATATTTTGTTGTTTTCACTAAAGCCGTTTTTGAAATGTTTCTTTTTGATGAAGCAAATTTCTAAAAAATATAACAGCAATACAGATACAGTTTTTGTAAATTGCAGCATAACAGTTTTTATTTTCTCATGAAAAATTCGAATTACTTATACCTTCAATTTGCTGACCGAATTGAAAAACAGATTAAATCTGGTGTTCTAAATGTAGGCGATAAACTTCCCTCCATACGTGAAGTATGTGCAGAAACGGGTTATAGCATGAGCACGGTAAGCAAAGCATATTATGAAGTAGAAAGCCGTTCTTTGATCGAATCAAGACCACAATCAGGCTACTATGTTAGTAATATTTCGGCAAGAACAATTCCAGAACCATCGGCAAGCAAACCACTTTTAACTATTGAAAATATTGAACGCGAAGGTTTAGTGGATTTGGTTTATGGCGATATGCGCAAAAAAGACATTACGATGCTTTCGCTTGGTTTTCCGTCTAACGAATTGCTTCCGATTGCGAAATTGAATAAAGGAATGGTTCAGGCGATGCGCCAATTGCCCAACAGCGGAACAAGTTATGAGGAAATTGAAGGAAATAGTAATTTGAGAAAAGAAATTGCGCGCTGGTCATTTACTTGGGGCGGTTCTTTGACCGAAGAAGATATTATCACGACTCCGGGCTGCATTTCTGCAATTTCAAATTGTTTGCTGGCACTGACTAAACCTGGAGATACCATTATTACTGAAAGTCCAGTTTATTTTGGAATTCTTCAATTGGCTCGATCTTTAGGTTTGTATGTAATGGAACTTCCTACCAACATGACCACAGGAATTGAGCTTGAAGCAGTTAAAAAAACTCTTGCTTCCAACAAAGTAAAAGCTTGTGTTTTGATGAGCAATTTCAGTAATCCATCTGGAAGTATGCTCCCAAACGAACATAAAAAAGAAATTGTCCGTTTAATGGAATTTTATAATGTTCCGCTTATTGAAGACGATATTCATGGCGATTTGTATTTTGGCGCAAGCCGTCCTACGAATTGTAAAACTTACGATGAAAGTGGCATTGTACTCTGCTGCAGTTCTGTTTCTAAAAGTCTAGCACCAGGCTATCGTGTGGGCTGGGTTTCTCCAGGAAAATTTAAAAAAGAAGTCTTGAGAACCAAATTGTACCATACAATCTCCAATTCAACTATTACACACGAAGTGGTTGGTGACTTTCTAAAAAATGGTCGTTATGAAAATCATCTCAGAAAAATTCGCCAGATTCTGAATCGCAACTGTACTAATTATATCAATACTGTTTTAGAGTCTTTTCCAGCGGGAACAAAGGTAAGTCAGCCTCAAGGCGGATTTTTTCTTTGGGTGGAATTGGACAAAAAAATTGATACTGCTGCTTTTTATCATTTAGCGCTAAAACATAATATTAGCATTGCCCCAGGAAGGATCTTTTCATTTCAAGATCAGTTTTCAAATTGCATGCGATTGAGTTTTGGATTGCCTTGGTCTAATGAAGTGCGAACTGCTATTCAGACTCTTGGACAATTAGCTAAATCTCAATTATAGATTAAGTTTGTCATTTCGACCGAAGGGAGAAATCACACTCGGAATTCCATAAAGATTAGCGATCAATCTATGCAGAATTTAGAGTGAATCCTCGTTCCTCGAAATGACAAAACTGTGAGAATATTTTTTACAAAAAAACTGGACAGCGCAACTACACACTGTCCAGCCAACAATTAAAAGAAGACCAAAATTAAATAGTTATAAGACAAAATAAGCGTCCTTTTCGACTTTCTTAGGTTCGTCATTTAATTCAAATTCTTTCAGGATATCAAATTCGCTTTGATATTCATTCAGCATTTGCTTGATATTTTTTTCAATTGTGTTTGCAATTGTTGTAACTGGCGTATCTGTTGGCCTGTTTTCAAATGGATCTTGCAAATGAATCGCCATTCTTTCGATCAAAAAGAAAGCGGCACCAATTGCAGTAATCAGCGGAATTGCAAACCAACTCAATACACTTGTCAAACCAAAAGGCAACAATAGAATAAACAAACATAAAGTCAATCTAATGTACATGCTATATGTTGTTGGAAAAATCGTGTTCTTAATACGCTCACACTTTCCCATTTCGTCACATAATCTAGACAATGTATTATCAATCTCAACCTGCTGGTACATATTGATTTTCTTTTCGTTTTTAGCATTTTTCAAATCTCTTGCATGCAGCATCAAAATTGCATTTGGAACGTTTTGATGATTCTTGATGTATTTGATTTCTTCTTCGCTAATTAAACCTTCAAGGGGTTTTATGGCATCTCTATTTCGAAGCGACTGACCTAAACTGTAGCACCAAGCAATTTGCCTTTTAGCAAAGTTTTCTTTGAATTCACTAGCTTCAACTGAATAATCAGGATCATCATAAAAGGTTAAAACCTGACGAATTAAGGTTCTAGAATCGTTTACAACTGCTCCCCAAACAATTCGCGCTTCCCACCATCTATCGTAAGCTTGATTGGACTTAAAAGCTAATAATAAGGAAATAATTGTTCCGATCATCGTCGGAATTGCAATTGGAATATCTACAGGAAGATTTATAAAATAATGATGAAAAATTTCAAATAGTACAGTATATGCTAATACCAATACAATTTCTACTTTAATTTTCCCGAGAACGTACTTCATTGGTATTCTTTTCTTTAATAACATATTTTCGGTTTTAAATTAATATTTTTAAGGGGCTAAGGTTCTGAGATTCTAAGGTTAAAAATTAAAAAACTTAGTATCTTAGAACCTCAGAATCTGAGGGCCTTAGCCTCAAACCATCTCTTCGTACAATGAAAGAACTGGAAGTCCTAGCTTTTCATTAACATTTTCTTTTTTGACTTTTTTAAATTTGATTTTTTCGCCTTTTCGAGTTTCTACCAGCATATCGATATTGTGTTTTGATATGGCTTCTGATAAAAAGGGCGCTACATTTTCGTAATTATCTTCAAAACTTGCCGTCTGGCTTACGATTTCAAAAGAGAAATTGGCACTTAAAAATTCCTGCAAATCTTTTACATGAATATTTTTACTAGAATTTTCTACATACAAGGCTTTATGGAAAACTTCTTTATTGATTTCTGTGCTTAAATGCAAAATCGGGCATTTTTGATTTCCTGCCAATTGCACCAAATATTGATGAATTCTTTTGGTTTCTTGCTTATAAGAATGCGTAAGTATAATTAACTTTACTGAAAAAGCTTCGATAAGACGTTTGAAAATTGGTGCTGAAAGTCCATATTGATTATGAACTTTTAGTTTAATATTTGAAGTGTGTTCTATAATATATCGGCAGGTTTCTAGAACTTCTTCCTGACTTTTGGTAAGTCCAGACCTCATTTCTCTTAAAAAACCCGACGATGAAAACGTATCGGGAGCTTCTGAAACTAATACTAAAATAATTTCCGATTCCGTATTCTTAGACTGATTTACCGCAGATTTAACAGCCGAAATAGTATCATCTTTTAAAGTTGTAGGTATAAGAAAATTTTTCATAAGTATATCTTTTAGTTTTATACTTACAAAATAACTTTCGGCAAATTAGACCTTTATTAATCTAAAATTAGAATTTTCTAAAATTAAACATTAGATTTTTTAATGTTGCCTTTTTTAAAAATGATGGTAACGATTGTTCCTTTGTTTTGTTCAGATTGCACTTGAAGTTCACCATCGTGCATTCTAATGATTTTAGAAGCCAAAGGAAGTCCTAAACCATAACCAATGTACTTAGCCGCGATTTTACCTCTAAAGAAAGGTTCATATAAGTGCGGAATGTCTTCTGGCGGAATTCCTATTCCAATATCATTGATCGCAATTTTGATCATTTCTTTGTTGGCCGTAAGATTTACAAATACCTCATTGTTATCAGAATACTTTACGCCATTGGTTATAATATTATTAATTGCCAGTTCTAATAAAGGCTTATTGCATGGTAACAAAAGCAAATTTGAGTCTTCTGGAGCAAAATTTAGCTTAATGCTTACGCGATTGTCTGGATAGATTTTGTCTAAATCAGATTTTACATCCAATAACAGTTCATCCATTCTCGCAATATCAGATACCTGTTTTTGTCCGTCATATCCCGTCTGAGTCAATTTAAGCAAACTTTCTGTCAAATTTCCTAATCTTGAAGCCTGACTGTAAATATTTTGAAGAGATTCTACATATTCATACTTTTCTCTTTCTTTTAAAAGCATAATCTCAGATTCGGCAATAATGGTGGTAATTGGCGTCTTTAATTCGTGAGAAGCATTATTAATAAAATTAGCCTGAATCTCAAAAGAAGTTTCCAATCGATCCAGCATATTATTAAACGTATTGGTTAAGTCTGATATTTCATCGGAGTTTTTAACCTCAGGAAGACGATTATGAAGATTAGAAGCGCTAATTCTTTTTACTTCTTTTGTAATTCTTGCTACAGGATTAATAACACGTTTTGCCAGATATCGACCTAAAAGAAAAGCTAGAATCACAAAACCAATACCGCCAAAAAGCATAATTTTGACAATATAAACCGTTGTGTCTTTTCCTTTACGGTCTCTCGCACCAACAATTACAATATATTTTTGATTGTTTTCTTGAAAAATCTGCCCTAAATAATACTTGTTATCTCTCTCATAAGAGTCTTTTCCTATACTTAAAATATTAGTATAAAAAGTATTCGGCAGATTTAGGTTTGTATTGTAATCAAAACTGTTGTGACTGTTTATTTTGAGTACATACTCTTCTTCTTCAATTAATTCTTCAAGGCCATTTTTTTGAAGATTTTTATAATATTTAATTTTCTCAGGATCCTTTTGAAAATGGATTGAAGCTACAATTTTTGCCCTGTCATCTAAACGCTTTAAAAAATGGTATCGATTGTTTTCTCTGAATAAAAAAAACACAATGATACACAATAGCGAAGTGCTAAAAGTAGAAAGAGCAACATAATTGAAAGTGATTTTTTTCCTAATATCCATATTATGGTTTTATTACATAACCCAAACCTTTCATGGTGTGAATCAGTTTGGTTGAAAAAGGCTTGTCTATCTTTCTTCTTAAATACGTAATATACACATCGACAACATTGGTATTCATATCAAAATTAATATCCCAAACATTATCCAAAATCTGATCACGCGAAACAATACGTCCAGTATTTTTAGCCAAATAATATAAAAGTTTAAACTCCTTGGCCGTCAGTACAATGTTTTCTCCATCTCTTTTGACCGTTTTTGCACGACCATTTATCTCTAAATCACCAATTGTAATAGTATCAATTTTCTCTGTTTCCTGCTGAGATCTTCTGTACAAAGCATTTACTCTAGCATCGAGTTCCCCAAATTTAAAAGGCTTAACCAAATAATCATCGGCACCAGAATTAAGTCCAGTCACAATATTTTCTGAAGTTCCCAGAGCAGTTAAAAGTAAAATTGGTACGAAGTTTTTGGCTGCGCGAAGTCTTCTGCAGATTTCAATTCCGTTAACATCAGGAAGCATTACGTCTAAAATTACAACATCGAAAGTATAATTATGAATCATTTCTATGGCCGTTTTGCCATCCATAGCAACACTTACTTCATTATTATTTTCTGCAAAACCTTTTCGTAAAATCGATAATAGATTTGGCTCATCTTCGACTATCAGTAATTTCATATTAAGAAGTTTGTATATACAACAAAAATAAGAATACTATTTAAAATAATTTTAAACAACTTTACAAATTATGATTTTATTGTGAAGAATAAAAAAAGCAGACCCGATAAGCTGTTTTTTGATATTATTTTACGTTTAAAGTTTTTGATTTTTAATTTTTGAGATTAAAAAGTCTCTCCAGCATTCAAATAAAATCCTTTAGAATTGTTACCCCAAGCGTAATCTGCAATAAGATTGGTTCTTGTTGCTTTATCTATTAAAACGCGAAGACCGAAACCAAAGGCTGGCTGTACATATTCAAACAGCTTGGTATTGGTATCTGGATTACTTGTGGTTACAAAATTCGTAAAAACGGTACCACTCAGCATTTGATTGCACGTTATTGGAAATCTAAATTCAGTTGCCAAATAAACCAAATTTGTACCTCTAAATAATCCCTGCGTATAGCCTTCTCCACTTCGACTACGCTGATCCCAGCCAATTGCAGGCAAATTCAAATAGGGAACTTTTCCTTTGGCAACAAATTGTCCGTAAGTCCAAAGTGCCAAAATATATCTTTTGTCTTTTTTAGAAACTGGAATAAAATTTCGGTACTCAGCATACAAAACATTACTTACTTCTTGATTGTCAAATATTTCTGGATTAAATCGGTAATTTATATTGGCAAACCAGCCGTGCGTTGCATTCACCTGATTATCTCTAGAATCGTAAACCAAATTAAGACTCACCCCGTTTAAGAAATATTCCGATTCATCGAATCCATATTTCTGATTGTAATTATAATGGTAAGTGAAATTTCCATTGGCAATGTCGAGATCTTTATCAACAATGCTAGAATACCAATCGATATTGATACCCCCACCAACATAAAAATTAGGTCGAACCTGAAAAGAAACAGATTGATGAAATTTAAAATAATTATAATCCATTGGCTGTGCAATAGAATCAATACTAAAACCTGAATCTTGTTCACGACGAGGCGGAATAATATTTGTTCCTAAACCATAATTGGGTTGCGAAAAAATATACAAACGGTAATCGCCACTCAAGAATATCTTATTGTTTTTGAGTAAAATATTATTCTTGACATTTACCAGCCATTGTTTTTTTGTGGTATAAGTTATTCCAATATTTGCTATTGAATATTTATCGGCAACTTCTTTTCCTTTAAAAGTATATTGTGCCACAGCGCCATAAAAAAAGCCCGTTGCTGGCTGAGAACCTATCGCTGGAATAATCAAGAAAAAGCTATTTTTTATGGGTTTAACAACATAAACAGAATCCTTTTTTTTGAAGATTTCTAATATTGTTTTAGGAGGGCAAATTTTTGGGTTTTGAATTTCAGGATTTTGATTTCCTTCCTGAGCAGATAGAGTAAAAGAAATAAAAAGTAATAATCCTAAGATTTTAGACTTGTACTGAAAGGCATTATTTTTAAAAAAAATTACCATTTACAAAGTTTAGCTTTAGAAATAAGACTTAATCTCACTGTAAATATAAGTCTTATTTTCAGCATTTTACCAAATAAAAAAAGAAAAAAACGAATTTAAAAGTCTTATTCTATTATTTTTTTGGCTTTTTCTAACCAAAGTAAGCTTATCTTCTAGAGTAATTTTGCAAAATAATTTTGAGAACATAAAAATTGATTAAACATTTCGCAAACAAATCAATAAAGAATGAAAAATACTTTTGAATTTACATTACCAGAATTTCCAAATGATAGCTTTGAATTTGAAAATAATATTTTTTCCGGTAAATCTACGTTAAAGCAGAATGGAAATCTAATTGAGCAAAGCAAAGAAAAAGGGAAACCTTTCTTAATTAAAAGAGCTAACGATGAAGTCGTTAAAGCTTATCCTAAAATGAATATTCCTGATATTTCAGCACAATCTTTGACAATTGACGGAAAAAAACATATTATGGCTAATCCATTAAAATGGTATGAATACATAATTGGAGGACTACCATTTCTAGTAATTTTTGGCGGAGGTGCAATCGGCGGCCTTATAGGTGGTGGTGCAACATTTATTAATTATGCTTTTTTTAGAGAAAAAACATCAAATAAATATTTTAAAGTGATTGGGGTTAATATACTTTGTTTTATTTTATACTTATTTATAGCTGGTCTTTTCTATAAGTTAATCAATTAAAAAAAATCAACATAACAACAAAACAAAAGCCATCAGCAAACTGAGGACTTTTGTTTTGTTATTCTTGTATCAAAATCTATTTTGTAATAAATTTTGGGTGAATTAAATTCTCTAAAGAATAAATTTCATCCCATTTTTCTTGAGTGATTAATTTTCGCTCTAAAACGGCAATTTGATGTACGCTTTTACCTGTTTTTAAGGCTTCTCCTGCAATACTAGCACTTTCTTCGTATCCTAAAATTGGATTCAATTGCGTTACAATCCCAATGCTGTTCATCACCATATTGTAACAGTGATCTACATTTGCTGTGATTCCGTTAATACATTTATCTATTAAAGTCTGAATAGCATTTGAAAGATAATCCAACGAAGTAAACATGGCAAAAGCAATTACTGGCTCCATTACATTCAGCTGCAATTGTCCCGCTTCTGCCGCCATTGTGACGGTTAAATCCTGACCAATTACATAAAAACAGGTCTGGTTTACTACTTCTGGAATTACAGGATTTACTTTTCCTGGCATAATAGATGAACCTGGCTGACGAGCTGGAAGATTGATTTCGTTAAAACCTGTTCTTGGTCCTGAACTTAATAAACGTAAATCGTTACAGATTTTAGAAATCTTAACTGCAGAACGTTTTAAAGTTCCCATAATCTGAACATAAGCTCCAGTATCTACAGTAGCTTCTATTAAATCTGGTGAAAGTGTTAACGGAATACCAACCTCATCTCCCAAATATTTAACGCAAATTTCAGGATAACCTTCTGGAGCATTTACTTTTGTTCCAATGGCTGTTGCTCCCATATTGATTTCTAACAACAATTCCTGAGCATTTTTTAAACGCTGAATATCCTCGCCAATTGTCGTAGCGTAAGCTTTAAATTCCTGCCCCAAAGTCATAGGAACCGCATCTTGAAGCTGCGTTCGTCCCATTTTCAAGACTTCTTTAAACTCTTCTCCTTTTTTAGCAAAAGCAACTTCTAAACCTGCAAAAGTTTTAATGAAGCTTTCCATTTTAAGATACAAAGCAATTCTAAAAGCCGACGGATAAGCATCGTTTGTAGATTGCGAACAGTTTACGTGATTATTTGGATGCAGAAATTGGTATTCTCCTTTTTTATGACCTAAATATTCTAGACCGATATTTGCAATTACTTCATTGGCATTCATATTGACAGAAGTTCCTGCTCCACCCTGAATTAAATCGCTCACAAATTCCTTATCAAATTTACCTGCAATAACCTGATCGCTTCCGTAACATATTGCTTCAGCAATTTTAGAATCAATTGCGCCGCAATCTTTATTAGCCAAGGCCGCAGCCTTTTTTACATATCCTAAAGCTTTGATAAATAAAGGTTCTTTTGAAATCGGAATTCCAGTAATATTGAAATTCTCTACCGCTCTAAAAGTCTGGATTCCGTAGTATAAATGATTAGGAATTTCTAATTCTCCCAAAAAATCGTGTTCTTTTCTTGTTAGTTCCATATAATAAAATTGATATGTTTTGACTTAAAAAATAAGTGTAAAGCTACAGCATTTTATGCATTAAAAGTGTGAATGAAATCAAAATCATTTATAATTTGTTCCCATTATTCTATGGTAAATTATTACCTTTTCACCGTCAAATAATTATAGAAAAGGATTGAAAAAAGAAAGCGAATATTTTCTTGATAAAGAATACAATACAATTGTTTACGCCAAAGACGATCTTAATTTTAAAGATTTTGAAGGTTGCGTTTTTAACAATTGTAATTTTTCTGCATGCACTTTTCTGGCCGTTACTTTCATTGATTGTATTTTTAATGATTGCATTTTCAGCGAAGCAAAAATTAATTATGTGGCATTGAGAACGGTTACTTTTAACCGATGCGAAATTAAAGAAGTTAATTTCGCTATGTGTGATAAACTAATTTTTGAAGTTCATTTTAACGATTGCATCCTCGATTTTTCTAAGTTTTATACTTTAAAATTAAAAGGAACTCCGTTTACCAATTGCAGTTTAATTGCGGTAGATTTTATGGCAGCAGATTTAACCAGCGTAATTTTTGACAATTGCGACTTATACCGTTCAGAATTCAACAAAGCCATTGCTAATAAAGCTGATTTTAAAACAAGTTACAATTACACTATTGATCCTTCTAAAACTAAACTGAAGAAATCTATTTTTTCTTTGAGTGAAGTAAAAGGTTTACTGTTTACGCATGATATTATTGTGAGTTAGTCAAACTCTTTGTACCCTACTAAATAAATCTTATTCTATTATTTTTATGGCTTTTACCAGCTAAAGCAAGCCGCTACTCAGTGTAATTTTGCAAAAATTTTCAACAACGAAATCAACTAAATAAGTAAAGGTTTAAAAAAAATGGCAGAATTAGAAGCGATTAAGCATCTTAAAAAAATCGATGAAATAAGAAAGGATAAAGAGAATAGTACTTTAAAAAAAATTAAAGAGATTAGCTTAGAAATTTTTATTATTGTTTTTGCAGTTTCTTTATCAATTAAATTACATGAATGGAGTGAGCATAAACGCGAACAAGAGGAAGTTAAAGAATTCTTAATAGGACTAAAATCAGACATTCAAAGAGATATCAAAAGCACAAAATTTATAATTACACAATATGAAAAATATGGAAAATTATACACTTCACTTAGTCAATTAGACAGAAATAAACCTTTTAACCAAGACTCTTTAAAAAAGCAACTAATATTAGTTAATAGTAATATCTACTTACGACCAAATATTTATCGATTTAATGGATTTGTTTCTTCAGGAAAAATTGGAAACATTGAAAATGATTCTCTTTCTGTCAATATTTTGAACTTTTATCAAGGAATCCTTTCACAAATCAACTCGTCAGAGTCTGGCTGGCTAACACGCCAGAAGAGTCTAAGAGCCTATTTAGAAAATACAACTAATCCAGAAGATTTAAAAGATAATTGGCAAGCCTTAACAACTCCAAAAGGTAAATATTTAACAAAAAATTTAATCCCTTGGCAAGAAATTTATGATCGTTACAACTATTTTATTGAAAATGGCGAAATAATTATCCAACAAATTGATAAAGAATATAATCTAAGTAAACAATAGTCGATTAATTGCAAACAAAAAATGCATGATTTAATTTTAATCATGCATTTTTTGTTTATAGCTTCTTCTCCATCACATAATCTTCCATCAAATAACCGTTCCCAATTTCTATATCAACGGTTTCTTTAATCTCGAAACCTACTTTCTTATAAAAATCTAATGCTGTATTAAATCGGTTTACGTTTAATGATAATTGTTTTGAATTGTTTTCCAGAGCCAGTTTTTCTATAAAATCAAATACTTTTTTCCCATAACCTTTTCCTTGTGCTTCTGGCAACAAGTAAATTTTATGAATTTTCGTAATGGCTTCATTTTTATAATTATGCTCAATTCCGATAAAGCCAATTGTAGATTCAGAATCAAAAATGAGATAGAATAATTGTTCTTTATTCTCAATTTGCTTTGCTAAAGCCTCATCAGAATAAAACAAACCTAGCATATAATCTAATTGTGATTGCGATAAAATTTCACCGTATGTAATAGGCCAAGTGATGTTTGTAATTTTCTGAATTGTACTGATATCACCTAACCCTGCTTCTGAAATGCTAATCATAATGTATTTTGAAGTATATTTTATTTTTTAAAAACTTGATTTTCTTGTTCGCTTACGCGGATGAAAGTCGTTCGTTTAGTCAATTCTTTTAATCGTGAAGCTCCTACATATGTACAGGTACTCCTAATTCCGCCTAATATATCTAAAACAGTATGAATCACGTCTCCTTTAAATGGAACCTGAACTGTTTTTCCTTCACTCGCTCTGTATTCTGCAACACCACCAGCATGTTTGTCCATTGCAGTTTTAGAACTCATTCCATAAAATTGCTTGAATTTTTCGCCTTTCACTTCGATTAGTTCACCACCGCTTTCGGTATGTCCGGCAAGCATTCCTCCCAACATTACAAAATCAGCACCAGCGCCAAAAGCTTTGGCAACATCCCCCGGAGTTGTACAGCCACCATCGCTGATAATATGTCCGCCTAAACCGTGAGCAGCATCAGCACATTCGATAATGGCAGATAATTGCGGATAACCGACACCTGTTTTAACACGTGTAGTACAAACAGAACCAGGTCCAATTCCGACTTTTACAATATCAGCTCCTGCTAACAGAAGTTCTTCGGTCATTTCTCCTGTTACCACATTTCCAGCAATAATTATTTTGTCTGAATATTGTTTACGAGTTTTCTTTAAGAATTGAACAAAATGTTCCGAATAACCATTTGCAACATCAATACAGATAAATTTCAGTAGTGGATTTGCAGTTAATATTTTTTCGATCTTTTCAAAATCTTCTTTTCCTGTTCCCGTACTTACAGCAATGTAATCGTAAAAATCTGGAGTTGCATTTTTTAAGAAATTATTCCATTCTTCTAAAGTGTAATGTTTATGAATGGCAGTAAAAAGCTTTTCTTTTGCCAAGACCTTTGCTATTTCAAAAGTTCCAACGGTATCCATATTAGCGGCCATAATCGGGATTCCTGTCCAATTTGCAGTACTGTGTAAAAACTTGAAATTTTGTTCTAGGGAAACTTCAGATCTGCTTTTTAGCGTTGATCTTTTAGGTCTAAACATTACATCTTTAAATCCTAATTTCAGGTCCATTTCTATTCTCATAGTTCGAGATTTTGGTTACTCTCAAATGTAAGAATTTATGATTTTAGATTTCAGATATTAGATTAACAAAAACTTGAACTTTTGAACAATTAGGTTGCTAGTTCGCTTTCGCGAAAGCTCGAATCAAATATGATGTTTTGAAAATTTGATATACTTTGCGTGGCTTCGACTTCGCTCAGCCTGACAAACCTAAAACGTGAGAATTGGAATTTGGAATTTCTAAAAATTTGAATTTATTTTCTTTACCCGTGAATCGTTTCGTTTTTTCCGTAATTGGTAATGATAGATTCTTCAAATTCTAACCATTCTCTCCAACGTTTTTCAACATCAATTCCAACTCCGTATTTACGAGCGTAAGTGATGAAAGTGGTATAATGTCCTGCTTCGCTTTCCATCAATTCTCTGTAGAAAACAGCCAATTCTTCATCTTGAATGTTTTCAGAAAGCACTTTAAAACGTTCACAGCTTCTTGCTTCAATCATAGCCGAAAAAAGAAGTCTTTCTACAAGACCAGAAACACGGCTTCCGTCACCGCTTCTTTTCATGTATTGATATAGTTCGTTTACATATTCATCTTTGCGCTCACGGCCTAATTTCAATCCTCTTTTGATAATGATATTATGCACTTGTTCAAAATGATCAACTTCTTCTTTTACCAAAGCCAATAAATCCTGAACCAAATCCTGATGTTCTGGATTGTTGGTAATAATCGTAATTGCGTTCGTTGCAGCTTTCTGCTCGCACCAAGCGTGATCTGTTAAGATTTCTTCTATGTTTTTCTCAACAATATTTACCCATCTTGGGTCGGTTGGCAATTGTAATCTTAATACGCCCATTTCTAAAAGTTATGAGTTATGAGTTTTAAATTTTGAGTTATAAAAGCAAAAATCGAAAGTCAAAATAAGACTTTTGACTTTCGACTTTAAAAACTCTATAACTTATCTTAATTAATACGCAAAAATTGGTCTTTCGCTCATTAATTCGTTTACTTCTTCAGCAACTTCTTCGATAAGATCTTCGTTTGTATGATCAGCAAGAACTTTATCGATTAAAGCTACGATAGTTTCCATATCTTTTTCAACTAAACCACGAGTTGTGATTGCAGCTGTTCCAACACGGATTCCAGAAGTGATAAATGGAGATTTATCGTCAAAAGGAACCATGTTTTTGTTTACTGTAATTTCAGCTTTTACTAATGCATTTTCAGCTTCTTTACCAGAAATACCTTTATTTCTTAAGTCAATAAGCATCATGTGATTATCAGTTCCGCCAGAGATAATGTTGTAACCTCTTTTTACGAAAGCATCAGCCATTGCATTTGCATTTTTCTTTAATTGCATTGCATAAGTAAAGAACTCATCTTTAAGCGCTTCACCAAAAGCAACCGCTTTAGCAGCGATAATGTGCATTAAAGGTCCTCCTTGGTTTCCAGGGAAAACAGCTAAGTCTAATAAAGAAGACATCATTCTGATTTCTCCTTTTGGAGTTGTTAATCCTTGTGGATTTGGAAAATCTTTCCCCATTAAAATAAGACCTCCACGTGGTCCTCTTAATGTTTTGTGAGTTGTTGTAGAAACAATATGGCAATGTGGAATTGGATCGTTCATTAATCCTTTTGCAATAAGACCAGCTGGATGAGAAATATCAGCAAATAAGATCGCTCCTACGCTGTCAGCAATTTGTCTGAAACGAGCAAAATCCATATCGCGAGAATAAGCAGAAGCTCCAGCGATGATTAATTTTGGCTGCTCTTTAGTAGCAATTTCTTGAATTTTATCATAATCTAAACGACCAGTTTCAGCATCTACACCGTAGAAAACTGGACGGTATAAACGGCCAGAGAAGTTTACTGGAGAACCGTGAGTTAAGTGACCTCCGTGAGATAAATCGAAACCTAAAATAGTGTCACCAGGATTTAAACAAGCGTGGTAAACAGATGTATTTGCCTGAGAACCTGAGTGAGGTTGTACGTTTGCATATTCAGCGCCAAATAATTCTTTAGCTCTGTCAATAGCAATCTGCTCAATAACATCAACTACTTCACAACCTCCGTAGTATCTTTTGCCTGGATAACCCTCAGCATATTTATTAGTTAAAACAGACCCTGCTGCTGCCATTACTTCATCACTTACAAAATTCTCAGAAGCAATAAGCTCTAGTCCGTGAATTTGTCTTTCTTTCTCCTCTTGGATAAGATCAAAAATTTGTTCGTCGCGTTGCATTTTTTTGTTTTTCGTTAATTTCACGCAAAAATACAAAAAAACGTTTGTCAAACAGCTAGATTATGATATATTTGACATGTAATTTTTCAACAAACAATTAACATTAAACATGCCAATAACCGCCAACGATACCAATAGAAAATCATGGTTAGAAGTGCCACAAAATAGCGACTTCCCTATTCAGAATATTCCTTTCGGTGTATTTCTTACCAAAGAAAATGTCGTTACAGTAGGAACACGAATTGGCGATTATGCCATAGATTTAGGGGCTTTGCAGCAATTAAATTATTTTGAAGGAATTGAATTAACCGATGATATGTTTATGCAGGATACGCTAAATGATTTTATTTCTGATGGAAAAAAAACATGGCGTCTGGTGCGAAATCGCATAGCTGAGATTTTCGACGAAACCAATCCGCAATTAAGAGATACAACAAAACATCGCGATATTGTTATATTTAAAATCGAAGATGTAGAGATGCAATTACCAGTTTTAATTGGTGATTATACTGACTTTTATTCAAGTAGAGAACATGCTACAAACGTAGGAAAAATGTTCCGTGATCCAGATAATGCTTTATTGCCAAACTGGCTGCACATTCCGGTTGGATATCACGGAAGAAGTTCTACAATTGTTCCTTCTGGAATTCCAGTTCACAGACCAATGGGGCAAACTTTACCTGCTGGACACGATACGCCAGTTTTTGGGGCTTCTCGTTTAGTAGATTTCGAATTAGAAACTGCTTTTATCACGACAGATGTAAATGTAATGGGCGAAAATATTTCAACTTATGAAGCTGAAGATTATATTTTCGGAATGGTTTTACTAAATGACTGGAGTGCGCGCGATATGCAAAAATGGGAATATGTGCCTCTTGGACCATTTTTAGCTAAGAACTTTGCTACTTCGATTTCACCTTGGATTGTGACTATGGATGCTTTGGAACCTTTTAGAACTAAAGGACCTAAACAAGATCCGTCACCGCTTCCGTATTTACAAACAAAAGGAAAAAAAGCTTTTGATATTCATTTAGAAGTTTCTTTACAACCAGAAAATCAAGAAGAAACGGTAATTTCAAAATCTAACTTCAAGTACATGTACTGGTCTATGGCTCAGCAATTAACGCATCATACTTCAAACGGATGTCGCGTGAATTCTGGAGACATGATGGGTTCTGGAACTATTTCTGGTCCAACTCCAGATAGTTTTGGTTCTATGCTGGAATTAACTTGGGGAGGAAAAAATCCACTTAAACTGAGTGACGGAAGCGAACGTAAATTTATTGAAGATAATGATACTGTTATTATTCGCGGTTTCTGTGAAAACAACGAAGTAAGAATTGGATTTGGAGAAGTTTCAAGTCAATTATTACCTCCTTTTACAAGACAATGAAGAGCAGAGCAATCTGAAGAGATATAGAAATACAAAAAACCTTGGAAAGCCAAGGTTTTTTTATGCTTTAATATTTAATCTTGAAAAAATTGAAAGAAAAGCTATTTATTCTAAGATCACCTTTACCCAAACCAAACGATGATCTGAACTTGATTCCCGTTTTTCTACCAATTCTGACATTGGCTGACCTTTTGCAGGCCAAAATACGCCGCTATTGACTACCTTAAAACCAAGTCTGGATGGCAATACATAATCAGCTCGCATTCTCCAAAAGGCTGTATGATTAACTCCAAAAGGATTTTTAGGGCTAAATTCAGCACCACCTTTACTAGCAGGCGTAAAGTCGCTATTAATTTTTGGACTGTCTATTAAAGATTTTACACCTTCTCTCATAGCATCTCCTTCAACTGGTGAAGCGTTTTGATCACCCATTATGACAAATCGAGAATTCGGAGACAAACCACCTTTTACCCCCTTATCATCATAAATATACGAAGCCGAATTGTCTGAAATATAATCTCTCCAAAATCGGATTTCATCATGATTTCTTTTTCCGTTTCGATCTTCATCGCCATCAAAAGTAGGAGGAGTTGGATGACTGACTAAAACATGAACTGTTTTATCCCCAATTTCTACAGGAACATCCCAGTGAGATTTTGAAGACAATGGAAATTCCTTCCATGCTTTCTTACTGTACCAATCCGTTCCATCTGCCTTTTTGGTAATCAATGCTCCTGGCATATCTTTCCATTTAAAATGTTGAAAAGTGCGAACCGCATTAACATCAATAGGATATTTAGACAAAAGCATCATTCCATATTGTCCCGGATACAAACCAAACGCCCACGCATCATTTCCAAAATTATCCAACTTTCCATCATTGTTCAAATCGTAAGGACTTGGCTGGCCAGTATTCACTGTTGAATAATAGTAATAAGGATAATCAATTGCTGCGGCTCCACCTTGGCTCACATTCAAGTAATTTTTCACAAATGCCTTTACACCAAGTTCAGGATCTTTAATATAATCAAATTCGTTTAGCAAAATAACATCCGGTCTAACGGTCTGAATAATCGTGGCAATATTTCTAATTTGAGTATTATTTCCTGAACTAAGTTGCTTAATCAATATTTGCTCCGATTTTCCCATTGCGCCTTTTGGAGAATAATTATCAGATTCCATACTTACATTGTAGGTCGCAAATGTAAGTTCATTTTTTTTATGTGAATCAGACTGCGAAAAAAGAGCTCCGGAAGAAAGCACGGAAAGGATAAAAAATATTTTCTTCATATAAAATTAAATCTGCATTTCTGCATTGTTGAACATACGAATATAAGAAGGATGTCGGGACACACGGCAAATCTCTCTGTTAAATATACAACAAAAAAAAGCTGCCACTTTTGATGACAGCTCAAATAATATAAGAAAGTCTCTGTATATCTGATCATTTTATCACAGATTAAAAAATCAAAACGATTATTTTATAATCTGTAACTACTATTTTTATGCAGGAATCTGCTGACTTAAGCAATGTAATGTTCCGAATCCCCAGATAAAATCAATACAACTGATTCCGATAACTTCTCTGTCTGTGAAACATTCTGCTAAGATATTTAATGCTACACGATCATTGCTGTCGTTAAATGTAGGCACTAAAACGCAATTATTCAAAATTAAGAAATTAGCGTAACTAGCTGGCAATCTTAAATCTTCGAAATCTACACGTTTTGGCATTGGTAATGCTACAATTACAGGCGATTTTCCGTTTTCTAATTTTGCATTTTGAAGACGTTTCAAATTATCTTGCAAAGGTTTGTAGTTTGAATCGTTTTTATCAGTTTCTACAATCGTTACAATCGTATCTTCATTTACAAATCGGCACAAATCATCGATGTGTCCGTGAGTATCATCACCTTCTATTCCATCTCCTAACCAAATTACATTGGTTACTCCGAGATATTCTTTAAAAACTGCTTCGTAATCTTCTTTCGTAAAACCTTGATTTCTAACTTGAATTGTTGGGTGCATCAAACATTCTTCAGAAGTCAGCAAAGTTCCTTTTCCGTTTACGTCGATAGCCCCACCTTCTACAATTACAGGTTTTCCTTTGTACATAACCTGAGTTAGCGGAACATCAATAAAATCAGCTACTTTACCCGGAACATACTTATCTAATTGATAATTTTTATATTTTGCCCAACCATTAAAATTAAAATTCAACGCTTCTCTTTTTGAACCATTTTTCACAATAATTGGTCCAGAGTCACGCATCCAGCTTCTATTGGTTTTATGAATGATATATGAAACATTTTTAAGATTCACACGGGCTCTTTCAAGCATATCAGCAACTTTTTCTTTCAGTTTTTCATCGGCTACAACCAAAAAAACAGTTTCAAAAGTGGCTACTTTTTTTATAAACTCTACAAAAGCCCATTGAACGGCTTCGTATTTTCCTGGCCAATCGTTACCATTGTGCGGAAAACACAATACAATTCCTTGCTGTTTTTCCCATTCTGCTGGAAATCTTCTATTATTTGTTGACATAAATAGGTTCTAATTTAGAAAGTGCAAAGATAAGCATTCGTTAGGATTATAAAACATTTGATTAAAATTCCTGATTATTTCACAAAACTTATCCTGCAAAATTTAAGTTAAAGATTAAATAATACAGCCTTAATATTTAACAGAGAGCTCAGAATTACTTTTGCCAAAACTAAAAACTAACACATGAAAAATTTATCTCTCTCATTATTAGCAGCTCTATTTATATTGGCAAGCTGTAACAATGATGAAAATTCAAACACTGAACCCGAAGTTGTTGTAAATGAAAATCCAGGAACTTTTAAAGAAATAGGTTCTATTACAATTGGCGGAGAAGCCGCTGCTGAAATTTCTGCTTACTGCGAAAAAACAAAACGCCTTTTTACTGTAAACAATAGTGGAGTAAACCAGATTGATGTTATTGATATTACAGATCCAACAAAACCACTAAAAATCGGAAAAATTGATTTAGTTGCTTATGAAGGTGCTGCAAACAGCGTTTCTGTTTTTGACGGAAAACTGGCTGTTGCTTTAGAATCTACAGTAAACAAACAAGGAAACGGAAAAGTAGTTATTTTTAATACTTCAGATTACAGCTTGATTAAACAAGTAACAGTTGGTGCTTTACCAGATATGATTACTTTTTCTCCAGACGGAAAATATATTATGACAGCAAATGAAGGCGAGCCAAATACAGATTACACACAAGATCCAAACGGAACTATTTCTATTATTGAAACTAGCTCTTATAATGTAACAACTTTAGATTTTGCTTCATTTGCTGGTCAAGCAGAAGCCTTGAAAAAAGATGGTTTCAGAATTTCAAAATTTGCTAAAACTAGTTTTGCTCAAGATATCGAACCTGAATACATTACAATTTCTGATGATTCTAAAACTGCTTGGATTACTTTACAAGAAAATAATGGTGTTGCAAAAGTTGACTTAACTTCTAAAACCATAACTGCTATTTATCCACTAGGATTAAAAGATTACAACACTGCTGAAAATGCAATTGATGTAAGCGATAGTGACAACAAAATTGCTTTTAACCCTTGGAAAGTAAAAGGTCTTTATATGCCAGATGCTATTAGCCATTTTACTGTAAATAATACTCCATATTTTGTTACTGCAAATGAAGGTGACGCAAGAGAATACACAGCTTATACAGATGTGAAACGCATGAAAAGTTTGACGCTTGATGCAACAGCTTTTCCAGATGCCGCTACTTTAAAATTAGACACCAATTTAGGAAGATTAAATCTTGTTGCAGACATGGGAGACACTGACGGAGATGGAGATTTAGACCAAATGGTAAGTTTTGGAGGAAGATCGTTTTCTATCTGGAATGGAAATACAGGAAAAATCGTTTTTGACAGCAAAAATGATGTTGATAAAAAAACAAATGAATTAGGTACATACGACGATAAAAGAAGTGACGATAAAGGTTCTGAACCAGAAGCTGTAGTCGCTGCCAAAATGGGAAGTCAAAACATTTTATTTGTTGGTTTAGAAAGATCGGATGCTTTTATGGTTTATGATGCTACAAATCCAACTGCGCCTCAATATTTACAAACTGTAAAAACAGGTGATGCTCCTGAAGGCATTCTTTTTATTCCGGCCTCAAAAAGCCCTACAAAAAGAAGCTTGTTAGTAGTAAGTAGCGAAGGAGACGGATCTGTTAAAATTTATCAGCCTGATTTAAAATAATAACTCTTTTTTAGGATAGCCAAAAGGACAAAATGTGAATTTTGTCCTTTTTTTATGCATTCTATTGTACTTATTTTAACGGATTTACACAATTAAAAGCTAAAATATGGGAATTATGTAAGGGTATATACAACACATTCTAGAATTCGACTTCTAATTTTGTTTCAGAGTTTAAAATAAAAACAATTTAATTTTTGATATCATGAAAAAGAAATTAGTATCAGTATCCTTATTATTACTATCATTTGCTGCAGGCGCTCAAAATATGGCTACCACTTCTACAAAACCTAACGTAGATCAAGAATTCAACAAATGGTCGATCGAACTGAATGGCGGTGTTAACAAACCAACCAGAACAATGACTCCAGGTTATACTACTGAATCATTAAACTTTTTTCACGGGGACTTAGGTGTAAGATATATGTTTAGTCCAAAGTTTGGGGTAAAATTAGATGTTGGTTACGACCAATTTAAAGAGAAAAAAGATACTCCCGATTTTGAAAGTCGTTACGTTAGAGCAAGTTTACAAGGGGTTATCAATGTGGGACGTGCTTTAAATTTTGAAACTTGGACAAACACAATTGGTCTTTTAGCCCATGGTGGTTTCGGGGTTTCTCAAATTAGCACAGAAACTGGATTTGGAGGTCAGGATTATATGGCTCACGGAATTGCAGGTTTAACTGGACAGATTAGATTAAGTAACAGAGTAGCGTTGACTGGAGATCTTACAGGAATTGTAAACGGAAGACAAAACTGGAATTTTGACGGAATGGGCAATACAACAACTGGTTCTTTTGACGGAGTTTTACTGAACGCTTCTGTTGGTTTGACTTTCTACTTAGGTAAAAACGAAAAACATGCTGACTGGGTTGGTGAAGAAGATAGAATTAGCGAATTGGAACAAAGAGTGGACTTAATCGAAACTGGCCTTATAGATTCAGACAAAGATGGAGTTGCTGATTTATACGATTTAGAACCAAATAGCATCGCAGGAGTTGCTGTTAACACAAAAGGGCAATCTATTGATACTAATCAAAATGGTGTTCCAGATGAGTTAGAAAGCTATTTAGACAAAACTTACGAAAAGAAAGGCGCTGGAACTGCTACAAACAATACAGTTGAAGAATTAATCAACGGAGGTTATGTAAACGTTTACTTCGATTTCAATTCGTCTAAGCCAACAAATGCTTCTCTATCTGGTGTTGATTTCTTAGTGAAATATTTGAAAAACAACCCTGGAAAATCGGCTGATATTATTGGTTATGCTGATGAAATTGGAAATTCAAGCTACAATACTGAATTATCTAGAAAAAGAGCTGAAGCTGTGAAAAAAGTAGCAGTAAATGCAGGAATAGACGCTTCAAGATTAAATGTAATTGCTAACGGAGAAGATACTTCTGTTAACAAAAATTCTAAAGAGGCACGTCAAATCGTGAGACGAGTTACTTTCCAAGTGAAGTAATACATATAAAGCTAAAAATGAGAAAAAGAGCTATTCAAAATTGAATAGCTCTTTTTTGTTATAAAATAGAATTATTGGCAAATTTTTAAATGAAACGATTTCGGATTAATTTGCAATTTGAATGAAGCTTAGGAGAAGCGAAATATTTATAGAATTTTCTATAAGACAAATAAAAGAAGCTCCGAAGGAGCGACATATTTTTCTGACTGAATATGTCGCTCCTCCGGAGCTTTATTTTGTATACGTCTGTTCTTTTCTATAAATATCTAGCTTCTCCGAAGCTTATAAAAAAAAGCTGTCTTTTCAGACAGCTCTTTCTAATATTATTTTAATCAAATTATTTATCGATTGCTCTTTTTGTAATATCTCCAAAAGCATCAATTCTTCTGTCTCTGAAGAATGGCCAATTTTGACGAACATTTTCCTGAAGATCTAAATCAACTTCAGCAATTAAGATTTCTTCTTTATCGTGTGAAGCCTGAGCTAAAATCTCTCCTTGTGGTCCAGCAATGAAAGAAGCTCCCCAGAATTGAATTCCTTCTGTTCCATCAATATATTTTTCTAAACCAATTCGGTTAGCTGCTGCAACGAAAACACCATTTGCAACCGCATGGCCTTTCATTACGTTCATCCAAGCGCCATATTGGTTTTCTCCGTATTGCTCTTTTTCTTTAGGATGCCATCCAATAGCTGTTGGGTAGAATAAAACTTCTGCTCCTTTAAGTGCCGTAATACGTGCAGCTTCTGGATACCATTGATCCCAGCAAATTAATGTTCCAACAGTTCCTTTTTTAGTTTCGATTGCTTGGAAACCTAAATCACCTGGCGTGAAATAGAATTTTTCATAGAAATGAGGATCGTCTGGAATATGCATTTTACGGTACAAACCTGCTTCTGCACCATCTGTATCGATGATATAAGCACTATTATGATAGATTCCAGCCATTCTTTTCTCAAAGAAAGGAACAATAATTACTACTCCTAATTCTTTTGCCAATTCGCTGAATGCAATAAATGAAGTACTGTAAAGTGGCTCTGCTAATGCAAAATTATCTACATCTTCGCTTTGGCAGAAATAATGACTGCTATATAATTCAGGAAGTAAGATTACCTCAGCACCTTGACTTGCTGCATCTCTTACCCAGCTGATACATTTTTTAAGATTGTTTTCGGCAACATCATTCAGATTTAACTGAATAACCGATATTTTATACTTTCTTTTCGCCATGACATAAAATTTAGAGTGCAAAAATAGTACTTTTTAAAGGAATGGCAAAGTCGATAACTTTTATATAACAACTAATGGACTTGCATTGTTTCATATAAATCAAAAAACCATCTTACATTGATTTAAATCTCTGCAAAATGGCTTATCAACCTAAAAAAATATCAACTAAAAAGACTGTTTATTCAATCACAACCTTTTGAGTCAAGAATTCTGTTTCTGATTTTTTGAATTTAATTTCGAAAGTACCTTTTGCAGTTGCTTTAAATTTATAAACGGTTTTCTTTGGTTCAGGCACTTGCTGCGTGCAAACTTCTGATGGATACTTTGCAATTACTTGCAAGCCTTTTACAGATCCAATAGTTACTTCTGAGATTTTATCAAATTCTGCACAAGCATTATCAACTGTGTACGTCACATCGTAACTTAGTTCATCATTTACTTTTCCTGTCGCTGGTCCTTTAATTTCTGTAACTAGAGCTGCCTTTGTAGTTGGAGCTGGTTTTTGATCATTATCATCGTCGCTACTGCATGAAACTAAAGCAGTTGATAAAAATAATACTACTAAAACAGATTTTAATCTAAAACTTTTCATATAAAATAATAATTAATTGTTAATTACTATGAAGACATGGCTTAATTGCAAAGGTTGCTTAGAAGAAATGTTAAAAAAATTGGATGCGTAATTAACGCATTGTAAATCAATGACTTATTTAATAAAAAAACATTTAAAAAATACCGTTATTTCTTATGAAAATAAAAATTCTCTAGAATAGCCCCGATAGAAACGGCATCTTTTTGTGGTGGGGTTCACCACAAAAAATATAGTGGATAGCGGGACAAAACGTTCTTTTGAAAATGAATCGATCTGCTCCTAAAACAAAAAAAACACCAGCGTTAACTGATGTTTTTTACTATATTTTTAAAAGGGAATTAAGCCGTTTTCTTTTGAATAATCTTTTTGAAGAGATTTACGATTCCTAAAACTATAAAACCAATTATAAGTCCGATTGCGAACTCTTTTATAACAGAAGGAAAGTTTGGCAAAAGATGGTGAAAAAATTCGATGTTATGAACAAATAATCCACCAGCAACCAAAATCAACGCAATTGTCCCGATAACGGTTAGCGCTTTTATTACTTTTGGTAATGCTTGCACCAATATGTTTCCAACACTTTTTAAAAGACTTTTATCTTTTTTGCTGTGCTGAATCATTTTGAAACCTACTTCGTCCATACGAACAATAAGCGCTACGATTCCGTACACACCAATAGTTGCAATTAAGGCAATAATAGAAACTGTAACAATCTGCGACACTAATGGCTTTCCGATTACGGTTCCAAGTGCAATGATTACAATCTCTACCGAAAGGATAAAATCGGTTACAATTGCCGACTTCACTTTGTCTTTTTCAATTATTAAAATCTCTTCTTCAGTAAGCACTTCATCAGTTATTCCTTCCGATTCTTCATGTTTGTGAGGAACAATAAACTCATAAATTTTCTCAGCTCCTTCATAAGCTAAAAACAATCCTCCTAAAACTAAAATTACCATAATAGCAATTGGGAAAAATGCACTTAACAAAAATGCGATTGGAAGAATAATGATTTTGTTTAATAGCGAACCTTTACTGATTGCCCATAAAACTGGCAACTCTCTTGATGAAGCAAATCCTGAAGCTTTTTCTGCATTTACAGCTAAATCATCGCCCAAAATTCCAGCAGTTTTTTTTGCAGCAACTTTACTCATTACTGCAACATCATCCATAATTGCTGCGATATCGTCTAACAGAGCGAAAAAACCTGAACCCATTTTTTATAAAATTTATTTTTAGCTATGCGAATCTAGACATTTTGGCTTAATCTGCCCAATAATATCCAATCAAAATTTATCTTTTTATTCGTAATTTTCTGTATTGTATTTTTTAACTGCATTGTCCCAACAGAACCCATAGAATAATGAAAACGATAATAGTTCCGAAGCAACCTCCGCCTAACTTTTTAGCGCCATATCCTGCTAATAATCCTCTGAAAATATTATTCATGACTTTAATTTTTAAATTAATAATTTGCTGATTTTTATAAATTTAAAATTGGATATTTCTTCAAAATTTATTGTTATAAGAATTGTGCAAAAAGTTTCAGAATTCACGGCAAAAAAAAAGCACCAGCTTTGACACTGATGCTTTTCAAGATTAACTAAAAAAAATAATTATTTAGCGGTCTGGTTTCTAAAGACCAAATTGCCATCGAAAGCATCTAATAAAATGATGCTATCTGTTGTTATGTTTCCTGCCAAAATTTCTTTTGACAATTGATTCAACACTTCTCGCTGAACCACACGTTTCACAGGTCTTGCTCCAAAATGAGGATCGTAACCTTTGTCTGCCAAGTAAGCAATCGCTTCTGGAGTTGCGTCCATTGTAATGCCTTGCAACGCCAGCATTTTGGTAACGCTTTTTAACTGCAAACTTACAATTCTTGAAATATTCTCAACTGTAAGCGGTGTAAACATGACAATTTCATCGATACGGTTAATAAACTCAGGACGAACAGTTTGTTTTAATAATCCTAAAACTTCGTTTTTAGCCGCTTCTGTTGCTGCTTCGACGCTTCCTTTTAGGTTTTCAAATTTCTCCTGAATAATATTACTTCCCATATTTGAGGTCATAATAATAATCGTATTTCTAAAATCGGCCAAACGACCTTTGTTGTCTGTTAAACGTCCTTCATCTAAAACCTGCAATAAAATATTGAAAGTATCAGGATGCGCTTTTTCGATCTCATCTAAAAGTACCACAGAATATGGTTTTCTACGAACGGCTTCTGTCAACTGACCTCCTTCATCATAACCTACGTATCCTGGAGGCGCACCAACCAAACGGCTCACACTGTGACGTTCTTGATACTCACTCATATCGATACGTGTCATGGCATTTTCGTCATCAAAAAGATATTCCGCCAAAGCTTTTGCCAGCTCCGTTTTACCAACTCCGGTTGTTCCTAAGAATAAGAATGATCCAACAGGTTTTTTCATATCTTGTAAACCGGCACGGCTTCTACGAACAGCATCACTCACCGCTTCTATCGCTTCTTCCTGCCCTACTACACGTTTGTGCAATTCGTCTTCCAAATGCAATAGTTTTTCTCTTTCTGTCTGAAGCATTTTGGTTACTGGAATTCCTGTCCATTTTGCTACAACTTCTGCGATATCTTCTCTGGTAACTTCTTCTTTGATCAAAGAATTTCCAGATTGGAACTCTAACAGTTGTTTTTGCAAAGTATCTTGACGTTCCTGTGCTTCTTTTATTTTTCCGTAACGGATTTCGGCTACTTTTCCGTAATCGCCTTCACGTTCTGCACGTTCCGCTTCGTATTTAAAGTCTTCAATTTCGTGTTTTACAGCCTGAATTCCGTCAACGATATCTTTTTCCTGTTTCCATTTTGCATAGATTTCGTTTCGCTCTTCTTTTAGGTTGGCCAATTCCATACCTAAAATTTTCAGTTTGCTTTCTTCTTTTTCACGTTTGATGGCTTCGATTTCGATTTCCAATTGCATGATTTTACGATCCAAAACGTCTAATTCTTCTGGTTTTGAATTGATTTCCATACGCAGTTTAGAAGCCGCTTCGTCCATCAAGTCGATCGCTTTATCTGGTAAGAAACGATTTGTAATATAACGCTGCGAAAGTTCAACCGCTGCAATAATTGCTTCGTCTTTAATTTGAACTTTATGATGCGTTTCATATTTTTCTTTGATTCCACGTAAAATCGAAATGGCACTTTCTGTATCTGGCTCATCGATTAACACTTTTTGGAAACGTCTTTCGAGTGCTTTATCTTTTTCAAAATATTTTTGATATTCATCTAAAGTCGTAGCACCAATTGCTCTCAACTCTCCACGAGCCAAAGCTGGTTTTAGAATATTAGCAGCATCCATTGCGCCTTCTCCTCCACCTGCACCAACAAGTGTATGAATCTCGTCAATAAAAAGAACGATATCACCATCTGCAGCCGTAACTTCTTTTACAACCGATTTTAAACGTTCTTCGAATTCTCCTTTGTATTTCGCCCCGGCAATCAAAGCTCCCATATCTAGTGAGAAAACGATTTTATCTTTTAAATTTTCTGGAACATCTCCATCTACAATTCTGTGCGCTAAACCTTCTGCAATTGCAGTTTTACCAACTCCAGGCTCTCCAATAAGCATTGGATTGTTTTTAGTTCTACGAGTCAGAATCTGCAATACACGACGAATTTCTTCGTCACGACCAATAACTGGATCTAATTTTCCTGTTCTTGCTAATTCGTTTAAGTTTTTAGCAAATTTATTTAGCGAATTATACGTTTCTTCTGCTGAAGCCGATGTTACTCTTTCTCCTTTTCTTAATTCTTCAATAGCCGCTTTCAAACCTTTTCCTGTAACTCCTTGATCTTTTAAAATCTGAGAAACTTTACTTTTTGAGTCAAAAATGGCTAAAATTAAATGCTCGATCGAAACGTATTCGTCGTTCATTTTTTGTGCGATAATCTCTGCTTCGTTCAAAGCTTTATTGGCGTCTCTGGAAAGCATTACGTCTCCTCCGGAAACTTTTGGAAAACTCTGTATTGTACTATCCAAAATTTGAAGAAACAAAGGCACATTTACATTTAATTTTTTCAAAATAAACGGCGCTACGTTTTCATCAACTTCAAAAATGGCTTTGAAAATGTGTTCATTTTCAATTTGCTGCTGGCCATTTCGCTGTGCTAATTGTTGCGACAACTGTATGGCTTCCTGCGATTTAATAGTAAACTTATTTATATTCATATTTTTACGATTTTGATTGATTTAATTTGTTTGACATTTTATAAGATTAAAGTTACGATTTATTGAGGTAAATCTTTAGCTCAAATAATTTAACTTTGCATTGAAATAGACAAATTATATTCCATAGCACAAAAACAGACAAAACGACAGTAAAAATCAAAATTTTCCTGATTTAACACGTCAAAAAGTCATAAAACAAGCCAAATATGAGTTTTTTTAATTCAATCTTCGGAAGTTCAGAGAACTCAGAAGCAGCAAAAAGCAAAGTAAACTGGACAGAATTAACGGATATGCTTCAATTAATGGAAATCGAAGCCATTTCTCAAGAAAGACCAGTTGTAATTTTCAAACATAGCACAAGATGCAGCATTAGCCGTATGGCATTAAAACAATTTGAAAGAGAATTTGATCTTGAAGGAGTTGTTGACGCTTACTTTTTGGATCTGATAGCTCATAGAGACATTTCGAATGAAATTGCAAGCAGATTTGGAGTATATCACGAATCTCCACAATTGATTTTAATTAAAAACGGAAAAGCGATTTATGATGTTTCGCATAGTGATATTGATGCCGAAACATTGAAAAGTAAAGTATAGTTTTTTTTAGCCACAGATTAAATAGATTAAAAGGATTTTTTTTCTTCGCCACGAATTACACAAATTTCCACGAATTATATATTTTAAAAATTTTTGCTTCGGAAACTGCAAAAAAATAATTCGTGGAAATTTGTGTAATTCGTGGCGACTTGACCAAGATTAGAAAATCATTTTAATCTATTTAATCTGTGGCAAAATAATTTAAAAACTTTCTCCAGATCCTCCGCCGCTAAAACCTCCTCCTCCGAATTCCATTGGAGAATCTTGTGGTTTTACTTCTGGTTTCATTCCGAAAGCTGAGGCAACTACTAAAGCTTCGGCATTTAAAAATGCATCTGACTGATTGATTCTATCAGGCTTAAAAGTTAAACCCGTTTCTTTTTCTTTTAATTTTTTAATTGAAAAATAAGCCATTCCAAACAAAACTGCACCTCCAAGTGTAAGCGCAACTTCTATTGGCAAAACGGAATGATAAAATCGAATTGTATAGATTGAAAAAGCAATCGCTAAAAAGCTCGTCCAAAGCATTATTCGGTCTTTTGTTCTTAAAGCTTGCACCAAATAAATAATAGGAACAATAAAAGTAAAAGCATAAAAGAAAAACGCAAACGGAATATCTGTTCCAGGTTTTATTTCAGTCCCTAAAAGTTCTGCTGAAAGTTCTCTTACCACCAAATAATTACAAGAAAGATAAAATAAAGCCAAACAAAAACTATTTGCCAATAACAATCCATTATAATAATAACTTTCTTTTAAAGCATTAATCATTTTTCTTGTAAGGAAATAAAAAACTCCCGCAAAAATCATGGCAACAAATGGCAGAATAGCTTTTCCGATATCTCCAAATTCAAACATTTCGAAAAACAAAAAAGCAGTAGCCGAAATGCAAAAAACAAGCATTGATAGCACGTGCAAATACCTAAGAAACATAAAAAGAGATCCAATTGCCACAAAAAATGCAATTACCGCTTCATAACCTTCTGTTGTTATCGCTACCGCCGCACCTAAACATAAAAGTGCATTCAATATAAAAGCATCGTCTAAACCGTGATTATGATACTCCTGATTTGCAAGTAATTCTACTCCTGCAAATCCAACAACGGCAAAAATATAACAGCAGATTTGAAGAAAAACATGCTCGTCGCTTAAACCAAATAAAGAAATTGCGCCACAAATTGATCCGTATAACAAACATCCTAATAAAAAGAACCCTATTCGAACTAAAATATTATTTTGGCTTTTTAAAACTGGTAACTCTTTTTCTATAAACTTCTTTTGTTCTTTACTGATAAAACCTCCTGTGTACAAAGCGCCTGCTTCATCAATTAAAACTTCGTTATCTAACTTCTTTTTATCGTATACAATCATTCTGCTATTTCTTTATGAAATTTTTTAATCAATCTAATAAACATTACAATCGAACCAACAAAGTAAGCCGGTAGCATGAAAACCAATAGTTCCCAAATATCAGAGAAATCAACGTTTTCAAAAACCCTAAACAAAACAATATTTCCTCCGATGTAAGCATAAATAATCATAAAAACATACAAAGACATTGCTTTATATTGATAACTGACCTTATAAAAATAATAAGTTGAACCTCCTAAAATTAGAGCAAAAATCATCCAATTTAAGGTGTCATAACTTGTCAGATTACTGATTGCAGCGACACTTATTATATGCAATGCAAAAGTGAGAAAAACTAAACCAAAATGGGTTTTGAGTGAAATTCGGCTACTGTAGATTGTCCATAAGACCAATAAAACTCCTAACATAACTGCAGAATAGCTCAAACTTTGACTTGCATACAAGTTATTACTGTCATTAAAAATATCTTGAGGCGTAACCGAAAGTCCCACATAGGCCGCTAAACCTGTAATGGCAATGGTTAAAACACTTCTATTATCAAAATAATAAGCGCAAAAGAAACTTACTACAGTTGGAACCAAAGTTGCTAATCCGTAATGTTCACCAAAAGGTTTATACTGAAATTGAAGATATCCGATGAAAATACAAGTCAAGATATTGCCCGCCAAAACCAAATATTCTAAAACGGGATGCTCAAAAGTTGTTTCTTCTTTCTGAAAGCCTTTAGAATGTTTAAAACAATAAAAAAAGCACACCGCAATCACAATTAAAAGCAATGATAGAATCGCAATATGCCCTATGGTATCAATATTTTCATAAATTAAAACTCCAATTCCTGAAGTAAACAGCAATACTGATAAATAAAGAAATAACTTTAATTCTGCGTTTAGCGAAAAGATATTCAGACTCCGATAGTTTTTCACTTCTTCAAACTGATTCTCTGTAATTAAACCTTTTTCAAAAAGATGAAAAGCAGACTGTTCTTTGAATTTTTCCATTAGTGTAATTTAAACTGGCACATCAAATATATGTATTTAGCATGAAAATTCTGCTTTTATTTTAAAGCCTTTACCCTTTTTCTAAATATATCCATGAAATCATTTTACAATTTATTAGTGTAAAAACAACATTTATAATTCTATAAATCAAAACTTTAAAATATAAATATTTGAGAAATTAATTTGAAATTAATCTGAATCTTATACATTTGTGCAATCGATTACATTAAACTATTAAACCACAAAAACCACGCTTAAATGAAAACAAAACTTATTCTATTAGCATTGCTCCTGCCTTGCTCTTTTCTGTTTGCTCAAAATTATTTCATGAGTTCTCCTGAAGGATTTGGAGCTTCTACAACTGGCGGAGGAAGCGCTTCGCCTGTTACTGTGACTACTTTAGCAGATTTAACAGCAAAGCTAAAATTAACCACTCCGCAAGTTATTTTAGTTTCAGGAACTATTAACTGCACGTATACAAGTTTACTGGTAAATGACAAAACTATAATCGGACTTCCGGGTGCCAGATTAGTAAATCTAGATCAAACCGCAGCGGGTTCGGGAATTTTGAGTTTAAAACCTGGGTCGAATAATATTATCATTCAAAATTTAATTTTTGAAGGCCCTGGCGCTTACGATGTAGACGGACGCGATAATCTAACGTCTGAAGCAACGAATCTTTGGGTCGATCATTGTGAATTTCAAGACGGAATGGATGGTAATTTTGACAATAAAGGGACAGCAGACAACATAACTGTCTCTTGGTGTAAATTTATTTATCTCAAAGCTCCAAAAGCTGGAGGTTCTGGCGGAGCCGATGACCACCGTTTTTCTGATTTAGTAGGTTCTTCTAAAACAGATGCTCCGTCTGACGGACATTATAGCATTACTTTTAAAAACTGTTATTGGGCAGAAGGCTGTAAAGAAAGAATGCCAAGGGCAAGAAATGCCGAACTTCATATTTTAAACTGTTATTATAATACGTCTGTTTCGGGTTCGCTAGCCATTGGTTTAGGAGGCGGAAGTAATAATACAACTTGTTATGTAGAAGGGACGGATTTTGCTAAAATAGGGACTGCCTTTAAAAATTATGTCAGCACAGATGGAGGAACAATTGGAATTGCTTTTACAGATTGTTTGAATGCACCTGCGAATTCAGGAACTACAGTAACAAAACCTTCTTATAGTTATAGTATTTTACCGATTGCTAATGTGGGAGGATATATTTCAAATTCTACTTGTGGAGCTGGCGCAACATTACAAGTTACTGCTCAAGGTGTTTTGTCTACAAGCTGCAATAATTTAGGTTTAAATGAAGTTAAAAATAATCTGGAATTAAAATATTATCCATCTGTAATAAATCGTCTTTTGAATATTGATTTCTCAAGCTCCGATAATGGTTTGGCTGAAGTAAATCTGTTTTCTTCAAATGGTTCAAAAGTATATTCACATTCCAAAAACGTTTCTCCAGACGAAAAATTAGAATTAAACGTTGGAAACCTTGCAAAAGGCATTTATGTCTGTAAAGTTCAAATAGACAATCGAAGTAAAACATTTAAATTAGTAAAAAACTAAATTCCATAAAAAAAGGTCATTAAAACAAATCAATGACCTTTTTACATTTTATAGCTTACTTTTCGCATTTCACAAAAAACTAAAAAGCTGCTTTCATTTTATCTTTAATCGCATCAAGACATAAATTATTAATACTTCCTTCATGCGTATGTTTGGTTTCTTTTGGAGATTTGTATGTTCCTGCTTCCAATTGTTCTGCAACTGCTTTGTAAGCATCTCTAAACGGCATTCCTGCAACAACCATTTCGTTTAAAGTATCTACTGTAAACAAATAATCGTATTTTTTATCTTCTAAAATATGATCTTTTACTGTAATATCTTTAATTGAAAATATCGCAATATCTAAACAAGCTTTTAAGTTTTGAATCGCTGGAAACAAACCTTCTTTTAAAAGCTGTAAATCTCTGTGATAACCGCTTGGAAGATTGTTTGTAATCAAAGTGATTTCATAAGGAAGCGCCTGAATCTTATTGCATTTTCCTCTGATTAACTCAAAAACATCTGGATTCTTTTTATGAGGCATAATACTTGAACCTGTTGTAAGATGCGCCGGAAGACCAATAAAGTCGAAATTCTGGCTCATGTATAAACAAACGTCCATTGCAAATTTTGACAACGTTCCTGCAACACTTGTCATCGCAAAAGCAACTGTTTTTTCCGCTTTTCCACGGCTCATTTGTGCCGCAACTGCATTGTATTTTAAAGTTTCGAAACCTAATTCTTTTGTTGTAAATGTTCTATTGATTGGGAAAGAACTTCCGTAACCTGCTGCAGAACCTAACGGATTCTGATCTACAATTTTTGAAGCGGCGTTCAGCATTGTCACATCATCAATTAAACTTTCGGCGTAAGCTGAAAACCACATTCCGAATGACGATGGCATTGCAATTTGTAAATGCGTATAACCTGGCAATAAAACGTTTTGATGTTTTTCTGCCGATTCCATCAACAAGTCAAACAAAGTTTTTACCTGTTCTTTTATTGCTTTTAGTTCGTCTTTTAAATACAAATGAACATCTACTAAAACCTGATCGTTACGAGAACGCGCCGTGTGAATTTTCTTTCCTGCATCGCCTAGTTTTACTGTTAAAAGATATTCGATTTTAGAATGTACGTCTTCAAAACTGTCTTCGATTTCGAAATTACCTACTACAATATCAGCAATAATTTCGTTTAAAGCATCAACTAAAGATGTTGTTTCTTCAGCAGTCAACAAACCAATCTGTCCAAGCATTTTCGCGTGAGCAATTGAACCTAAAGCATCATATTTTGCTAAAACTAAATCCAATTCACGGTCGTTTCCTACTGTGAATTGTTCGATCTGTTTATCTGTTGGTATTCCTTTTTCCCAAAGTTTCATAGGTACTATTTTTAGAAACCCGACAGGTTTTAAAAAACTGTCGGGTTTAATTTCGTTTTAATTATAATTTAAAGAAATCAGTTAGTATTTTGATATACAGGTCGACTCCTTCTACAATTTCATTTACAAAAATAAATTCGTCTGCTGAATGCGAACGCAATGTTTCTCCTGGCCCTAATTTCAAAGACTGACAACTTAAAACCGACTGATCTGAAAGCGTTGGCGAACCATACGTTGTTCTTCCTAAAGCAATTCCGGCCTGAACCAAACCATGTGCAACTGGAATAGACGAAGCATTTAAGTGCATTGATCTTGGCGTTACTTCGGCATTTACATTTGCTTTTACAACTTCCAAAATTTCAGCGTTTGTATAACGGTCTGTTACACGAATATCCACAACTAAATCACATTCTGATGGTACTACATTATGCTGTTTTCCTGCATTGATCTGCGTTACAGTCATTTTTACGGGACCTAAAACGTCTGAGATTTTGTCGAATTTATAGTTTTTAAACCATTCCATTACTGGAATTGATTTGTACAAAGCATTATCATCGTTTTGATGCGCAGCGTGGCTTGCGGTTCCTTTTATTTTTACGTCCAAAACTAATAAACCTTTTTCGGCAACTGCTAATTGCATTAAAGTTGGCTCTCCAACAATCGCACAATCTAATTCTGGCAAGCTTTTTAAAACGCTGTTTAAACCGTTTTTTCCACTGCTTTCTTCCTCAGCCGAAGCTACAATTACGATATTATGAGTCAGATTTTGATTTTCGTAGAAATGCACAAACGTTGCCAGTAATGAAACTAAACATCCGCCTGCATCATTACTTCCTAAACCAAATAATTTTCCGTCTTTTTCAATTGCTTTGAACGGGTCGTTGGTATACGCCTGATTTGGGCGAACGGTATCGTGATGTGAGTTTAGTAAAAGTGTTGGTTTGTTTTCGTCGAAATATTTGTTGAAAGCCCACACATTGTTGTTTTCTCTCTTGAATGGAATTTCATTCTGATTGAACCAATTTTCGATTAAAAGAGCCGTCTGGTCTTCTTCACTTGAAAATGAAGGGGTTTCGATTAAGCTTTTTAATAAACTAATTGCTTCCTGGGTAAGCGTATCTATATTTTTCATTTTAATAAGGTTCAAAGGCTCAAAGGGACAAAGCAACAAAGTTTTTGAGCTTTCCTTTGACCATTTTTACTTGCGCAAATTTATTTAAAATACCTCGTGCGCTCTATTTTTTTGCCACTAATTACACGGATTTTCAAACATTATTTTTTTATGACAGATTTAAAATCAAAATAAACTTTTTGATGTATATCTAAAATTATTTTCTCCTTTAACAGTAAAAATTAATGTCAATTCGTGGCAGCATTTTTATAATGTAATCGTTGTATGTGGAATATCTGAATTTTGAAGCATTTTGTGATGTCCAATTTTGATTTTCTGCACGCCTCTTGATAAACTATTGAAACAGTTGTCCAATTTTGGAATCATTCCTGAATGAATTACTTTTTCTTCTTTTAGTTTATTGTATAATGTTTCGTTAATTTCTGTAATTACAGACGAATCGTCTTCTGAATCCTGTAAAACACCTTGTTTTTCAAAACAATATGTCAATGTAACGTCAAAAACTTCAGATAAAGCAATTGATAATTCGCTTGCAATGGTATCAGCATTTGTGTTTAACAATTGTCCGTTTTTATCGTGCGTGATGGCGCAGAAAACGGGCACAACTCCAGCTTCTAATAATGTAGCCAATAACTTGGTATTCACTTGTTTTACATCGCCTACAAATCCGTAATCGATTGTTGGGTGATTTCTTTTTGTTGACTGAATTAAATTTCCGTCAGCTCCTGAAAAACCAATTGCGTTGTTGTCTTTTGCCTGCAGTTGCGCTACAATATGTTTGTTGATTTGTCCAGCGTAAATCATCACCACAACGTCAAGCATTGGAGCATCAGTAATTCTGCGTCCGTCAATCATCTGCGGAACCAAACCAATACTCTGCGCCATTTTCGTAGCCGATTTTCCACCGCCATGAACTAGAACTTTATAGCCTTCGATTTTAGAAAAATCAGTTAGAAATTGTTCTAATTCTGTCGGATTATCGATGATGTTTCCACCTATTTTTATTACGGTAACTTTCTCCATGAGGTTCAAAGGTTCAGAGGGACAAAGGGACAAAGTTTAGATTCAGTTCGTAAAACCTCTGAACCTTTGCAACTTTGAACCTTTGTACCTAATAAAATTATATTTTTTTAAGAATCTTTTGTAAAACTAATTGTGCTGAATACGTTCTATTATTTGCCTGCTCGATTACTATTGAATTTTCTCCATCAAGAACTTCATCGCTTACAATAACATTTCTACGAACAGGAAGACAGTGCATGAATTTTCCATTGTTCGTTAAAGCCATTTTTTCAGCGGTAACTGTCCAATTTGGATCGCTGTTGGTTACTTTTCCGTAATCGTTGAAATTACTCCAGTTTTTTACATAAACGAAATCGGCATTTTTAAACGCTTTGTCTTGATCGTATTCTATTTTACAGTCTTTTGTGATTTCTGGACTTAATTCGTAACCTTCTGGATGTGTGATTACAAAATCCATATCTTTTTGCATCTGCATCATTTCTACGAATGAATTGGCAACTGCTTGCGGTAAAGCTTTTGGGTGCGGTGCCCAAGAAAGCACTACTTTTGGTTTGTTTTTATGTCTAGGTTTGAATTCTTCCATTGTAATTGCATCTGCCAACGACTGTAATGGGTGACGTATAGCGCTTTCCATATTTACGATTGGCACTGTAGCATATTTCAAAAATCCTGAAATTACAGTTTCCTGATAATCTTTTTCTTTATCAACCAAACCTGCGAAAGCACGAATGGCAATAATATCACAATATTGAGAAACTACTTCTGCCGCTTCTTTAATATGCTCTGAAGCACCAGAATTCATCACTGCTCCATCTTCAAATTCTAATGTCCATCCTTCGTTGGTAAAATTCATTACCATAACATTCATTCCTAAGTTCATTGCCGCTTTTTGAGTACTCAAACGCGTTCTTAAACTCGGATTGAAGAATAACATTCCAAGAGTTTTATTCTTTCCTAAACTTTGATTTTTAAGCGGATTCTTTTTGATTTTGATCGCTTGTTTTACCCATTTTGATAATGAGTTGATGTCTTTTATTGAGATATAGTTCATATTTTTTTTTAATTTAGATAATGTGATAATTAGAAAATTTGATAATTAGGCATTATTTAATTGACTAATTTTCTAATTGACTCATTTAGATTATTTTCGTAAACGGAATTTCGTCTTTTAATGCTTTTAGAATAAAATTATCATTTAAACCATTAACAATCCAAGTTTCGATGTTGGCTGCTTTTGAAATTGCGGCTGCTTCAATTTTGGATTGCATTCCTCCTGTCCCATGTGATGATTTTGAATCGCCGATTTCTTTCTCAAGAGATTGTAAATCATTTACCAATTTTATTGTTTCAGGAACTTCATTTTGAAAAGTTTCTTTCGTATAAATTCCGTTTGTATTGGTTGCAATTATCAGAATATCAACATTTAAAAGAACTGCCGTTAAAGCAGCTAATTTGTCATTATCTCCAAACCGAATCTCATCTGTCGCAACGGTATCATTCTCATTGATAATCGGAATGTAATTATTTTTAACCAATACATTAATCGTATTTACAATATTCTTTTTGGTCTGTTCTTTTTCGAAATCAGAATAAGAAAGCAAACACTGCGAAGTATTTAACCCCAAATCCTTAAAATTTTCATTGTAAATCCGCATTAAATGAGGTTGTCCTATTGAAGCCAAAGCTTGTTTTACAAAAACATCTTTATCCTGATTATCCAATTTTACAAATTGCTTTGCCGCCGCAATTGCTCCTGAACTGACTATGATAAATTCATATTCGTCGTTTAAAGCTGCAATCTGTATTCCAAGATCTTCAATCTTTCCCCGCGAAATATGATTGGTTTCTTTGGTTAAAGTATTACTTCCTATTTTTAATAAAATCCGTTTTTTCATTTTTTAAGATGCTAAGGTTCTGAGATACTGAGATTCTAAGTTTTTTCTTTAGAATTTTCTAATTATCTAATTGCCTCAATTTTCATATTATCTCAATTACCTAATTTGCCCTTCTCCGTACACGTACCATTTATTGGTTACGAGATGCTGAAGACCAATCGGGCCACGTTGATGCAATTTATCAGTACTTATTGCTAATTCTCCTCCAAGACCAAATTGTCCGCCATCTGTGAATCTGGTTGATGCATTTTGGTAAACTGCTGCTGCATCTATTGATTCCATAAACTGCTGCGCAACTTCATTATCTCTGGTAATAATTGCTGCAGAATGACCTCCGCAGTACTTATTAATCATATCAATGGCATTTTCCTGAGAATCGATGGTTCCAATTACGATTTTATAATCTAGAAACTCTTCATACCAAATATCTTCGTTTTCAATTGTTTTGGTATTTTCAAAATTCTCTAAAGATTTATCTACAATCACCTCAACTTTTGCTTCTATTAATGCCTCTATTAACATTGCAACAAAACCTTCAAAATTTGGCAGTTTAGAATCGATTAGAACTTTATCCAAAGCATTACAAGCTGATATTTTAGCTGTTTTAGCATTTAAAATTACTTTTAAAGCCAAATCTGTATCTGCTTTTTCATGAACGTAAACAAAATTATTTCCGCGTCCGCTTACGATTACGGGACAAGTTGCGTGTGCTTTTACAAACTCAATTAGTTTTTCTCCGCCTCTTGGAACAATTAAATCAACTTTTTGAGTTGGTTTTTCTAAGAATGCCTGAGTCTCTGTTCTGTTATAATTCAGATATTCCACCCAGTCTTTTGAAACTCCGTTTTCTTCTAGAGCTTTGTGCCAAAGACTTACAATTTTCAAATTTGATTTTAAAGACTCTTTTCCACCTTTCAATAAAATCTTATTTCCGGATTTAAAAGCAATTCCTCCCGCTTCTATTGTAACATCCGGACGAGATTCATAAATAATTAAAATCGTTCCAAAAGCGGCAGTTTTGTTGATGACTTTTATTCCATTATCATGAGTAAAATGAAAACGCTCAACGCCAACGGGATCTTCCTGAGAAGCCAATTGGTTTAATGATAAAATCATTTCATCGACTTTTTTATCATCTACTTTTAAGCGTTCTTCCATCGCTAAATCTGAACCGTCGTAATCAGCAAGATCTTCCTGATTGGTCAAGATTATCTCATTCCGCTCCTGCTCGACCAGCTTTGCCATAGTCCGCAAAACCGCATTGCGTGTTTCAATTGATAATGGTTTCATAATTTCAAGTGGGTTGGTTGTTTTTTGGTTGTTTCTTTTAATATTAGAAACTTATTTTTTAAACCCGACAGGTTTTTAAAACCTGTCGGGTTTTATTTGATGAGAATTAGTTTTTTAATTCTTCTAAACTTTCTTTTAAGGCTTTTACAAACGTATCAATATCAGTTTTTTTCACAGTCAACGGCGGTAAAATTCTTAATAGATTTTTATTGTTGGCGCTTCCTGTAAAAATGTGTTTTTCGATGATTAATTTCTTTCTTAAAGCTGCAACATCAAAATCAAATTCAACTCCAAGCATTAATCCTTTTCCTTTTACTTGTTTGATTCCGTCAACTTCTTTGATTTTTTCTAAGAAATATTCATAAACTTCATTTACATTTTTTTGCAAATCCAATTTTTCAATTACATCTAAAACGGCAATTCCTGCTGCACAAGATAAGTGGCTTCCACCGAAAGTAGTTCCTAACAAACCAAAACTAGCTTCGAATTTTGGAGAAATTAAAATCGCTCCAACAGGAAATCCATTCCCCATTCCTTTTGCAACTGAAATAATATCAGCGTTGATTCCGTGATGTTGGAACGCGAAGAATTTTCCGCTTCTTCCGTATCCTGATTGTACTTCGTCTAAAATTAAAACAACATCGTGTTTTTTACATGCTTTTTCTAAAGCTTGAAAAAATTCAGTTGTTCCTTGGTCTAAACCTCCAACTCCTTGAATTCCTTCGATAATTACAGCTGTAACATCGCCTTTAGCTAATTCTGCTTCAACTAATTCGATTTGGTTTAAAGGTAAAAAAGTAACAACTTGCTGCGCATTAATTGGCGCAATAATCTTTTTGTTATCAGTAACTGCAACGGCAGCAGAAGTTCTTCCGTGGAAAGAATTATGAAAAGCCACCACTCTTGATTTTCCGTTATGGAAAGAAGCTAATTTTAAAGCATTTTCATTGGCTTCAGCTCCAGAACTGCATAAAAACAATTCGTAATCTTCAAGACCAGAAAGTTTTCCTAATTTCTGTGCCAATTCTACCTGCAAAGGATTTTGAATAGCATTCGAATAAAATCCTAAATTATCTATCTGATTTTTAAGTTTTGCTACATAATCAGGTTGTGTGTGTCCGATAGAAATCACACCATGTCCACTGTATAAATCTAAATATTCTACTCCTTTGTCGTCAATAATTGTACAATCTACTGCTTTTACTGGAGTGATGTCGTATAATGGGTAAACGTTAAATAAGTTCATGTGTTTTTTTGTTTAAAGTTTCAGGTTTCAGGTTTCAAGTTGCACACAGAACGTGAAACTTGAAACTTTAAACCTGAAACAAATTTTCTAAAATCCGCTTGGTTTCAAATGTAAACCTGTGGTTTCTTCTAAACCAAACATTAAATTCATGTTTTGAATCGCTTGTCCTGAAGCACCTTTGGTTAAGTTATCTATAATTGATGTTATAAGAACCCGGTTTCCTTTTTTCAATAAACTAATAATACATTTATTCGTTTGCACCACTTGTTTCATGTTGATGTTGGTTGTGGCAACAGTTACAAAAGGTTCGTTTTTATAGAATTCTTCGTATTTCGCTACTAATTGTTCCAAACTATCATCGCAAACTGTATATAAGGTTGCAAAAATTCCTCTTGGAAAATCTCCTCTATTCGGAATAAAAAGCAATTCGCTGTCAAAATCATCTTGCAATTGAACCAGACTTTCTGAAATTTCTCCTAAATGCTGGTGCTCAAAAGCTTTGTAATGCGACATATTATTGTTTCTCCAGCTGAAATGAGAAGTTTCAGAAAGACTTACTCCTGCTCCTGTGCTTCCTGTTGTAGCGTTAATATGTACATCATTATTCAGCAAATTATGCTTTGCTAAAGGCAATAAAGCCAACTGAATAGCAGTTGCAAAACAACCTGGATTTGCAATATAATTTGCTTTTTTTATTTCGGCTTTATTGATTTCAGGCAATCCGTAAACGAAATCTTTTCCTTCGAAATGCGCGTCTTTATTTAATCTGAAATCATTTCCTAAATCAATGATTTTAGTATGACTTGCAAACTGATTTTCTTTCAAAAATGAAATCGATTTTCCGTGACCCAAGCACAAGAAAACAACATTCACATTTGGATTTATTTCAGCTGTGAAATTCATTTCGATATCGCCCATCAAATCTTGGTGCGCCACAGAAAGCGACTTTCCGGCATTTGTAGTACTGTAAACAAAATCGATGTTTACTTTTGGATGATACATTAAAATTCTGATGAGTTCTCCAGCCGTGTAGCCCGAACCACCAATAATTCCGACATTAATCATAATTTTATTTTTTTTAAGATTCTGTAAAAAATCTTTGATTTTTATAAATCTGCAAGAACGAATTCAGCAGATAAAAATTTTATTGATTTAATAGTTCCTAATGTTGGATTTAATGCAGTTTCAACATCATAACTAGCGGTATAAAAGGAATTTGCTCCAATTTTTTCATAAGGGTCGTCGTTGGGTACTCTTCTGATAGGAGTTAAAATAAGTCCATCAGCGTTATATGTTATCTTATAATTTCCTTTTACAGCAACATTATTAGGATTAGTAAACTTTATCTCATAGCGTAGCCTAGATGTATTGTTGCCAGTATCAGGTGTATATTCAAATAGTAAGACTTCATACGTAATTACCTTTAAAGTTTCTTTTTCCTGCTTCGCATCATTATCACTTGAGCATGCAAAAAACATTAAGAGAAATGGGAGTAAAAAAAATATCTTTGTTCTCAAATTAGTTTTATTTATAAATAATTTATTACAATTAATCATAATCTAAATGGTTTACAGATGAAAATATGTTTTGAGCATTTCCTAAAATCTTAATAAATCCTTTCGCATCGTCAGATGTCCAAGCATTGTTCATTTCTCCGTATTGTCCAAAACCTGTGTTCATCAAATCGTTTTCAGATTCGATTCCGTCCAATGAGAAATGATATGGTTTTAATGAAACTGTAACAGTTCCATTTACTGTTTTTTGAGTGTCTTGCAAGAAAGTTTCGATGTTTCTCATAACTGGATCCAAGAATTGTCCTTCGTGGAATAACATTCCGTACCAGTTTCCTAATTGTTCTTTCCAATATTGTTGCCATTTTCCAAGAGTGTGTTTCTCTAATAAATGGTGCGCTTTGATGATAATTAACGGAGCAGCAGCTTCAAAACCAACTCTTCCTTTAATTCCTATAATCGTATCACCAACATGAATATCTCTACCAATTGCATAAGCACTTGCTAGTTTTTCAAGAGCGACAATATTATTTGAAGGTTTATCTGTTTTTCCGTTTAAACCAACTAATTCTCCTTGTTCAAAATGAAGCGTTACTTTTTCTTCACCTTCTTTTTGTAATTGAGAAGGATAAGCTTCACTTGGCAATGGCTGGCTTGAAGTTAAAGTTTCTTTTCCTCCAACACTTGTTCCCCAAAGTCCTTTATTGATAGAATATTGTGCTTTTTCCCAAGAATAGTGAACTCCGTTTTGAGCTAAATAATCTACTTCTTCTTGTCTTGACAATTTTAAATCTCTAATTGGCGTAATGATTTCGATTTCTGGAGCGATTGTCTGGAAAATCAAATCAAAACGAATTTGGTCATTTCCTGCACCAGTACTTCCGTGAGCGATTGCAGTTGCTCCTACTTTTTTTGCATATTTTATAGCTTCAATTGCCTGAAAAACACGCTCTGCACTTACTGATAATGGATATGTATTATTTTTTAATACGTTTCCGAAAATCAAATATTTTATAGCTTTATCGTAATATTTGTCTAAGATTGTAAGGTTTGCGTGTTGCGCACTTCCTAATTCATAAGCTCTTTTTTCAATAGCCGTTAATTCTTTAGCAGAAAATCCTCCTGTGTCAACAAGAACAGTGTGAACTTCGTATCCTTTTTCATTTTTTAAATATTTCAAACAATACGAGGTATCTAATCCTCCGCTATAAGCTAATACTACTTTTTTCATTTTTTATAATTTTGGCTAATACTTTCGTATGTAGCAGTTTGAGATTTTTCTTTTTTAAATTTTGAATAAAAAAACAAATGACAATATTTTGTTTAAGAATAAAGCCTGTTTAATTTTTTTAAGTCTGCTTAAAACAGCCTCGTTGAAAGGATGTCTTGGCGGTGTTTTTTGTTTTTCTTTTGGATCGTATAACATTCCTGTACAAAGACACATTTTGTTTTCTTTGCTTTGTAAAATCGGAAAGTTAGTACAGGTTTTACAACCTGCCCAAAAACTTGGGTCGGTAGTTAATTCCGAGAAAGGAACAGGTTTATAACCTAATTCAGAGTTAATTTTCATAACCGCTAAACCTGTTGTAATTCCAAATATTTTAGCGTCTGGAAATCTCTTCAAAGAATATTCAAAAACTTTTGATTTTATTTTTTTTGCCAAACCATGACTTCTATAATCTGGATGTACAATTAATCCAGAATGCGCAACAAACTTTCCATGCTGCCAGCTTTCTATATAACAAAAACCTGCAAACTTTCCATCAGCCAAAGCAATCATTGCATCACCGTTTGCCATTTTTTTCTGAATGTACTCAGGAGTTCTTTTAGCAATCCCCGTGCCTCTTAATAAGGCAGATGATTCTATCGTATCGCAGATTTCTTGCGCGTATTTGAAGTGTTCTTCCTGGGTAACAACAATAGAGATCTTCATTTCAATTATTGAAGTTAGAGTTAAAAATTAAAGCATATTGATTCGCTTGAAATCCAGAATTGAATCCAATAAAATTAAGCATAAAATAAGTAACATCCTTAAGATCAAAACATTGATTAAGAAAATTTACAAAATAATAAATACTTTTAGGATATGTTTGTCCAATGGACAAATTATGTGATTTCAAAATGAAAAATGGGTATGAATAAATATACGGCTATAAAACTCAGTGAACACTATAGAGCTAGTGTCCGTACTTCGGGAGAAGTAATCGGTGAGTTTGTCCGTGACAAAGAAGTTATATGTAAACTTATTTTATTCATCGGTGCAAAAGTACATCTTTTTTTTATTCACAAAGCAAAAAATTAAAATTCTAACATTTTTTTTACGTTTTGTGAATATACAGAAAAACAAAACCCGATAATTAGAAGTAATTATCGGGTTTTTAATCCATTATATTTTTAAAATACTATTTTTTTGTAAACGGAATCACTTGCCCATTTCCTGTAAGTATCAAATCGAAACCTGTTTTTGCTTCATTAAATTTAAGTTTTAAGCCAGCTCTAGCAGATTCGAAAGTATCTTTTTCGTTTACAAGAGGCTCTAATGCAAACTTAGGATAGTTTGGAAGTTCTGCATTTAAAACACTATTTTTCTCTGTCAATTCAATTGTTAAAGGTGATTTTGAAGTAATATAACTTCCTATATATGGATCTAAAATAAGATCTTTTTCTATCTTACCTTTTCCCGATGTCCAAACATTATTAGACGTATTATTGTCTGGAAAAGCATGATCTGGATCTAAAGTAATACTTTCGATTTCTTCAGTAGAATTGTGTTTGAAAGACCAAGAATTATTTCTTTGCCATATTTCTACTGGCAAATTTACTCTTGTCACTTTTCCACTTTTTGTTTTTACATCTAAAACAATTGGCATTGGCATTTTATCAAAGTTTTCAACTGTGATTACAGCACCTTTCGCTGGGTCATTTTTCACATATTTTACAGAATTAACACCTTGATCGAAACGCCAGTTATTTACATACCAGCTTCTCCAGAACCAGCTTAAGTCTTCTCCTGCCACATTTTCCATAGATCTAAAGAAATCATCTGGCTGTGGATGTTTGTAAGCCCAACGCTGAATATAAGTTCTAAAAGCAGTATCAAAACGTTCTTTGCCTAAAATTTGCTCTCTTAAAATTACTAAACCTGCACTTGGTTTAAAGTAGCATAACATACCGATATTAGCTTCCTTCATGTTGTCAGGAGAACTCATAATCGTTTCTAAGTCAGGTCTAGTAAACGGTTCTGCCATATCATGCAGATTTGTTGGCTCTTCTTTATATTCTCCATTATTAAATGCAGCAGTACTTAATGAGTTAATGAAAGTATTAAATCCTTCATCCATCCAAGCAAATAGTCTTTCATTTGAACCTACAATCATTGGGAACCAGATATGACCAAATTCGTGATCTGTAACTCCCCAAAGATCTTGTCCTTTAGATTTCCATCCACAAAAAACAATTCCAGGATATTCCATCCCTCCTTCATTCCCTGCAACGTTTGTAGCTGCTGGATAAGGATATTCGAACCATTGTTTTGAATAATGCTCAATAGAAGCTTTTACATATTCTGTAGAACGACCATAAGCACCTTGTCCTGCACTTTCAACTGGATAAGCAGATAATGCTAATGATTTTTTACCGCTTGGAAGGTTAATTTTTGCTCCATCTAAAATGAAAGCTGGAGATGATGCCCAAGAGAAATCACGTGCATTTTTGATTTTATAATACCATGTTTTTTCTGTTCCTGCATTTGCATTTGAAGCTGCATTTACTTCTTGCTCAGAACGAATTGTTACCGTTTTATCACTATTTGTTGCGTCTTTATATTTTTTGAAATGATCTGCAGAAAGCACTTCTTGACCATTTAATAATTCACCAGAAGCAACTACAAAGTGATTTCCTGGAACAGTTAATTTCACATCAAAATCACCGTATTCTAAGTAAAACTCAGACGCACCTAAATACGGAGCTGTATTCCATCCTCTTACATCATCATACACACACATACGTGGGTACCATTGTGCAATTGTAAAGATTTTTCCATTTTTAGTTTCTAAAACTCCCATTCTGTCAGATCCTTCAAAAGGTGCAATGAAAGAGAATTCAATTTTAACCTTTACAGAACCTCCTTTTGCTGCCAATTCCTGAGGAAGAAAAATCTGCATTCTGGTATCTGTAACTATATATTTAGCATCAACTTCTGTTTTGTTTTTTCCTCCAGAAATTACTTTAACAGATTTAATTTTATTTCCGCCATCAAAAACTTGTCCTTGAGCTCCGTTACGGCTTCCTGTTAAAGGCACAACAGCATTTCCTCTAGAATCTTCTTTGAATAAGTTTTGATCTAAATTTAACCAAAGAAATGATAATTTATTAGGGCTATTATTAGTATAAGTAATTTCATCTGTCCCTACAATCTCATTTGTAGTTCCGTTTAATTTTGCCGTAATCTGATAATCGGCTCTATTCTGCCAATACTCTACTCCTGGCTCACCGCTCGCAGTACGCGTCGATGTAGCGTTTTTGGTGTAAAAATGAGGTCCAAAGGCATCATGATAATTGTAATTGTTTACTGGATTTGCTGCTGGTGCTGACGGAGTTTGCTGCGCCCAAACTGAAGAAATCCCAAAAAATAAAGCCGCGGTTAAAATGGCTTTTGCAGATTGCTTTTTCATATTTTTTAGCTGTTTATGTAGCAAATTAATGAAAAAAAAAGCTATTTACAGAGATAATTCAAAACATAAATTCAATTTTAGCAAAATTTTACCAATAAAATAATTTAAGCCATTTTCTTAAAAAACTAAATTTTATAAAATATATTTACATCTATTAAAAGAACACTCATTTTAGATTCAACATTGTGACTACAACTATTTCAAATTCTATATTAAAAGCTTCTATTAAACATGCTGGAGCTGAATTATATTCTATAAAAGACAATCAAAACAACGAATATATCTGGGAAGGTAATCCAGTTTTTTGGGGTAAGCATTCGCCTGTTCTTTTTCCTATTGTAGGAACTTTAAAAAACAACACTTATACAATTAACGAAAAAGAATACCATCTTCCTCGTCATGGTTTTGCTCGCGATATGGATTTTGAGTTGATCGAAAAAACGGTAAACAAAGCCATTTTCTCTCTTAAATCTTCTGAAGAAACATTACAGAAATATCCGTTTGAGTTTGAACTACAGCTTATTTATACGCTTAACGAAAGCTCATTGGAACTTGAATACAAAGTAATTAACAACGGAAACGAAAAAATGCCTTTTTCTATTGGTGCGCATCCTGCCATTGCGCTTCCTGAGCAATTTGAAAATTATGCATTTCAATTTGAAAAAGAGGAAAACTTAAAATATTATCTTCTTGAAAATGATTTGATTTCATCTAAAACGAAAATTTTAGAAACAAAAAATAATTTGGTCCCTTTAAATTATGAACTGTTTAAAAATGATGCTTTAATCTTTAAAACATTAGAATCAAAATCTTTAACTATACTTAATAATTCAAAACCATATATAAAAGTTGATTACAATGATTTTCCAAGTTTAGGAATCTGGACAAAAGAAAATGCGCCTTTTATTTGTATTGAACCTTGGCTTGGCTATTCTGACACAGACGAAAATACAGGCAACTTATATAAAAAAGAAGGAATTTTGATTTTGGATGAAAACAAAAATTTCAGTGCAAAATTTAGTATTACCATATTATAATAAAACAAAATGTTAGATTTTAACTTCACTCCATTTCCAATAATAGAAACAGAACGCTTAATTTTGGACAGACTGACAGATAAAGATGTACAGGAAGTCTTTGAATTGCGTTCTAATCCGGAAAACATGAAATATATTCCCAGACCTCTGGCAAAAGACCATGAGGATGCTTTGGAGCTCATTAGAATGATTGATGAAAAAATTGATACTAATGAAGGAATAAATTGGAGTGTCCGATTTAAAAATGATTCTAAATTAATTGGAATTATCGGGTATTACAGAATGCAACCCGATAATTACCGTGCTGAAATAGGTTACATTCTTTCACCTGATCATCATGGAAAAGGAATTGTCACAGAAGCAGTAAACCGACTGATTAAATATGGTTTTGAAGATTTAAAACTTCATTCAATTGAAGCCGTAATTGATCCTGAAAATTATGCCTCTGAAAAGGTCTTGCAGAAATGTGGTTTTGTTAAAGAAGCACATCTCAGAGAAGTAGAGTTTTGGGAAGGAAAATTTATCGACAAGGTAATTTACTCATTACTAGAAAATTAACTCTTTATACTTGTTAAAATGATATTATAGATAACAATCCTTAAGCATTATACTTTATATTTGCGCTCAAAATTAGCAAACCACAGCTGTTTTTGAATTCCAAACAATATTTATGAAAAAAATATCCGCCCTACTTGTTCTTTTATTTTGTACCCAATTACAAAGCCAGACATTTGTAAAATTTAACGGAGCAACTGCTCTAATATTAGTCCCAAATATTGGAATAGAAACCAGTATTGGAGAAAAAACCACTTTTAGTGCTGATGTAATGGCTTCTTTCTGGGAATCTTTTAACGGAAATAACCCGATGAAATTTGTCACTGTTACTCCTGAGATTCGTTATCATTTTAAAGAAAAGTACAATGGCTTTTATGCTGGAGCTCATATTGGTGCCGATAAATACGAAATACAAAAATGGAATTATTGGGATACTAATAAGTACGAAGATGGTTTTGGTTATAGAATTGGAGCTACAGTTGGCTACAATTTAAAGCTAAACGATAAATTTCTACTTGATTTTTTTGTTGGAGGCGGATGGCACCAAGGTTTTTATCATGGTTACTATAACGACGGAACTCCTGGAAGATACGACAAAGCTCCTAACTATAATAAAAGTGGAGAATGGCTTCCGTACCGTGGAGGTGTAATGATTTCTTATAAATTATAAAACTCAGATTAATTTTGGAAGTGTTTTAATATAAAGTTCTTCTACTTTTTTACGAGCCCAATCTGCTTTTCTTAAAAAAGTAAGACTTGATTTCACACTCGGATTTGAGGTAAAGCATTTAACAGGAATTAATTCTCCTAAAGTATCAAAACCATAATAATCGACTAAGGTTTCGACAATTTTTTGAAGTGTAATTCCGTGTAAGGGATCTTTGGATTGATTTTGCATCTTATACTTTTTAAATACTATCAAAAAGACCGTACTTCAAAAAAGTACGGTCTTCTTTTTCGCAAAATTACTAAATAGAATTTTACATTAATCAAATAAAGAATAAATTAGAATATGAATTTAAACCCAACAGAAACAGGAGAAGTCAAGTTTGGGTTACTTCCTGCTAATTCTGTATTGTAAAATGGATCAACATTTGCAACATGCGCTAAACCAAAATTGGCAACAGTTGTTTTTTCCCCATCTTTAGCCTTAAGTGTTGTCGAAGTAAAATTAGCCAGATCATAAGAAAACTCTACAGAGAAGTTTTTAGTAACAAAATAATCCAAACCTCCTGATACTGAAAGTCCCACTTGATTAACTTTCAACTCACTCTCTTTCTCTTTCCCTGTAATAATTGGTATTGCAGCTTGCCCGAAGAAATATAACGATCCTGCTACGTTCCAATATTTTCTAATTAAAGGCTGAACAACAATTAAATCTGTTTTAGCAGCTGTTCCTGCATCTGTTTGAGCTTTGATATTAATATATCCTACACCCGCTCCAACAGCAACGGATGGGGTAACAAATGTGCCTACAATTGGAATTACAGATAAATTTGTGTTTTTATTGCCCTCATTTTTTGTCTGCTGATAGCCAAATTGAGAAGTTGCAAACCAAGCTCCTTTCAATCCTTGAGACGAATCTTGAGCTTTAGCTGTTAAACCGATTAATACCATACTCACTAATGTTACAATCTTTTTCATTTTATTTCGTTTTTTTTTAATTACAGGACAAACTTATGCGTAAGCTTTTTGTTCGAGACTGATTTAAATCATAGATTAAAAGAAAACTTTAATTATCTTTAACTGCCACACTTTTTTAATTTTGTCTTACATTTGCAGCTATGATAAAATCAGTCAATATACTTAACAAGAGGGCCCGATTCGATTACGAAATAATCGATACATATACTGCTGGAATTGTTTTGGCAGGAACAGAAATTAAATCTATCCGCTTAGGAAAAGCAAATATTACCGAGAGCTTCTGTGAATTTAGCGGCATGGAACTTTTTGCCATTAATACTTACATTGAAGAGTATTCTTTTGGTAATCAATTCAATCATAAATCAAGAAGTGAGCGAAAATTACTTTTAAATAAAAAGGAACTAAAAACACTTCATAAAAGCGTTCAAGCAAAAGGTTTGACAATTATTCCTTTAAAACTGTTCACAAATGAAAAAGGTTTAGCCAAATTACAGATTGGGCTTTGCAAAGGAAAAAAGAATTACGACAAGCGTGAATCACTAAAAGAACAAGATACCAAACGTGATTTAGATCGTATTAAAAAAGCTTACAATTAAAAGCAAATTTAATTCTCTCTAAATAATGCATTTATAACATTTTATTGTTATTTTTATTACAAAATAATATAACTGTAAAATATGAAAAAGTACTTCGTTTTGTTTTTCGCTATTGCAGCGTTTTCAAGTTGTGGCAGTAATACTTCTATTGTAAACAGCTGGAGAGATCCTGATGTAACAATCACGCAGGAACAATTTAAGAAAGTTTTGGTTGTAGCTTTGGTCAAAGATGAAGCTTCGAGACGAATCACTGAAAATAGAATTGCAGCAGGCAATCCGATATTTAAAACTTCATATCAATACTTAAACGCAACGACACAATTATCTCAAGAACAAAAACTTAAGATTCTACAAGATGAAAATTTTGATGGCGTAATTAGTATGCGCTTAGTTAGTAAAGAAAAAGAAGTCAACTATGTTCCTGGCACTTACACCGGAATGTATTATGGTGGTTTTGACGGAATGTATACAGGAATGTACGGATATGGTTTTGGAAACTGGTACGGAATGTATTCTCCAAATTTCTACGATCCAGGCTACTATCAGGAAACCACTTCTTATATGGTAGAAACCAATGTTTTTTCATTAAAACAAAATAAATTAATCTGGACAGGAACAACAGAATCGCAATATGTTACAGACTTAGGGCAAACAGTCGATGCAATCATGCAAGCTGTAGTCAAAGAAATGAGAAAAGATGGCTCTCTGCCTCCAAAATAATATTTTTTTAGAAAAGCGATATTTAAACATCGCTTTTCTTTTATCTAAAAAATTGACTTCATTTGTCAAGACAAAATTTTTCATTAAAATGAAATCACTTCTTAAAAATGCTAGAGAGCAAAAAGGTTTAAAAACTCGTGAATTAGCGAAACTTGCAGATATTGATCAAGCATTGATCAGTAAATTTGAATCAGGAACACGAAAACCAACCAAAGATCAAGTTATTAAGCTATCTCAACTTTTAGAAATTGATTATGAAACTTTAATGATTACTTGGCTGAAAGAAAAGATTCTTTATGAGATTGGCAATGAAGAATTTGCTCTGAAAGCTTTAATCTTGGCTGAACAAGAAATTCAAAACAATACCAAGAAATTAAATTCTGAGATTTTTTTCTCTTTAAAATCTTATTTAGACGAAATAGATTTATTAAGAAAAGAAATTTTATCTCTACAAGAGTTTGATTTACATAGAATATCGAAAATTCTAGAATTAGAATTCATTTCCGAAATCAATCATCTAAATGGAAACACTCTAACATTCAAAGAAACTAAAGAAGTTATTAATGAAGGAGCAAAAATTTCTAGTAAAAGTCTGCAAGAACATCTCGAAGCAATAAATATCAACAACGCTATTTCTTACATCAAAGATTTAAACCAGAAAAAATCACCCGTCTCTGAAAAGGAGTTTCTTTCAATTCATAGCCTAATTTCAAAAGGAATCGAAATTGATAATTCAGGAAATTACAAAAAAGATCCTATTATTATAAAAGAGATGAACTTATTGTTTAATTGGCTTGAAACAAATAAAACGAACTCACATCCTTTATTATTAGCAATAGAAGCGCATTTTAAGATTATTTCTATCACCCCTTTTGAAAACAGGAACATTCAAATGGCAAATCTTTTAATGAATTGGATATTGCTAAAACACGATTTTGTATTTGCTACAATAAAAGGAGATTTAAAAGAATACTTATCTATTTTTGATTTAAGCCAGAATAAAAACGACAAATCTCTCTTTATTAATTTTATTCTCCAAAAAGAAAAAGAAAATCTAATTCATGCATTAGAACTAGTCAAATAAAAAAGCCCATTTAAATGGGCTTTCTCATTAATTTTTATCTTCTAATAAAGGAACAAATCTAAATTCCCCAAACTCATGTTTTTCAAATTGCGTTTCATTCTTTCTAATCAATAAAGTCATAATCTGAACATCTTCTCCCAACGGAATAACAAGCCTTCCCCCTATTTTCAATTGAGCCATTAAAGGCTGTGGAATAAACGGCGCACCTGCAGTAACAATAATACTGTCAAACGGTGCAAAATTTGGTAATCCTTTATAACCATCTCCAAAAGTAACGTGTTTTGGACGTATATTTAATTTCGGAAATAAATTGGATGTTGTTTTAAATAATTCACTTTGTCTTTCAACGGTATACACTTTAGCTCCAAGCATAAACAAAACAGCAGTCTGGTAACCAGAACCAGTTCCAATTTCTAAAACTTTGTGATCTCTTTTTACTTCTAACAACTGTGATTGAAAAGCAACTGTGTATGGCTGCGAGATAGTCTGCCCGGCTCCAATAGGAAAAGCCTTATCTTGATAAGCATAATCTTCAAAACTTGAATTCAAAAAAAGGTGTCTCGGGATTTTTTTTATCGCATCCAGCACCGCTTTATCCGTAATTCCTTTTTGCTCTAAAGTAGTTACTAATTGATTACGAAGTCCTTGATGTTTGGCAGTATCTTTCAAAATAGGTAGGTTTTATTTTCGCAAAAATAAGAAACAAAACAGGATTTCAAATATTGATTTTTAAATAATAAAGTGTAAAGTCAAAAGTCGAAAGTCAAAAGGTCACAATCTGTGAGTCTAAGTGGAGTCGAAGCCCTTCGACCAATATAGCCTTTCGACTTCGCTCAGGGTGACAAACTATAAAATTAAAAGGAGCAATCAACTGCAAACTTCAAACGACCAACAACCAATAACTAACAACCAACAACCAATAATTCGCTAAATTCATTTTCACGTTCAACAAATAAATTATATTTTTGTTTAAAATACATTCTCATGTTAAAAGTAGGAGTTTTAGGTGCTGGTCATCTTGGTAAAATACATTTACGCTTATTACAACAATCTGACAAATACGAATTAGTTGGATTTTACGACGAAAATCAAGAAAATGCCGAAAAAATCTCAAAAGAGTTTGGCTACAAAAACTTCAGTACAATTGCAAAACTCATTCACGCTGTTGATGTGATTGATATTGTAACTCCAACCCTTTCGCACTATAAATGTGCTAAAGTGGCAATCAAATCAGGAAAACACATCTTTATTGAAAAACCAATTGCAAACACTGTAGAAGAAGCCGAAGAAATTATCGCTTTGGCTAATGAATACAATGTAAAAGGGCAAGTTGGTCATGTAGAGCGTTTTAATCCCGCTTTTATTGCTACAAAAAACATGATCGAAAATCCGATGTTTATAGAAACGCATCGTTTAGCTGAGTTTAATCCACGTGGCACGGACGTTCCTGTGGTTTTAGATTTAATGATTCATGATATTGATGCTATTTTAAGCGTTGTAAAATCTAAAGTAAAAAGCATAAACGCAAGTGGTGTTTCAGTTATTAGCGAAACTCCTGACATTGCCAACGCCAGAATCGAATTCGAAAATGGCTGTGTTGCTAATTTAACGGCAAGCAGAATTTCCTTGAAAAACATGCGTAAATCTCGTTTCTTTCAAAAAGATGCTTACATTTCTGTTGACTTTTTAGAGAAAAAATGTGAAGTAGTTCGTATGAAAGATGCACCAGAAGTTCCTGGAGATTTTGATATGATTTTACAGAATGCTGAAGGTGTGAAAAAACAAATTTATTTCACTAATCCAGATGTAGAACAAAACAATGCAATCTTAGACGAGTTAAATTCGTTTGCAGATGCCATAAACAATAATACAACTCCAATTGTTACACTTGAGCAAGCTACAGACGCACTACGTGTAGCTTACCAAATTATTGAGTGTTTCGATAAATAATTAGAAAAAAATCAAAATAATTAGCCACGAATTCACGAATTAATTGTTGAATTCGTGGCTAAATCATAAATAAAATATCTAGCAAAAAATGAAAACAATAGCTGTAATTGGAGCAGGAACAATGGGTAATGGTATCGCGCATACTTTTGCACAAAGCGGATTTACCGTAAAATTAATCGATGTCTCTGAAAAATCATTAGACAAAGGAATGGCGACTATTGCTGCCAATTTAGATCGAATGTTATCTAAAGGCACAATAACTCAAGAGGAAGTTGCCAAAACCATTACCAATATTATAACTTACACGGATTTAAAAGACGGAGTTGTTGGTGTAGATTTAGTAGTTGAAGCTGCAACTGAAAACGTTGATTTAAAACTGAACATCTTCAAACAATTAAACGAATACTGTTCTCACAATACTATTTTAGCAACCAACACTTCTTCAATCTCAATTACACAAATTGGAGCTGTTGTAGCACATCCTGAGCGTGTGATCGGAATGCACTTTATGAATCCGGTGCCGATTATGAAATTAGTTGAAATTATTCGCGGATACAACACAAGTGATGAAGTAACTAAAATCATCATGAATTTATCTGAAAAATTAGGTAAAGTTCCTGTAGAAGTAAATGATTATCCAGGCTTTGTAGCAAACAGAATCTTAATGCCAATGCTAAACGAAGCAATCGAAACGTTATACAATGGTGTTGCTGGAGTTTACGAAATTGACACGGTAATGAAATTAGGAATGGGACACCCAATGGGACCATTGCAATTAGCAGATTTTATCGGACTTGACGTTTGCCTTGCAATTCTAAACGTAATGTACGACGGATTCAAAAATCCTAAATATGCTCCTTGCCCACTTTTAGTAAATATGGTGAGAGCTGGAAAACTGGGAGTAAAATCTGGTGAGGGATTCTATGATTACAGCGAAAGCAAAAAAGCAGAGAAAATTTCGAAGCAGTTTTTATAAAAAATAAATGCCATGTCGATTCAATCGAATTTAAATACAATCAAAGCAACTTTACCTGAACACGTAACTCTTGTTGCCGTTTCAAAAACTAAACCCGTATCTGATTTGATGCAGGCTTACGAAGCTGGACAACGCATTTTTGGAGAAAACAAAATTCAGGAAATGACTGAAAAATGGGAACAAATGCCAAAAGATATTCAATGGCACATGATTGGTCACGTTCAGTCCAATAAAGTCAAATTTATGGCTCCTTATGTGAATTTAATTCACGGCGTTGACAGTTTGAAATTATTACAAGAAATAAATAAACAAGCTTTAAAAAATAATAGAACCATAGATTGTCTTCTTCAAATTTATATTGCTGAAGAAGAATCTAAATTTGGTTTAGATGAAAACGAACTAACCGAACTTTTAACTTCTGCAGAGTTTAAAGAATTGAAAAATATTCGTATCTTAGGTTTAATGGGAATGGCAACCTTCACAGAAGACCAAAACCAAATTAAAAAAGAATTTACCCATTTAAAATCAATTTTTGATTCCATCCAAAAATCACAAGATATTAAGGATTTTACAATTATTTCAATGGGAATGTCTGGAGATTATCAATTGGCAATAGAATGCGGAAGTACAATGGTTCGTATTGGAAGTAGCATTTTTGGAGGAAGATAATTTTCCAAACCACAATCGTAAAAACACACCTGTGTCTTTACAGAAAAACTAAACACTAATTTCGATTTCAATCGAATCTGAACACTGAATACTGAATTTGTACGCGATATTAGACATAGAAACAACCGGAGGGCAATTTAATGAAGAGGGAATTACCGAAATCGCTATCTATAAATTTGATGGGCATGAAGTAGTTGATCAATTCATTAGCCTTGTCAATCCTGAAATTCCAATCCAGCCTTTCGTAGTAAAACTGACTGGAATTAATAATGCTATGTTACAATCAGCTCCTAAATTTTATGAAGTTGCAAAGCGCATTATCGAAATTACTCAAGATTGTGTTATTGTAGCTCACAACGCCTCTTTTGATTATAGAATCCTAAGAACCGAATTTCGTCGTTTAGGTTACGATTTCGAAGCGAAAACACTTTGCACAGTTGAGTTAGCAAAAAAACTAATTCCAGAACAGCCTTCCTACAGTTTAGGAAAACTGGTTCGCGCACTTGGAATTCCAATGGCCGACAGACATCGCGCGAGTGGAGATGCAATGGCGACAACGAAGCTTTTTAAAATGCTTCTAGAAAAAGATACTGAAAAAACAATAGTAAAAGATTTCATAAAACTAGAAGTCGAGAAAGGAATTGCTCCAAAATTCCTAGATATCTTAAGTCAAATGCCAACTAAAACTGGAGTTTACTATATCTATAACGAAGGTGGCACTCTAATTTACATTGGCAAAAGTCAAAATATCAAAAAAAGAGTCAATCAGCACTTTACAGGAATTACTACAAAAAGCAAAAGAATTCAAGCAGAAGTCTTTACGATTACTTATGACGAAACCGGAAGCGAATTAATTGCACTTTTAAAAGAAAGTCAGGAAGTAAAAGTGAATCGCCCGAGATACAATCGTTCGCAGAAAAAATCAGTTTTCCCTTTTGCTTTATATGCAGAAAAAGATGCCAACGGTTATATTAATCTAAAACTAGAAAAAGCAGACGGACGTAAAAAGGAAATTACTTCTTACGCATCATTGCAAGAAGGCAAAAATGCACTTTTTAAAATAACTGCAAAATACCATTTATGCCAAAAATTAACAGGTTTATATCAAACCAAAAAAGAATGTTTTCAATATAAGATTAAAGAATGTGACGGCGCTTGTATTGGCGAAGTAACTCCCGAAGTTTATAATTTGAGAGTACAACAATTCATCTCCGAAAACAGCTTTGAAAACAAAAGCATGATTTTAATCGACAGAGGTCGAAATGTAAACGAAAGAAGTGCCATCTTAATCGAAAACGGAACCTATAAAGGCTACGCTTATTACGATTTAAATTATCAGATTACAAATATAGATATCTTAAAGAATATTCTAATCCCAATGCAGCACAATCGTGATGTAAAAAACATCATTCAAAGCTACATTCGTAAAAGCAAATCACTAAAAATACTTCATTTTTAACAAATCAAAACTTTCATTATCTTTAAGGATATGAAAAATAAAAAATCACAATACGAAATCTTTAGAGAAAAAGTCAAAATCGTTCTATATGGTACCAACACCTTTTTAGGACGAATGTTCGATTTAGTATTGCTGGGTTTAATTTTACTGAGCGTTCTATTGATAATGCTTGATACCGTTCAAGGCGTCAGTTCTAAATATCACGAACAATTATTAATTTGCGAATGGATAATTACTATATTTTTCACCATAGAATACGTATTGAGAATTATCTCCATTCAAAAACCCGTCAAATACATTTTCAGTTTTTACGGAATCATAGATTTACTTGCCGTTTTACCAATGTATTTGTCCATCTTTTTCCCAGGTGCGAGTATTTTATCAATTGTAAGAGCATTGCGTTTTCTTCGATTGTTCAAAATATTACATATTCCGCAAATCAACCATCAATCGCTACAACTAAAAGAAGCTATAGAAGCCAGCAAAGAAAAAATTCTGGTTTTCATCTATTTTGTATTAATCAGTACTGTAATCATTGGCACTATAATGTACTTGGTCGAAGGAAAAGAATCAGGATTTACCAGTATTCCAATGGGCATTTATTGGACAATCGTTACGCTTACAACAGTAGGTTACGGTGACATTTCTCCACATACCCCACTTGGACAATTCATTGCCGCTTGCGTAATGATTTTAGGTTACGGAATCATCGCAGTTCCAACCGGAATTGTAACTGCCGAATTTGCCAAAAGCAGTATGAGAAACAATACTGTAAGCGGAAAAAAAACATGCCGAAAATGCCAATCTCAAGTTCACTTCGATAACGCTAAATATTGTTACGAATGCGGAACCGAATTGCCAAATAATTAATTTTAGAAGCTAATCCAGCTGTACATTCCAACTCCTCCTTATATTTGTAATTTTTTAAGGCATAAAAGGAGCTTCCGTTGGTCGCTCTTTTATACCAAAAAAATTCAACAAATATAAGTCCGGGGTTTCCATTTCCATCTGGGCTAAAAACTATGAAATACCTAATTACCATTGTCGGACCAACAGCTATAGGCAAAACAGCCTTGAGTATTGCTTTGGCACAACACTTTAAATGCGAAATCATTTCGTGCGACAGCCGTCAGTTTTTCAAAGAAATGACCATAGGAACCGCAGTTCCAAACCAAGAAGAACTCAATTCAGCCAAACATCATTTCATTCAAAACAAATCTATTTTTGAAAATTACACTGTTGGCAATTACGAAAAAGAAGCTTTAGTCAAAATTGAAGAATTATTTCAAAGCAATGATTTCGTAATTCTTATTGGAGGCTCAGGATTATATGTCGATGCTATTTTAAAAGGATTCGACGAATTTCCAGAAATCGATCCAAGCATTCGTTCCGAAGTAAATTCTAATTATGAAAAACTTGGAATCGAGTATCTTCAGGAACAATTAAAAAACCTAGATCCAGATTATTATCAAAAAATAACTGAAGAAAATCCGCAGACTTTACAAAACCCGCAACGAATGATGCGTTTTGTAGAAGTTTGCATTGGTTCTCAAAAACCATATTCTTCTTTCTTAAACCAAAAGAAAAACAACCGAGACTTCACTCCCATTTTAATTGGTTTAGATGCCGACAGAGAAATCATTTACAGCAGAATCAACCAACGTGTTGATATTATGATGAACGAAGGATTACTAAAAGAAGCCGAAGCACTTTATCCTAACAAAGCGTTAAATGCGCTCCAAACCGTCGGTTATAGAGAATTATTTAGTTATTTTGACGGAGAATTCACGTTGCCATTTGCCATAGAAGAAATCAAAAAAAACACACGAAGATTCTCCAAAAGACAATTAACGTGGTTCAAACGAAACGAAAATACCAAATGGTTTGATTACGCAACAGATAGAAAAGAAATCATAAATTACATAGAAAATCTTATAAAGTAAAATCAAGTCTTTTTTCTATAATCTTTACTCTATTCTCTAAAAAAATAAAAAAATGCCAATATCTCCCAACTTCACATCAGTTTTAAGCAAAGACTGGGAAATCAATTTCACACAATGCACACCAACAGGTTTCTTAAAGTATACCGATTTGTGTAATATTTTACAACTAACCGCAGCGGCACATTCAGAAGTTGGCGGAATAAGCTTTTATGATATGCAGGAATTTGATCAGGCATGGGTTTTAAGCCGAATGCGTGTCGAAATTACAGCATTACCAAAATGGCAGGATGTTGTAACTGTAAAAACATGGATTAATAGTTTAGAAAATTCACGTTCTGTCCGTGCCTTAGAAATGTATGTAAACGGAAAAAAAATAGTCGGTTGCGAAACCTATTGGGCCGTTTTCAATACCAAAGCACGTCGTCCAGAAGCTTTAGCATTGCCTTTTGAACATTTCGAATTGTTTCCTGAAAAAAGGGCAACAGAAGAAGGATTTTCAAAAATCAATATCAATCACGAAAAAGAAGCCGTTTTCGAAAAAACTGTCTATTTATCAGATTTAGACATTGTGAATCACGTAAATAATGTAAAATATTTAGAATGGTGCCTGGATCATGTTGATCCAAAACGAATCATGAAACAAGAAGTTAAAAGCTTCGAAATGAATTTCATGAAAGAGCTTTCACTACAAGATAATGTTGTAATTCACGAAAGTGAAGATGACGATCATACAACCGCAACTTTCAGCATTACAAAAGGCGAAAAAACGTGTTTTGCTTTGGAGTTGCATTGGAAATAAACTACGATTTCTCTTTACTACAAAGATTTACCACAATCTTGTCATTTCGACGAAGGAGAAATCTTCGCGAGAAGCTCTACAAATATTGGCGATTTTGATCATGGAGTTACTTACGAAGATTTCTCCTTCGTCGAAATGACAAACTTTGTAGATATACTATTAATAAACAAAAAACCCATGCAAAATTTGCATCGATTTTTTGTTTTAATCATTTCGATTTCTTTTTAGAACCTTTCTTAGATTTTTTCTCTTTCTTCTTTTTCAGTAAATCAATCTTATCTTTAATTCTTTTCTCAACCTCGCTAATTCCTGAATCATAGTCATGTTGAATAGAATATAATTTTGCCTGCTTAATTTCTTTTAAAGCATCCTTAAATTCATGTTGCACTTCTAACAGAATTGCTTTTTTAATATAAATCTCTGATTTATTAATTCCTTTTACCGTTAAAGCAAAATCAATAAGCTTACGCGCTTCTTCGTAATCTTCGTTTAAAATCAACGTTTTTAAATAATAAGGATAAACTTCAAGAGCATGAATATTAATCGCTAAAGCTTGCTGAAAATATGATTTTGCTTCTTCATAATTCATTAATTGTTCTGCCTGAATTCTTCCGTACAAACACAAAACCATCGTGTTTTTATCATCATAAGAAAAAGCATAATCTAAAGACTCAATTGTCCCTTCCAACCAAAACGGATAATTATCCAAGGCTTGAAAAAGGTATTTATCAGTTGTTTTCATTGCGTAAATCGTTTTTTAATTTCTGACGAGTTCCTTTGTAGCTTTTCTCTACTTTGTTCTTTTTAAAATCACTTCCTGTAAAAACTCTCACAGGATTTCCACGCTCTACATTCAGCTGATTTTCCCATTGTTTTCCCACATGATTTTTAAGCTGAACCAGTTTTTCGTCTTCTAGTTTTTTTAATAATCTTTCTGTTGCCAGTTTTTTATTTTGGTGTTGCGAACGGCTGTCCATAGCTACAACAGCAATTCCAGTCGGAATATGAGTTGCCCGAATTGCCGAACTTACTTTGTTCACATGCTGACCTCCCGCTCCGGAACTTCTCATAGCCTGATATTGAATATCATTTTCCGAAACTGAAGCATTCTTCTGCGGTTCAATTTCAAAAATTCCAATAAACCAGTTTTTGCGTTTGTTCATTTTCCTAAACTGACTCTGGCCAATCCACTGGATCGTTCCAATCCAAGATTTTACAAATTGATCGACATTCTTTCCTTTTACAGAAATCGATGCGGTTTCGATTGTTCCGTTTTCTTCTCCTTTCTCTCTTTGAAGTAAAACCACATCTAAATTCTGATCTTGTGCCTCTTCCAAAACTTTTTTAAGCACTTGGGCAACAACCCAAGTGCATTCTGCAGGTCCGCGACCCGCTGTTATCTGAATAATTTTTTCCATTTTTCTAAATCTCTTTTTAACGATCCATTCTAACAATCTTCGGCGTAAACGTGCCTAAAACTTCTACTAAATCTGTTTGGTTTGCCATTACTTTTGTAATGTCTTTGTATGCCATCGGAGCTTCGTCAATATTTCCGCCAATTAAGGTCACTTCGTGTTTCTTCAACTCTTTATTGATCAGGCTTTGTGTAAAAGTGCTTTTGCATTTCGCTCTCGAAAATAAACGTCCTGCTCCATGCGAAGCTGAATTTAGACTTTCTGTATTTCCTTTGCCTTTTACAATAAAACCCGGAGCAGTCATCGAACCGGGAATAATTCCCAATTGTCCTTCTCCTGCTGGAGTTGCACCTTTTCTATGCACAATACATTCCTGACCATTTACGATTTCTTTCCAAGCAAAATTGTGATGGTTTTCAATTGTCACCAATACTCTTTTTCCAATTGCTTTGGCAATTCGTCTGTGAATATCATCGTGGCAGGCTTTTGCATATTCTCCTGCTAAATTCATCGCCAGCCAATATTCCTGACCATCATGCGTATTCAGATCCAACCAAGCCAAATGTTGGACATTCTTTGGTAATGGACATTGTTTTGTTGCCAAATACGTGTAATGCTTTGCAATGTTTGCACCCAATCCGCGGGAACCACTGTGTGATAGGACAGCAAAATATTCGCCTTTTTCGAGTTTCCATTCGTTCTCAGGATTGTCAATTTTAGCAATTCCAAATTCTACAAAGTGATTTCCTCCGCCAGATGTCCCTAATTGTTTATAGGCTTTTGGAAGAAGATTTTTCAATAACGGAATATCTTTAAATCCACTATTGTAAAACACCTCATGATCCACACGTGAATTGTGCGTTTCATACATTCCAAATTTTGTATTGTCTTTTAAAATTGCTTCCAGCTGATGCTCTTTTCCTTTAAAATGAGAAGCTGGCAAATCAAAAATAGAAAGGCTCATTCGGCAACCAATATCAACCCCAACTCCGTACGGAATTACAGCATTATCAGTAGCTAAAACACCACCTATTGGCAATCCGTAGCCCGAGTGCGCATCTGGCATTAAAGCTCCTGCAACCGAAACAGGCAGTTTTAATGAATCATACAATTGAAATTTTGCCTGTTCGTCAATTTCATTTTCTCCAAAAATTTTAAAAGGCGCTCTTGTATTTTTAAGCTGGTGCATTCTTACCTGAACAGGTTTTATCAAACCTTCGGCTACTTTACCCCAAGTTCCGTTTCCTTCGTACTTTTCAGGATTCAGCAAAACATCTTTTGCTTCTGTTAGAATAGATTCTTTTTTTTCTCTTTTTCTATATCTGTTTATCTGCCCTAAAGCGATGTTTATTGAATTGTTCTTTGGAAACCCCAATTTAATCAGGTCTTTTCCAGATAATTTATTTCCCATGATTTTCTATCATTTCATCTGCATATTGCTGATACAAAACATGCAGACTTTTATTTTTAATTGGGCTTATCTCTTTTGGATTTTCTTTTTCGTAGTAACTCCATTTACGAGAACTCCCGTATAATAATCTATTTATTTTATCTCTCAGATTGTGATTAACAACGTAATTGTCTATAAGCTGAATTTCGCTTTCCAAATCTGAATCGACCATCTTAGTATGTGTTATCATATAAGGACTAACACGAAGCACATATCGCCAAGGCTCATTAAATACATAATGAATTTTGTATCTTTTACAATTGCTGCACCAGCGCTCTCTTTTGTAAAAATGTACTTTTTCTTTTTCGGTCAATTCGAGTTTAGAACTTCTCCATTCCCATTCTGAAAACTCTTTTACAGTTTGGATTTTTTCAACATAAACATGTTTTCTTTTTCTCTTTTTCTTTCTCTTAAAAGATTTTTCCGGAGAAAACTGCCATGTATTTATTTTTTCCAATAATTCTCTGTAAAATGGAGCTTCACTTGATCTAGCAACATCATCTCTTAATTTAAAATTGCGTTGCCAGCCTTTTTGATAAGGAATTTCTAAAGGAACTAACGGTAAGTTTCTGCGTTTTTTCCAAAGTTCTACTTCAAGCTTTCTTAATTGAATTAATTGTTTTTCAAAATCTTCTTTTACTAATCTTTTCTTTTTTCTTTTTCTTTTAAAACGAGTGCATAATGCATACTCGTCCACCGTATAATTTTCCATAAAAAAATTATCGTGCATTAAATTAACAGCCAAAAAGGCTTAACATTTTATCCTAACAGATAAATTTTAAAATCGATTTTCGGGAAAATTTTGAAGTGTCTAGAATAAAAAAAGCCCGAAACTTATTGTCTTCGGGCTTTTTTATATATCTAAAAGTATATTTCTAAGATTGAAATAAGCCACGAAGAATTGCTTCACCAAATACGTTTGATGTAAAGCTCTGAGATGTCGATGTAAGTACAAACACTATTTCTTCGTTTTAAAGGGTTATTATTTTTTTCGTGTGCAAATATTGTGAATTGTTTTTTGATTTTCCAAATTTATTTTAAGAAAATTCATCAAAATAAAATTCCTTTTCTAAAAGAAGATATAAAACAAAAACATAAACAATTTGCAATCAAAACATTAAACTCAATCTTAGCACCAAAAATGAATTTAATTAAAATGCATAAAAAAAGCTCTGATTTCTCAGAGCTTATATATTTTAGTGAATTAATTATTCAGAAACTTTGCTTTTTACAACTAATCTGAAACCTTCTCCGTGAATGTTTAAGATTTCAACATCTTCATCAGCTTTTAGATATTTTCTAAGTTTTGCGATGTAAACATCCATACTTCTTGAAGTAAAGTAGTTATCGTCTCTCCAAATTTTTGTTAAAGCTAATTCTCTTGGCATTAAATCATTTTCATGAAGAATAAGCATTTTAAGCAATTCATTTTCTTTTGGAGATAATTTGATTGGCTCTTCATCTTGATAAGTCAAGAATCTCAATTTTGAATTTAAGTGGAATTTACCAATATTAAATTCAAACTGTACTTGTTCTGCTTTTGTATCTGCAGATTTTCTTTGAATGATTGCTTTAATTTTCATTAAAAGAACTTCTGAGTCAAAAGGTTTATTTAAATAGTCGTCAGCACCTGCTTTATATCCTTTTAAAACATCTTCTTTCATAGATTTTGCTGTCAAGAATATAATTGGCACTTCACTGTTCTTCTCTCTAATTTCTTTGGCCAAAGTGTAACCATCTTTATAAGGCATCATTACATCAAGAATGCATAAATCGTACACATCCTTCTTGAATTTCTCGAAACCTTCCATACCGTTTTTAGCTAAAGTAACTTCAAAGTCATTTAACATTAGATAATCTTTAAGAACCGCCCCAAAATTTAGGTCATCTTCTACTAAAAGTATTCTTTTGTTAGTATTTTCCATATTTTAATTTATTAATGGTATTTTTATTATAAAGGTGCTACCTTTTCCTTTTTCGCTTTCTACATATACTTGACCATTGTGATCCTCTACTATTCTTTTAACGTAAGCTAGTCCTAAACCATGTCCTTTTACATTATGAAGGTCACCGGTATGCTCTCTGTAAAACTTTTCAAAAACTCGTTTCTGAGCTATCTTACTCATTCCCAAACCATGGTCTTTTACTTTTATCAGAATCATGTCCTTCACATTTTCTGTAAAAATCTCAATCTTAGGTTCATTTGGAGAATATTTGATTGCATTTTCTAAAATATTTACCAATACATTTGTAAAATGAACTTCATTTATCAAAACTGTTGTCCTAGCTGCATTATAATGTCTTTCAACTGTTCCTTGCCTATCTTCTAATATTAAATTTACATGCTCAATTGCATCGTCAATTATATCAGTAACCACAGTAGGCTCTTTAGTTATGTCAAGTTCTCTTTTTTCTAATTTAGAAATACGAAGAACGTTTTCAACTTGTGCATGCATTCTTTTATTCTCATCTCTAATCATTTGAAGATAACGGTAAACCTTTTCTTTATCTTCAATAACTTTAGGACTTCGAATAGCATCTAATGCTAAATTTATTGTAGCAATAGGAGTTTTAAACTCGTGCGTCATGTTATTAATGAAATCTGTTTTAATTTCAGAAATATGTTTCTGACGTATCAACTGATTTAATGCACTGGTATAGGCTACAATTATAATCAAAGTAAAAACTATCGATAAAATAGTAATACTCAATAATTCGGATAATAAGAACTTCTTTTTATGAGGAAATGTTACAGAAAGTTCATATCTGCTATTTCCTTCATTATCTGTGTAAATTGGAATATTGTATGTAGCTTCTTTATCGTAATGAAATCCATCAGATTTTATCTTTGTTGGATTGCCACTGCTATATATTCCAAATTCAAATTTGGTTTTTACGCCATATTCTTCGAGCTCTTTCTTTAATAACTTAAAAAGTTTGTCTTTAGTTATTCTACCTTCAATTGGAGTTAAAGAAGCAATATCTTTATATTGAATCTGCTGCTGAACCTTGTTTAATATATCTAAGCTTCCTGATTTTTCAATTTTAAGATCAGGAATAATACTTTGGCCTAAGCTATTATTATCAATTCCGTTGTTATTATTATAAACTTCAGTTACTCTTTTTGAACTAAAATTTTTAAAACGCTCGCTGCTGAATTTTTTGTTAAAAACCGAACCATTGATATCATAATCTTCAGAAGTCAATGTATTCGAATAAACAATTGTTTTGTTTGTTTTAGTATTTCTCTGAACATAAAACACTTGCAATAAATCTTCTTTTTTTGGAATTTTACCCGTACTGTCTTTAATACGGTTGTATTTGTCGTAGAAACTGTACTCTTCTTGTTGTTCCAGCTTATCTGCAACATTTCCAATTACTTGAGTAACGTGGTATTTAAACTGCTCTTCATTATTTTTGAACGAAGAATTGAACCAAAATACTTGTACCAGAATTATCCCTATTAAGGACAGACTCATCAATAAAACAAGTATTCTAAAAAATAATTTATTCATCGAAACAAAATTAATATTTTAACAATATACTAAATAATACATTAACCAAATATTAACATTTAAGACTGTTTTTGTTTTATATTTAAAATTTTAAGAATTTTAACAACTTCTTCTCTAGCATTTTTAAGATTATTGTTATTAATCACGAAATTGCTCTTAGAAATTCGTTTTTCATCATTCCACTGCATTTTCATTCTACTTACAACTTGTTCTCGGGTAGTTTTATCTCGTTTTACAACTCGGTCAATTCTCAGTTCTTCTGGAGCAGTAACAGTTATAATTACATCGCAATCTTTATATCGGCCACTTTCAAACAAAATCGCAGCTTCATAAATTACATAATCATGATTTTTATATTTTTCCATCCATTCTTCAAAATCTAATTTTACTGCTGGATGCACAATTGCATTTAATTTTGCTAATTGCTCTTTATCATTAAAAACTACCTGCGCCAACTTTGCACGATCTAAAACTTCACCATCAAAAACATTGCCACTAAAAGCTGATTTTACTTCTGCAAGAATATTTTTTGACTGCATGACCCTTTTAGCACCATCATCAGCAATATAAACAGGAACGCCCATTTCTTCGAAATAGTTTGCAACAGTAGTCTTTCCGCTGCCAATTCCTCCTGTAAGACCAATAACTTTCGCCATTTTTATAATTTAAAAAACATACGCGGAAAAGCTTCTTGCGGTTTTTTCTTTAACAAAATCACTTTCACATATGATTTCAAAAATCCTGTTCCGTAACCATAAAACTGCTTCCACACAGCTATTACAGATAGATATCCGATTTTGACACTTTTGTTTTGAATACTAGCTGTAAGAAAAATTATAACGAAATATACGAAATATAATTGTAATAAAATATCAATATTAAAAATTAACAATAAAAAAGCTAATAATAATCCTAGGATAAAAAAGGTTGGAAAGAAAAAAGTAAACTTATTATACTCTGGATACCAACTATTTAAAATTGGCCTTGCTATTCCAAATTTATTAACCTGAATTGAGAATTTCTCCCAGTCAATTCTTCTTTTATGATATACATAAGCTTCCTTAAAAAGCCTTGTTTCAAATCCAAGATTCCACAAACGTATAGATAAATCAGGATCTTCGCCAGGATGTATATTTCCAAAACCTTTTGAAGCTTCAAAAGCCTTTTTAGAAATTCCCATATTAAAGCTACGTGGCTGAAACTTATTGATTTTCTCCGAACCTCCTCTAATTCCCCCTGTTGTCAAAAAGGAAGTCATAGCAAAATTAATTGCTTTTTGAATATCTGAAAAACTATCAAGCGCTTTATCTGGTCCACCAAAACAATCCACATAATTTGCATCTAATTCTTTACGAACTTCTGTCAAATATTGTGATGGAATAATACAATCTGAATCAAAAATGATATAATAATCACCTCTGGCTCTCTGCATTCCGAAATTTCTAGAATCTCCTGGACCTGAATTTTCTTTGAAATAATATGATATATTTAATTTTCCTTGATAATTCATCACCACATCTCGGCATGGAATTGAAGATCCATCTTCGACAAGAACAATTTCAAAAGCTTCATTATAATCAGATTTTGAGAGACTTTCTAAAAGCTCATCAACTTCATCTGGACGATTATACACGGGTATAATTAAAGAAAAAATCATAGCAGAATGCGCGTTATTAAAGGGTATATTTTTAGTGTCGTAAAATTTTAACAAAGATATGGTATATTCACAAAAAAACCATCAACTTTGGGCTGATGGTTTTTCGATTTACTATGTAAACTAGTATTTATTTGATACTTTCAATCTCAACAACTTCGTTAGTGTCTGCGTTGTAATCAACACCAGGAACTTCAAAACCGAATAAATTTAAAAAATCATTTCTGTAGCCTGCTAAATCACCAATTTCTGGCAATGTTTCAGTTGTAGCTTCTAACCAAAGTTTAGCTACTTTTTCCTGTACGTCTTCACGCATTTCCCAGTCATCAATTCTAATTCTTCCTTTTTCATCAACAGGAACCTCAGAACCATTGTACAATCTATCTTGGAATAAACGCTGAATTTGTTCGATACACCCTTCGTGAATTCCTTCTTCTTTCATGATTTTGTATAAAAGAGAAATATATAATGGAATTACAGGAATTGCAGAACTTGCTTGTGTAACTAAAGCTTTATTCACAGAAACATACGCTTTTCCTCCAATAGATTCTAAAGAATCTGAAATAGTAAACGCTGTAGCTTCTAAATGATCTTTTGCACGACCGATAGTTCCTTTTCTGTAAACTGCTTCAGTTAATGCTGGCCCAATATAAGAGTAAGCAACTGTTACGGCTCCTTCAGCCAATAAATTTTCAGCTTTCAAAGCATCGATCCACATTGCCCAGTCTTCTCCACCCATAACAGCAACCGTATTTTCAATATCTTCCTCATTTGCAGGAGCAATTGAAACGTCTGAAACTTTTCCTGTATGAAAATCAACTGTTTTGTTTGTAAAAGTCTGTCCAATTGGTTTTAAAACTGAACGGTGCGTAACACCTGTATTTGGATTTGTACGTACTGGAGAAGCTAAACTATAAATTATAAGATCTACTTTTCCTAAATCTGCTTTAATCAAATCTAGAGTTTCTCTTTTAATTTCGTTTGAAAATGCATCTCCATTAATGCTTTTTGCATATAAACCTGCTTTATGAGCTTCTTTTTCAAATGCTGCAGAATTGTACCATCCTGGAGAAGCGGTTTTTCCTTCAACTGGCGGTTTCTCAAAAAACACTCCAATTGTTGCTGCACCAGAACCAAAAGCACTAGTAATTCTTGAAGCCAATCCGAAACCTGTAGAAGCACCGATCACTAAAACTTTTTTAGCACCAGCGATTTCTCCTTTAGATTTTACGTATTCGATTTGATTTTTTACATTTTGCTCAGCTCCCGTTGGGTGGGCAGTCAAACAAATAAATCCTCTCATTCTAGGTTCTATAATCATACTTGTTTTATTTATTCGTTAATAAGCTATTTATTAGGTAAATGAGCGCTTATTCCCGTTTGTTTACTTATTTTTTCGATGACAAATATAAAGTATTTCTTTAGTTCAACAAGGCTTTCGCGTGATTTAAAGCTGAATCAGAAACAACTGCACCAGATAGCATTTGAGCAATTTCTATAACTCTTTCATCCTGAGACAACAACTTTAATTCTGATTGTGTATCATCACCAATTGTTGCTTTAGAAACTTTAAAATGAGAATCTCCCTTTGCTGCAATTTGCGGCAAATGTGTAATGGCAAAAATCTGCATTGTATTACTCATTTCTTTCATGATCTCTCCCATTCTGATAGCAATTTCTCCAGAAACTCCTGTATCAATTTCATCAAAAATTAACGTCGGTAGTTTTGAGTATTTAGCTAAAATAGCTTTTACAGCCAACATAATACGAGACATTTCCCCACCTGAAGCCACTTTTTTCAGCAAACCAAAATCGGTTCCTTTATTTGCAGAGAACAAAAACTGTAGTTCGTCTTTTCCGTTTTGGAAATACGTTTCTGAAGGTAATAACTCCATATTAAAACGAGCATTTGGCATACCTAAAGTTTCCAAAATAGAAACCAATTGCTCTGACAATCTCGGAATTGCATTTATTCTATTTTCATGTATTTTCGATGCAAAATCATCCAATTCAACCGCTTTATCTTCTATGATCTTAGATAAAGAAGCAATTTCTTCATCCATATTATCTAATTCCAACAAAGAGTTTCCTAAATCTGATTGAATTTGAAGAAGTTCATCAACAGAATTCGCCTGATGCTTTTTCTGCAGATTATAAATCAATTGCAATTTTTGATTTATAAGTTCTAGCTGTGTAGGATCATTTAATAATTTCTCTGAACAATTTTCCAATTCTTTAGAAATATCATCAAACTCAATAGTCAAACTTGTAATTCTTTCGAATAAATTATGATATTCTGATGAAAAAGGAGCCACTTTTTGCAGTGCATTTTTGATTTCATTCAGATTATGAAAAACACCAAATTGTTCTTCATTTGCAATTGATAAAGATTTATCTAGAGATTCTTTAATAATCTCAACATTATTTAGTTTTTCGTAGTCAGCTTCTAATTCCTCTTGCTCACCAGATTTTAATTGAGCCGCAACCAATTCATTTAATAAAAATGTATGGTATTCCTGCTCTTTTCCTGCATCACTTTGTTTTTTCAGCAAAGCATTTAATTTCGATTTATCAGCTTTATAAGATTTCAGTAATTTTTGATATTCGGCGATTACCTCTGAATTATTTGCAATAGCATCGATAATTTTAAACTGAACGCTTTCATCTGAAAGCTCTTGAGTTTGTTGCTGTGAATGGATATCAATCAAATACAAACTTAAATCTTGCAATTCTTGGAGATTTACAGGACTGTCGTTTATAAAAGCACGAGATTTACCAGAAGGCAGAATTTCTCTTCTTATAATTGTCTCATCTTCATAATCTAAATCATTGGCTTCAAAAAACTCTTTTAAATTGTATTTTCCGATTTCGAACTGTGCTTCAATAACACATTTTTCTTCTTTATTTTTTAACGAAGTAAGATCTGCTCTTTTCCCCAAAACAAGACCAATTGCTCCTAAAATAATCGATTTTCCTGCACCTGTCTCACCTGTAATTATAGAAAAACCTTTAGAAAAATCTATGGCAAGTTTTTCAATAAGAGCATAATTTTTAATTGACAGTGAAGTAATCATAGAGCAGTTTGGTAAAATATTAAGATTAGAAAGATAACAAAGTTTGCAAAATGGGAAACTAGATTAATACTTAATCTGTGACCATTTCGTAGAGTTTAACGGCGAAACCTTATTTAAGACATCAGTTAAGTCAGTAATAGAAATACTTGGTCCACCAGAAAAAATAGAAACAATTTCGTCTGATTTTGCATCAAAGAAAACTCGGGTGATAAAAGCATTCGGTTTCACCGAATTCAATTTTCCAATTAACAGCAAAGCATTTTTTATTTTCTCTTTTGCTGCTTTTTGATCCATCGTCATAGCATCTAATCCTGTATGATAAGCATACGTTGTTTGACGCAAATCGCTATAAGTTGGCGCAATCATATCGTTAATTAAATAGTAGCGATTCTGAAGTCCATCAGATTGATTCCAACCTTTAAAACCACCTTGCTGCGCCACATTGGCAATATTCTGTGCTGTTTGAAGATACGGATTTCCAGCACCCATTTGAAAAGTATCGGCGTCCATACCTAAAATCATATAACAATAAAAAGAGATTACAGAAACTAAATTTGAATCATAAGTGCTAGGATTAAACAACAATGGCTCGTACTCTGTATATCTAAAATTAAAATCTTTATCGTTATAATTTAAAACAGGAGAGGAATAAGTAGAATTAAAAATCAGCCTTGAAGATTGAACCTGAATGGTTCCTGTAAACTGATCTGAACTATTAGACGACAAAGTAATATACATCGAACAGTTTATTCTCTCATTTTGCTTTAAAACTGACCCTGTCCAGTCTGTTTTATTTACAAATTCAGCCAAAGAAGTTTGGAGTGTTTTAAAAACCTGATTATTTGGATTTGTTAACCGTTCTGTATTAATAGTTACTGTACAATTTAGCTGTTGAGCTTGTACAAAACCAAAGCTTAAAAACACCAATAGTGTAACTACCTTATTCATAATCGTCTTGATATTTAATTTTACAAACATAAATCGTTTCCAATTTATGTTTTCGGCGTATATTCTAAATTTGTTATTTTGAAAAATATTGAATAACTTTATTCAGAATATCAACCGCTACAGATTCTTTTGATTTCAATTCCATTGGTTCTATTTCGAAATTTTTATCAATAAAAGTCACTTTATTGGTTTCTTTTTTAAAACCAGCACCTTTATCTTGTAAGGAATTTAAAACAATCAAATCTAAGTTTTTTTTCTGAATTTTCAACTTAGCATTTTCAATTTCATTTTCAGTCTCTAATGCAAATCCAATTAAAAACTGATTTTTTTTGATGGCACCCAAAGAAGACAGTATATCTTTTGTCTTTTCTAGTTCTATCGAAAATTCTTCTGTATTTTTCTTAATTTTCTGATCTGCAACAAATTTTGGTCTATAATCTGCAACTGCTGCAGCTGCGATTGCAGCATCAACTTCATTAAAATATAAATGACAAGCATCGTACATTTCTTGAGCAGAAACAACATCAATCACTTTTACCAAACTATTTTTAGCTTTAAAATGAGTTGGTCCAGCAATTAAAAACACTTGAGCTCCTAAACTTGCCGCTTCATTTGCAATATCAAATCCCATTTTTCCAGAAGAATGATTTCCAATAAAACGCACAGGATCTATCGCTTCGTATGTTGGGCCACCTGTAACCAGTATTTTTTTTCCTTTTAAGGGCAATTTACTCTCTAAATCAGCCTCTAAGAAAGCAACAATATTTTCAGGTTCAGCCATTCGGCCTTCGCCAGATAAACCGCTTGCCAATTCTCCACTTTCAGCAGGAATCATAATGTTTCCGTACTGTTTAAGCGCAGCAAAGCTCGATAAAGTCGAAGGGTGTTTGTACATATCCAAGTCCATTGCAGGCGCAAAATAAACTGGACATTTTGCCGATAAATAAGCAGCAATTAAAAGATTATCGCAGTTTCCTGTTGCCATTTTAGATAAAGTATTGGCAGTAGCAGGCGCAATCAGCATAAAATCTGCCCAAAGAGCCAATTCTACGTGATTGTTCCAAACCTCGTCTTCATCATCTTGATTAAAGAAACTTGAATGTACAGGATTTTTTGATAAAGTAGATAATGTAAGTGGGGTTACAAAATCCTTAGAAGCAGGTGTCATGATCACTTGGACATGTGCACCTGCTTTTATAAAAAGTCGTACTAAAGTGGCTGTTTTATAGGCTGCAATTCCACCGGAAACACCCAGTAAAATCTTTTTCCCGTTTAAAACTGACATTGTACTATTATTTGTTTGAACTTCTGTGGTAAGTTTTACCGTCTAACCATTCTTGAACAGCTAAAGCGTGTGGTTTTGGTAATTTTTCGTAAAATTTAGAAACTTCAATTTGTTCTTTATTTTCAAAAACTTCTTCTAGACTATCATTGTAAGTAGCAAACTCTTCTAATTTTTCAGTCAATTCTTTTTTAATCTCTGAATTAATTTGATTTGCTCTTTTAGCCATAATGGTAATTGCCTCATACACATTTCCTGTTGGCTCTTCAATAACTGTTTTGTTGTAAGTTATTGTGTTTACAGGAGCATTCGTCTTTTTTAAATCCATGACTTTATTTTATTTAGTAAATTTTTGTAAATCTGTTTCAACTCTGGCATTCATTTGGTCTGCCTTTTCTTTGTATTTTGTATCGCTTTTAAATTTCATCAAATTAGCATATGCAGCTTGCGCAACATGCAGACGTTCTTCCATTTTTGAAGGAATACTGTTGATTGCTAATTGATATGCTGAATCATATTTGTAAAACAATGCGTCTTCTTTGAAAGGTGTTCCAGGAAAATCAGCGATAAAATTATCAAAAGCAATTAAAGCTGATTTATAATCTGAAATTGTATTATATCCTTTAGCATTTTCGTATGCTTTTTTCTCCAATTTACCATTCAGTTTTTGTACAGCCTCGTTTGCTTGAGGAATGTATTCTGAATTTGGATAATTATCTATGAAAGCTTGTAATTTTTCTAATGCCTTTACAGTATCTGCTTGATCTAAGCTGTAAACTGGAGACAACTTAGAGTAGCTATAAGCTCCTAAAAAAGCAGCTTCTTGCACTTTTTCGCTTCGCGGATAACCTGAAACAAACGCTTCAAACTGGTAACCAGCCAAATAGTATTGTTTTGTTTTATAATACGATTGCGAAAACATGTAAAACAGCTTTTCTGCTTGAGGTTTTCCTCGGTAAGAAGTGGCTAATTGCTCAAAAAGACGAATCGCTTTTGTGTATTTACCGGCATCATACATTTTTGTTGCCATTTCAAATTTTGCTGCAACATCTTCATTTTTCAACGCTTTTTGATATTCTCCACAAGAATAAAAAAGTGTTACAACAATTAAAAGCAATAGTGTTTTTTTCATTTTCTTACTGTTATTACAATCTCTCAGACAATTTTATGCCAAAGTGAAATTGCACCGAAGTTTCGGTGGCAAATTTAGTTATTAATTTAGCTACTGCAAAATAATTTTTTAGTATCTTAAAATACTAACACTTTAACAATTATTTAATGCTGTTTTTTACAAAGTCATTTAGTCTCGCTGCTAGAGCATCATCAACTGAAACTAAAGGAAGGCGAACTGTATTCTCAGCAATTCCAAGCGCTTGGAAGATTTGTTTGATTCCGGCTGGATTTCCCTGCTCAAAAATCATATCGATACTATCTGATAAAAAGTAATGAGTTTTAAAAGCGTCTGCTGCTTTTTTATTTAATCCTAAACGAATCATTTCTGAAAATTCTTTAGGAAAACCTTGTCCAATTACAGAAATCACTCCTGCTCCTCCTGCTAAAACAATTGGTAATGCAAGCATATCGTCTCCAGAAATCACTAAGAAGTCTTTTGGCGCATTTTTAATAATTTGCATTGCTTGAGCCATATCTCCAGCCGCCTCTTTAATAGCTACAACATTTTTAAAGTCGTTAGCCAAACGCACTACTGTCGATGGAAGCATGTTACTTGCCGTTCTTCCTGGAACGTTATATAAGATTACAGGAACTGGAGAAGCTTCAGCAATTGCTTTAAAGTGCTGATAAATTCCTTCCTGAGTTGGTTTATTATAATAAGGCGAAACAGATAATATCGCTTCAAAAGCAGAGAAATCTCTTGTTTTCAACTCTTCAACAATCTGCATAGTATTATTTCCTCCAACTCCTAAAACTAGAGGCAGTCTTCCCTTATTTACATCGATTACTGTCTTTATAACCAATTCTTTTTCTTCTGATGTAAGGGTAGCATTTTCTGCTGTAGTTCCCATTACAACAAGATATTCCACTCCTCCATCTATAGAGAAGTTTACAATTCGTTGTAAAGCTTCAATGTCAACTGAAAAATCTTTTTTAAATGGCGTTACAAGTGCAACACCAGTTCCTATTAATGATTGCATATTATTAATTATAATTTATTTTATATTTTTTAAATACCTAAACAATTCTGAAACGAACAGTTTATAGTTTCCTAATCCTGTATCTATCATCAAACGATTCAGATTTTGATCTACAGCAGAAAATCCGACTTTAAATTTAGCTTTTGATTTGCTGGTTACCAACATCAAAAAAATATTTTCAACATCGTAATAACTGAGCAAAAGATCGAATTTTGAATCTAAAAATTCATTCACAAAACCTTCTGTAATTTCGCCGTTCCAATTGATGTGTTTTTTACCAAAAGTTGGACGCGAATAAACTTCTTTTTCCTTAAGTTTTTCTCTGTAGGTAAGAACTTTTATATTCTCCAAAGCAATTCCGTGGAGCGTTAACTCCTCAATTAATGCTTCTGAAGACTCAAAAGAGTTCTCATCTATCAATAAACCAATAGTTTGAACGTTTTTAGTAAATACTTCGCTTTTTTCATTATTTAAATTAACATTTAATGATTTTTTTACAAAAAACTCCTTTATATAATTCAAAAACATAGTACTTTTACCAGATTACAAAATTAATTATTTAAGTTGCATTTAAAATGGTAAAACTAAAAAAGTATAACGGATTTTTAAAACTTTTTGTTATATTCTTAACACTTTTTTCAATCTCTTCTTGTAGCACCAAGAACTACAATCTAACTAAAATTGAAGGAAAACAGGTTCCAGTTACCGAAAAAGCTGGAGAAACCTCTGAAATTGAAAACTTTATTAAACCTTATCGCGATCACATTAATAAGGATTTGGATAATGTATTGGCTTATTGCCCTGAGACTCTTGACAAAAGCACTGGAAAATGGCAAACTAGCATTGGGAGCTTAATGGCAGATGTTTGTGTGCAAAGAGGAAATATTGTTTTAAACGCTCGCGAAAAGAAAGATATCGATTTATGCCTTTTAAATCATGGTGGAATTCGTGCTATTCTTCCTAAAGGAAATGTTACAACAAGATCGGCTTTCGAAATTATGCCTTTTGAAAACAGTTTGGTTGTGATGGCTTTAAAAGGTGATCAGATCTTAGATATTGCTGCCTATATTATTAAGGAAAAAAAACCTCAGCCATTGTCTGGAATGACATTTACTATTACAAAAGACAACAAGGCAAAAGATATTATGGTACAAGGTAAACCGCTTGATCTAAACAAAACGTATTATGTTGCTACAAATGACTATTTAGCAAATGGTGGTGACAGTATGACTTTCTTTGCAAAAAGCACTCAAAAGTTTGATTTAAACTATAAACTTAGAGATGTCTTGATTGATTATTTTAAAGAAGTAGACACCGTAGTTGCTCCAAAAAATATCAGAATTACAGAAGAATAAAAAAGTTTGCTGCGAATTACACCAATTTGCACAAATTTTTAAATGATTGAAAAACCAATTCGTGTTAATTCGTGAAATTGGTGGCTAAAAAAATTAAAACGACATAGCGCCTCTGGCAAAAAAATATATAAAATGAAAAGAAGAGAGTTTATCGAAAAAACAGCAGCGAGTACTGCCCTATTAAGTTTAGGATTGTCTTTGAGCAGTTTTGAAAGTAACGATATTAAGCATCTAACAATTCTACATACTAATGATGTGCACAGCCACATTGATCCTTTTCCTGCTGATGACCCGCGTAATCCTAATAAAGGTGGTGTATCTCGCCGTGCAACATTAATTGAAGCTATCCGTAAAGAAAATCCAAATGTACTTTTATTAGATGCTGGAGATATTTTTCAAGGGACACCGTATTTTAATTATTATGGAGGTGAATTGGAATTTAAATTGATGAGTATGATGAAATATGATGCATCGACAATTGGAAATCACGATTTTGACAATGGTCTTGATGGATTATATGCTCAGCTTCCGCATGCAACTTTCGATTTTATTAACTCTAACTACGATTTTAAAAACACGGTTATGGACGGGCATGTTAAACCGTACAAAATCTTTAATAAAAATGGAATTAAAGTGGGTGTTTTTGGGGTTGGAATTGAACTGCAAGGCTTAGTAGATAAAAAACTATATCTGGAAACGGTTTATAATAATCCTGTTGAAGTTGCTCAGGATATGACTAAACTTTTAAAACAAGAACAAAAATGTGATCTTGTAATTTGTCTTTCGCATTTAGGCTACAAATACAAAGATGAGCCAACTAAAATAAGTGATTTGACATTTGCTGCACAAACTCAAGATATTGACCTGATTATTGGCGGTCACACACATACCTTCTTAGACAAACCTACAATAGTAAAAAATAAAGCTGGAAAAGATGTTTTGGTTAATCAAGTGGGATGTTACGGAATTAATTTAGGCCGTATCGATTTCTATTTTGATAAAGACAAAGCTCATACCAACCAAAGCACTACTATTGTGGTATAGTCTTTTTTTGAATTCTAGCTTTTTCTAAAAAGTATTCTACCATAAAGAAATAAGCTAGAATTTGAGTTGTATCTCGTATTAAAACCAAAACAATAGAATACGAGAAATATTCATTGAAAATATAAAAGATGTCAGAGAAGATGTAGCTTATTGCCATTAGCGACATCAGCAGAGCCATATGTGTTCCTTTTGTAATATAAGTGACAAAACAGAAATAACTCAGTATACTAAGCACTATTCCATATACAGTATAAATCGTAATAAATTTTCTCATACTATCAAGCTGAAGGCTTAAAACAGAGATTAATAAGTAGACAATAAAAACAACCACGATAGAAATAGGCAAAATATCCCGTTTGGTTAATTTTATCCTCTCGTGTTCTCTAATAAATATGGTCACGATTAAAATATAAACAATCAGAAAACTTAGTACCCCTCCTATTTCAGAGCTTTCAATATCCATCAAATCATAAACCTGGCCAACAAAACAGAAGAAAAAAATTAAACCTTCCGTTTTTTTTATTTCAAACTCACTGCTGATTAAATAATAAATAAAAATTGCCGGAAGAACAATTGCCTTTGCGTATGTCGCAAAAAAGTCCTGTTCTGTCCAATCAAAAATGATGGTACAGAACAATGCCAGGAAGAACAAAATTAATGATGGTTTATTAGGCTTCATTCAATTTGTTTATAAAATCTTCTTCTGATAATATGGTGATATTTAATTTGGTGGCTTTTTCCAGTTTTGCTGGTCCCATATTATCGCCCGCCACTACAAAATCTGTTTTTGCAGAAATTGAGCTTCCTACTTTTCCTCCATTATCTTCAATGGCTTTCTTTAGTTCGTCTCTAGAAAATTGACTAAAAACGCCAGAAACCACAAAGGTTTTTCCAACAAATTTATCAGTAGCATTTGGGTTTATTTTTTCTTCAATTTCAAATTGAATTCCATAACTTTTTAAACGTTCAATAATTTTTTTGTTCTCTTCATTTTCGAAGAATTCGATAACGCTTTTTGCGATTCTTTCTCCGATTTCATCAACCAAAACTAAATCCATTAATGAAGCTTGGGCTAAAGCATCTATATTTTTATAATGTTTGGCTAATTTTTTAGCCACAGTTTCTCCAACAAAACGAATTCCTAGCGCAAACAAAACACTCTCAAACGGAATTTCCTTTGATTTCTGAACTCCGTTTACCAAGTTCTCTGCTGATTTCTGAGCCATTCTTTCTAAATGCAGAATATCCTCAACTTTCAATTCATACAAATCAGCATAATTGTGAACCAAACCATTTTTAAACAATAAAGCAACCGTTTCTCCTCCAAGTCCTTCGATATCCATCGCTTTTCTTGAAATGTAATGCTGCACTCTTCCTATAATCTGCGGAGGACATCCGTAGAAATTAGGACAGTAATGATTGGCTTCTCCAACATTTCGAACCAATTCTGTATGGCATTCTGGACAGTAAGCAATATAATGTGTTGGTTCTGAATTTTCAGGACGTTTTTCTAAATCTACTGCAATTATTTTTGGAATGATTTCTCCTCCTTTTTCAACAAAAACAGTATCGTTTATTCTAATATCTAATTTTTCAATCTGATCTGCGTTATGAAGAGAAGCTCTTTTAACGATTGTTCCCGCAAGCTGTACAGGCTCCAAATTGGCAACTGGTGTTATGGCTCCAGTTCTTCCAACTTGATACGAAATTGATTTTAATACAGTTGAAACTTGTTCAGCTTTAAATTTATAAGCAATTGCCCAACGTGGCGATTTGGCTGTATAACCTAATTCTTCCTGATACTGAATGCTATTTACTTTTACCACAACACCATCAGTTTCATATGGCAAATTATGGCGGTGTACATCCCAATAATCAATAAAGTCAAAAACTTCGTCCATGCTATTGGCTAATTTTGCTTCTTTCGGAACTTTGAATCCCCAGCTTCTAGCCAATTCTAATCCTTCAAATTGAGTTTTAAAAGGCAAGTTGTTTCCTGTCACAAAATAAAGAAGACATTCTAGTGGACGTTTAGCAACCTCAGCACTATCTTGCAATTTTAAACTTCCTGAAGCTGTATTTCTTGGATTTGAATATGGTGTTTCTCCGATTTCTATTAGCTCTTGATTCATTTTCTCAAAACCAGCATGCGGAAGGATAATTTCGCCTCGGATATCAAATTTATCGGGATAATTTCCCTTTAAATGCAACGGAACCGTTTTTATGGTTTTGATGTTATTTGTTACCTCATCTCCTTGAAAACCATCTCCGCGTGTTAAGGCTTGAACTAATTTTCCGTTTTCGTAAGTAATACTTATTGAGGCTCCGTCATATTTCAATTCGCAAGTATATTGCAAACTAACATTTCCTAATACTTTTTGAATACGGTTTTCCCAATCTAAAAGATCTTCTTTAGAATAAGAATTATCCAAAGAATACATTCTGTATTGGTGTGCAATGGTTTTAAAATTTTTGGTAACCGTTCCGCCAACTCTTTGTGTTGGTGAGTTTTCGTCAAAAAATTCTGGATGCTTTCTTTCTAAATCCTGAAGTTCTTTCAGCTTAATATCAAAATCATAATCTGAAATTGTGGCATTGTCTAACACATAGTAATTATAGTTGTGCTGATTAAGTTCATTTCGTAATGTTTGAATGGTCTCTTGAATGCTCATAAATTGTAAAATATTGCAGATTATTGTAATGAAAAACTGAATATCAAAATTAGAATTTATTTTTGTTCAAATGCAGAAAAAATAAAAGTTTTAGAAAATCAAAAATCAGACTGCAAATTCATGCAGTCTGATTCTCTCCTTGTCCATTATTCTTAAAAAAGAATTAAAAAAACCAACTTCCAAATGGTTTCGACGTTTTATATTTTTAACTGAAAATCAATATCTTACAGCGAAAATATAAAATTATTTTTGAATAATGATAAAGTCTGAACGTCTATTTAACAAATGTTCTTCTTCAGTACATTTTACACCATTTTTACATTTGTTGATTAAGCGACTTTCACCATACCCAATTGCACTTTCAATTCTAGAAGCATCTATACCTTGTGAAAGGATATAATCTCGTGTTGATTTTGCTCTATTGTCTGAAAGTTTTAAGTTGTACGAATCTTTTCCGCGCGAATCTGTATGAGATTCAATTTTGATTCTGATGTTTGGAAATTTCTGCATAATGAAGACAACTTTTGTTAATTCTTCTACTGCTTTTGGCGTTATATCGTATTTATCATAATCAAAATAAATCGGGTTTACATCTACTTTTTCAACTCCTTGTTTTTTCACAACCAAATCGTCGTAATTGCTTAGTTCAAAATTCACGTCTTTTATTTCACCTCCGTTTTCACCGGTGGTTTCTACGGTTTTATCGTCGCTACTGTAATTTGGTTTTGCGGCAATCATTTTGACTACTTTATTGCAAGGAACTTCAATGGCATATTTTCCGTCAAAATTTGTTTTGGTCTCACCTAAAACTTCACTGAAGGAGTTGTATGCCATAATCGTCACATCCGTCAAAGGTTTTTTCGTTTTACGATCAATAGCCATTCCAGAAATACTTTGATTGCAAACTGGTTTTCCTTTTACAAAAGAATAAATGTCATCGTCTCCTTTTCCTCCAGCCCTATTTGAAGAAAAATAGCCGTAAGCATCTGTTTTGTCAATTATAAAAGAAAAGTCGTCTTTGTTGCTATTGATAGGCGCTCCAAGGTTTTTTGGCGCTGAAAAAGTTCCGTCTGCCTGAAGCTTGCTTTCATAAACATCCAAGTCTCCCCAGCCATAATGTCCATCAGAAGAGAAATATAAAACTCCGTTTTGAAAGAATGGAAACACTTCATTACCAATAGTATTAATGTTTTGGCCTAAATTTTCAGGTGAACTCATCGTCCCATCTGCCGCAATTTTCACCATATATAAATCGGTTTCTCCTTGTCCTCCTGGCATGTCTGAAGCAAAGAAAAGTAATTTTCCGTCTTCACTTAGTGAAGGATGCCCAACAGAGTAATCATCACTGTCAAAAAACACCTTCTCTGGATTCTCCAGTTTATTATTAACAATAGATCCTTTTACAATTTGGAAATTATTTACTCTCGCTTCATCAACAACCAATTTGTTTTTCTTTACTATATTGGTCGAATAATAAATCGTTTTCCCCTGACTGTCAAAACTTGCCGTTGCTTCATGATATTTGGTCATTACATTCGGAAGAAAAACCGTCTCATTGAATAAATTTCCATCTGCTGGATTTCTTTCTGCGATATAAAGATTAAGAAAAGGCTGATTGTTCCATGTATACAATTTCTCACTAAACTTTGTTGTATCACGAGCCGAAGTAAATACTACATTGTCTTTAAAAAATGTAGCTCCAAAATCTGATTTACTGGTATTGATATCTAAATTTTTAATGGTGTAAAGAGGTTTTGCCTTCGCTACGCTGTCCATGTAATTCTTTTGGGCGACGTATCTGTTAATCTCTGCTTTATCACCTTTTTTATCTAAATATTCTTTTGTGATTTTATCTGCTTCATCATAATCCATTACTGCTTTCATAGATTGGATATAACGCAAATAGTAAATATCAGTCAGATTATTTCCTTGTACTTCATACAGTTTTCTATACCATTTTAGTGCATTTCTGGAATCAGAGATAAAATAATAGGAATCTGCCGCATTCTTCAAAGTCTGCGCTGATGGATCTTTTATGTTTTGCAAACATTCTTCGTAAGCTTTGGAAGCATCCGAATAAGAAAAGCTTCTAAACAAGGCATCAGCTTTCTTTAAGTTAGTTTTTTGAGCGAAACTAAACGTAACGCTCAAAATTAAACATAGGATATATAGTTTTCTCATAAGTTTTGTTTTTAGAAGAATCGAGGAGATTTAATTTTACTTTGTTTTTGCACAAATTGATAACGTAAGATGAATTCGTGAGAACCATCATTGTATTTGTTCAATTGGCTTACAGTGTAATCAAAAGCATATCCAAGAAAGAAACTTGGTGAAATTTGAAAACCTGCTAGTATGCTTACCGAATCATCTGTTCGATACGCTCCTCCTATAACAAACTTTTCCTGAATCATGAAATTTGCTGATATATCTGCGGTAAGTGGAGCTCCGCTTACTGCTTTTACTAAAAACGCTGGCTTAAATTTCAAATTTGGATTCAAATCAAAAACATAACCTCCCATTAAATAGTAATGCATACGATCATAATCAATAGATTCACGAACGTCGTCATAGTAATCATTCTGAATAAAACTCGGGATAGAAAATCCTACATACCACTTTTCAGTATAATAGTAAACCCCTGCTCCTACTGCTAGTTTCATCTGATTGTTAATGTTCTGATTTAACAAAACATCGTCATCATCATAATATCTTCCTTTAGACCAATCGACGTTTAACATTCTTGTACCAGCTTTAATACCAAAAGCTAATCTTTTTTCATAACCAAGAGGCAATGAATAAGAGAAGTTTCCATCAAGATACAATTCATTTGAAGGTCCGATTTTATCATTTACAACGCTTAAACCTACTCCTAGTTTTTCATTTCTAAGTGGAGAATGAACGGAGAAAGATTGGGTTTCTGGAGCACCTGGCATTCCTACCCATTGAGAACGATATAAAAGTGCTGCCTCTATGGTTCCGGTAGATCCAGCATACGCTGGATTTACCGCCATAGTGTTATACATATACTGCGTATATTCGGGATCTTGCTGTGCCGAAGCGCAAACCGTAATAAAAGAACATATTAAAATGAAATATGTTTCTAATGATTTTATATATAGTTTCATAACGATACTTATTTAGTTTAATTAATTAGATGATTAATAGAAGTGGGTTATCTCATGATAGACAACCAGCCTTTTTTAACCGTTCCATCTCCAATGGTTATCACATAAAAATAAGTACCTGTTGGCAGCATATCTCCTCTATTAATTACACCGGATACATTTGCTGTTCCGTTCCAATCATTTTCATAATGTGCTTTACTATACACTAACGCTCCGTATCTGTTAAATACTTTCAGCTCGTTGTTTGGATAAGACTCAATACAATCTATTCTGAACAAATCGTTTTTACCATCATTATTTGGAGTAAACTCATTGTAAACCGTTAAACAAATTGGTACTAATGTTACCGAAGCTGAATTGTTTGAGGCATCAACATCTAAAGGAGTTGAAGTCTCTATAGTTGCTACACTTGTGTAATTGCCATTTGGTAAAACTTCTGCCACTATTGTCAATACGACGCTCTGACCAGCATTTAACGTTGGGATTGTCCAAAGCTGTGTTGCTGGGTCATACGCTCCTGATGTTACAGATGAACTCACTAATTGTAGACCGCTAGGAAGTAAATCACTAACAAGAGTATTAATGAAATCTCCTTCACCTACATTGTTTACAGTAATCGTAAATGTTACCTGATCACCAAAATTCGGAGTCGGATTATCAACCGTATGAGTAATCGTTAAATCTGAACAGCTTGCTACAGTAACATTTAAAGTCTTCATTGTTCTTTCGTCACAATTGTTAACATAAGCTACTGTTACAGTTCCTGGCCCAATATCTGACCAAGAAACGGTTACAGATCCATCGTTTGTACCACCACCTGAAATAATAGTACCTCCGTTAATAGTCCATACATAATTAGATTTTCCATTTGCAATTGAATAGGTCACTCCTTTGAATACACATGGCGTATCATCTGTAGTAGTAAGCTGAACTGCAGCATCATTTTCAAATGCAATTGTAATTCCTAATCTTGGTCCGTTATCACAGCCATTAAATGTGTTAGCTAATGAGCCTGCATAATAAGTAGTTGCCGTAAGCGGAGTTGTATTTGCTAATGGAGTTCCACCAGTTGCAGACGCATACCAAACTACATTTGTTTCATTTACCAAAATATTAGCTAATGTTGGTAAAGCAGATAAACAGAATGTTTGTGTTGTTCTTGGTGTTGTAATTACACTTGGCGAATTTACATTTGCCGTAACAGCCAATCTTGCTGGATTTTCGCAACCTATAGCACTTGAAACTGCACCATAATAAGTACCTGTAGCAAGAGCTGTTGTTGGCGGAATTGCTGTTCCTCCTGTTGCTGTACTATACCAAACTACATTTGCTTCGTTTACTTGAATATTTGCCACTGTAGGCGAATTTAAAGTACAGAAGTTTTGAGTTGTATTAGTTGTAGTTGGTGTAGGACTTGGATCAACTACCGTCACTGTTACCTGAAGACGAGTTGAGCTTTCACAACCTGCTGGATCAACAATATTTCCAAAATATACTCCCGAAGTAAGTGCTGTTCCTGCAGGAATCGCAGTTCCTCCTGTTGCTGCTGTAAACCATGTTACATTGCTTTCATTTACTTGAATGTTTGCAATAGTTGGTGCATTTGCAGAACAGAAAGTTTGTGCTGTATTATTTGTTGTTGGATTTATTGTGTTTCCAACTGTAATTGCTACTTGTAATCTTGCACTGCTTTCGCATCCTGTTGCTGGATCTTTAATTGCTCCGAAATAAGTTGCCGTAGTAAGCGCGGTTGTTGAAGCTAAAGCTGTTCCACCTGTTTGAGTTGTATACCAAACTACATTGCTTTCATTCACTTGAATATTAGCAACCGTTGGGTTTGTGCCTGTACAGAAAGTCTGTGCCGCAGCACTTGTTGTTGGCGTTGCTGGATCTATTACAATCACATCGACTGTCAGTCTTAAAGCACTTTCGCAGCCTGTTGTTGCATCTGAAATTGCTGCAAAATACTGTCCTGTTGTCAAGGCTGTTGTTGGCGCAATCACTGTACCGCCTGTTA